>CAZVRG010000008.1:16159-30845 GCA_964630025.1 uncultured Candidatus Saccharibacteria bacterium
TAAGACGCCTGTCGTCAGCGTTCCGGTCTTGTCTGTCAGAACAATCGTTGCGTCCCCAAGTGTCTCCGCCGCCGTCAGATGCCGGACAACAGTGCGATACCGCAATAACCGCGTCGCGCCGACTGCAAGTGCAATGGTGAGAATAAAGGTGAGATCCTCCGGGATCGCGGCAACGGCAAGGGTTAATACCGTACGGAACATATCCGCTGGATGTTCGCCGCGGTATACCCCGAGCGCAAACAACGCGCTCGCGGTCATCACAATGCCCGCACCGATGAATTGCCCCAGACGCTTCAGATGATGCTCCAGCGGTGTTGGCTGCCACCCCGCCTCCACCACACGACGCGCAAGAGATCCAAGGACACTCTGCGCGCCGGTTGCAACCACAATGCCCTGCCCCTGCCCTGTCGTAACGACTGTGCCGGCAAACACCATGTTCCGTTGGTCTGCCAATCCAACCGGGGCATCAATCGCGTGAACGAATTTCTCTCCATCCCCCGGTTCACCGGTCAGTACCGCTTCATCCATACGCAATCCCTGCACCTTCGTGAGACGCGTGTCCGCAGGAATCCGCTCTCCCGCACGCAGCACAACAACATCTCCTTGGACAACATCTTCGGCCGGGCACAGCCGCTGATTCCCTTCCCGCAGAATCTCTGCGGTGCGCGGCACTTGTTTCTGCAACAACTCGATACGATACCGCGCATAGGACTCGTAGAAGAGCCCCACAACAAGGTCAATAAGCACCACAACGCCAATAATGGTGGCGTCGGCATACGCGCCCAGTGCGACGGAAATACCCATCGCTGCAAGGAGAATCAGCGTGAGACTGCCGGTAAGACGGTGCAGAAGCGAGCGAAGGAAGAACCGCTCTCGCTGGTCCAAAAGATTCTTTCCGTAGATCTGCAGACGTCGCGATGCTTCTGCACCCGTGAGGCCAGTCGCGCTGTTGGTGCGCAACAACGCCGCGACATCCTGTGCGGACATACGAAATGGTGGCCGATCATGTTCGACCTGCATTGCGGAAGCGCGTAATTCAGACATATGGTGAGTGTAATGGCAGAAGAACCTCACCGTGCGCTTTCCCACGCCCAGCGTGACACGCGGGATGCCGCTCTCGTCCATGCCCTCCTTGCCATTGCACTTATTGTACTGTGGGTGGCGCAGCTTCGTCTTCGTTTCCTCGATGCGTTCGAACACACGCTCGTGCGACTTATTTTCGGCACGCCCTAAAACAGCACACGTCAGATCGCTGCATTCCTCGAGGACTCTTCGCTGTTTCGCGGGATACTCCCCAAGACGATCCCAATGCTTCCCCAGAGAGCGATACGCCCCTGCTGGATGGTCCACAAATAGTGATCGGTCAGGCTCAACAGGCACACCACCAAAAGCACAACAAGCGCGCCCAGGAGGAGACGTCGGTCACCGGGCGACGCGCGAAATGCCCGCACAGCATGCTTCACGAGGTGATACAGAATACCGAAGAACATGAGAAGACCGACGACTCCAAACTCGAGAAGAAGAACGAGCAAAAGATTATGCGGGTACTGATATTGCCAGGGTTCACGAGTACTTGAAGTAACATAGTTTCCTATAATGTCAATGTTTCGCGCTGTTCTCACGAGATCGAGAAAGCCGTTTCCGGTTCCAGCACCAAGGAGAGGATAACTTGCTAAAATACGAAAAGTATCGTGAAAAGATGATACTCTTCCTGCGATAAATGCATCAGTCTCTATAGGAACAACCCTCGAAACCACCGCGGAGCGGACTCCGTCTGAGAGGGAAACAGCAAGGATTCCCAAAGAAGCTGCAAGGAGGATAACTACCGATTTCCTATAGGCACTACTCCCCATGTTCCTATAGGAACCAATGGCAATGGCGACCATCGCGAATAGCAGAGATATCCATGCTGATCGAGAGAATGTCAAGAGCAGCCCAGAAGTGATTGTTCCTATAGAAACAGTCAAAGTTTCACGTGTTCCACGCCTATCCGAGTTCAAAAAGTACATAGATGCGAGAAACGCGAGAAGGAGAAACGAGGCGAGAACGTTTGGGTGTGGGAACGTTCCGTACCCTCGCAGAACCTTTGTTCCTATAGGAACACCATTCTCTGTATGTCCGTTTACGGTACTTGTTCCTATAGAAACAGGTGTTCCTTGGGGGCTCTCTGTTTCTATATCAACTTTTGCCACTCCGGCTGTTTCAAGGGAAAGAGGATGTTCCCCTAGGAACATCAGTCCAAGACTCTTTCCATGAAGCACCTGTGCTGTTCCGAGAAGTCCTTGGAACACTCCTGAAACGATAAGAGCACTTAGTAGAACGTTCCGTAATGTGGTCGCGGACCATACATGGGCAGCAATGATCGCGAGCACATAGCCTTGGAGGACTCTCGCAACTCCGTACCATCCAAGCAGTGTGGAAAAGCCCACACTATCTCCTCCGAGAGGCATTGCACGGAATGCCACCCATCCAAAAAAGGCTGTTGCTAGCCAAAATACCCGCTTTGGCGGGAGACGTTTCTGTGTGGATTTTCCTGTATACCAAAGCCACGATGCCCAGAGCAGAAGAAACGCAAGATCAGATGCGTAGAGTGCGATCGTTGTGTACTCCGTGTATGCGCCACTCGTAAAGGAGTGTTCAGTAAATACCAGATGGCGACGGTCCAGCGGCCAGAGAAGGACAAACAATGCGATCCCTCCCGCAAAGAAAAGGGTCCGTATGTTGGGAAACCGCGGGAGTTTTTCACCCATGGCCTCACGGTACAACCAACTGTCAGACTGACAACGCGTGTTTCTGCTCGTGGTGCGTAGATGCTTCGGGCATCAGGACCTCTCCGCAGGTGTCGCATTCATGCCGAGATTCAAACGGTTGACTATATTTCGGACATGTCAACGTACCACAGGTCGTTTTTCCTGCTGCATATGCTTCTGTGGTGACTTTCCCACCACACCCTCCGGTGCAGACGTACACTGGTTTCATTCAGCCTCACCTCCTTGCGTACGAAGTGCAACGAGGTCTCCTATGCGAACGCCGTGCGTTGCAGACCACCCACCGTTTGTCTCCAATACCCAATCGACGGGGCTTGGAGAACTGTACTGTCGCAGGCGTTCTTCTGGCACACCGGGTTCCGGTTGAACATTTTCTGTGATGCCCACAACACGTCCATCTCGAATCCAGAGCAGATCAAGGGGAATATGCGTGTCTTTCATCCAGAATGTGCGTTCTTGCTCACGTGAAAACACAAAGAGCATACCGTACTCTTCTCCAAGCGATGTACGCCCGGACAACCCACGCGCATGCTCATCTGGTGTCTGTGCGATCTCAACGGTCAGCGGGTGGGAACCCACACGGAGTTGCTGAAGAGCATGCGGTGGAGAGGGAGATACAAGCATCCGAGGCGTTCCCGGCACACGTGATTGCGCAACCCAGATCCCGAGAAGAATAAAGGGGAGAAATCCAATACCCATCGTCCCCCAGAACATGAGACGCGACCCCAGCACGCGGCTGTGTTTCACAAAACGCCATCTCCGGAACTGTCGTGAAAAGAGCACCCGAAGACCGAGCAACTCGAAACCAAGAAGCGCAAGCCAGGATCCTGGCGTAAAGGGCGTAATCAACGCAAGAAATCCTGCAATCACCAGTATGCCCCCTAGCACCGCTTTGAGCACAAGAAAAATAATCACTTGGAATGATGTTCGTGTTTCTCACCCTCCAGAGTACCAAGGAGAACGCCCGGGTGGAAACGTTATGCGCTCTACGCTACGATGGAGGCCGTCTGTTCAACGAAGCCCGAAGGGGCCGGTAGCTCAGTGGTAGAGCACGGCATTCGCATTGCCGGGGTCAGGGGTTCAAATCCCCTCCGGTCCACCAAGAGAAATGTTTCTTTTTTCCTATACAGCGGGCCCGTAGCTCAATCGGTAGAGCGCTTCCATGGCATGGAAGAGGCAGCTGGGTTCGAATCCCGCCGGGTCCACCATCCGGCTTCGTCCCGCCTCTGGCGGGACTACGCCGCGATCATCGAAATATTCCCAGAGCATACCGGGGACTAGTTCATTGGCAGAACGCACGGTTCGGGACCGTGAGGCAGTGGGTTCGATTCCCACGTCCCCGACCAAAAGGAAGAACGGCTGGGCCTCGCGCCCGGCCGTTCTTACTTCTGTTCGCGTGGGAATCGAAGCCAACTTCTGCGAGGAAAGTACCGAGCAGAAGTGGCGGGCTCCGGAGGAGACCGAATGCCAGTGGCATTCGGTCGGGGGAGGAGGATTCCCACGTGGCAATAGGATTCCCACGTCCCCGACCAATAGGTCATTGCATTGCGGACACGCGAGCGGTACGGTAGGAGTACTTATCCGTAGCAGACCACTACTGCCATGGAAACCACTGTAGGGAAGGTCGTCCACTATTTCGATAACGTGGGCGTTGCCATTGTTGAGCTGTCAGGGAAAGTCGCCATCGGCGATACCCTGAAATTTCAGCGCGGCGAAGAGGAGTTCGAGCAAGAAGTTACGTCGATGCAAGTTGAGCACCAGCCGGTGGAATCCGCAAAGAAGGGAGATGCGGTCGGCATCAAAGTGAGTAAGAAAGCAAAAGAAGGCACCACCGTTCTGAAGGTCACGGCGTAACATCCGAAATGCAAACGCTCTCGTGCTACGCCTCGTGCGTTGCGCGAGCGGATTCGATACACCGGACAAGCGCGTGAAACCCTTCCAGAAGCCGTGGTCCGGGCCGATTCAGAAGCGAATCCGGGATGACCATGATGCGCCCCGCGCGCGCGGCACGCAGCGTGTTCCATTCCTTTCGAGAGGTGACGCGCGCAATCTGCGTGGCAGAGGGAATATGTTCCATCCCGCAATAATTGAGCACAATCACATCCGGATCGAACGCCTGCACTTCATCAACACTGACGGTACGACTGCGCTCGCCAGCAGACAGCAGGGAAATACCGCCCGCGTGCGCAAGAAGATCCGGCACCCAATTACCAGACGCCATCGGCGGTTCCGGCCACTCCTCGGCATACACGCGAAGTGCGGGGGATACCAGGATAGGGGATACGGGGACAAGTTGTGATTCTACGCGCACGCGAAGTTCACGACCGCGGTCGGGAATACCCAGCGCGGCAGCGGTGGTTTCAAACGACTGCAAAACGTCTGCAAGCGTTCGCGGATCCGTGTGACAGACAGGTATCCTACGTTCGCGAAGCACGGCGACGATGGAATCTTGCAAAAACGTGCTCGTAAAGACGAGATCGGGCTTTAGCTTCGCTACAGATTCAACATCCGCAGTCGTCCAGCCGCCAAGAGCCGGGATTCTCTGCGTTTCTTGCGGATAATCGCAGAACGCGGTGCGACCAAGGAGTTGGTCGCCGCATCCCAACGCAAAGACAAGCTCCGTTGCCGAAGGCGCCAACGAGACGATACGCATACCCCGTTAGAAACTGCCTAAGGAAGTCTGTGGTGCGCAGCACATGGGAAAACAGAGGAAATTGCTGAAGGATGTTCGAGAAAATGTTTCTAACGGGGCATACCCCGCGCTGATTCGCCTGCTTAATTTACGCCCACGAATCGCGCGAGTTCTTCCCGCGACATCGCGCCAATCTTCTGGCCGGCAACCTGCCCATCGCGGAACAGGAAAAATGTCGGAATGGCGAGCACGGAGAACTTGTTCGCAAGGTCCGGATGATCTTCTGCGCTTGCTTTCACCACTTTCAGTCGGTCCTTTTCCTTTTCCGCAAGCTCCTCAAGAATCGGTTTCATCGTATGACACGGACCGCACCACGACGTCCAAAACTCCACCAGCACCGGTTTGTCAGCTTTCAGGACCTCGGCATCAAATGTCTCCGGTGTCACATCGACTGTCATGGTTCTTCAGCATACCCCGTTAGAAATCAGATGAGAAGTGAAATCTGTTAAAATCCAGCCCGCGCACGGCAAGGAATACCTTGTGTTATGCTGTGATTATGCATAGATGGCTTTCTGGAACCGGAAAGTGGATTGTTCTTATTCTTTTACTCGCAATAACTGCTCTGGTTGCCCTGCTTCGAGTGAGAGAAATCGAATCCTCTCCGAATGCCTTTTCTGATTTTAAGATTGGCTTTACTGTGAATTACCCGAGAACATTTTCAGTTTCTCGTTTCAGTGACGACACTATTGCTTTGTATGATGCGAAACATCTTCACGGCCCAGACATCAGGTTTTCCTACAAGGATGGTAGATCTTTGGACCAAGAAGTGAAGAAAGTTAAGGAAGGACTTCTACCCACTCTTGATCCTAAAAACCCCAGCAACGTTCAAGTTGATCCAGAAAACCTAGAAATCAAAGGTTACCCCGTGAAAAGGATACGTTATATCAGCGATACTGAAGGCGTTCCTGACGATTTTTATACTTACAGATTGGTAATCCATTCGCGGAAGGGAATCTTGACAATTACGTATCCTTCCAACGAAGCTCAGCTAGAAAAAATCACCAACTCTATCGATTTTCATGCAGCTTATTTTGAGAAACCGTAAATCAGTTAAGGGACGCCCCGAACAAGCCCCTGCTTGGTAACTAGAAATCCAGCCCGCGCACGGCAAGAAATCCCTTGTCGTAGGGATGTTTTTCTTTCGCCATGCGGGTGACAAGATCAGCGGCGGCGAAAACTTTTGGAAACTTTTTGTGACCGGTGAGCACGAGGTGCATGCGTGTGGGCTTTGTTTTCATGAGCCGAACAATGTCCGTTTGCGTCAAGAATCCAAACTCCACGGCATCAAGAATTTCATCGAGAACGACGAGCTGGGGCACGGGGCTTGGGGAATGGGGCTTGGGTCTCTGGCCGCGTCGTCTCCATGCCCCCTGCCCTTTGCCCCATGCCCGAAAGAGTTTCTGCACCTTTCGAAACAGTTGTTGCGCCTGCTTCTTGTGTTCACTCCGCGGCAACCGGTCATCAATAATGCCGACAAATCCCTTTCCGCCCGCTTCAATGGTGACACGATCGCTCAGATATTGCGGAATGGCCGTGCGCTCGCTTGAGGGCCATGATCCTTTGATGAACTGAATGACGGCGCAATGCCATCCCTGTCCGACTGCGCGTAACACAGCACCGAGTGCCGCCGTTGTTTTCCCCTTTCCATCTCCGTAATACACAATTGTCAGTCCTCGATCAGAGACGCGGGGAGGACGAACGCGGCCCCGTTTGGGGCCGTCCTGTTTCTGTTCCCTGTTCCCTGATCCCTTCGTCATGAGCACCCTGTCGTCGTCCCACAATCCATGCACTTCTTGCAGGAGCCGTTTTGGACCATACGGAGCGAACCGCAATCGGAACATTTGTCGCCGGTAAATCCGAATCCGCTGATCGGCTGCCCGGGAGTCACGGTCAGCACTGTCCCGGGAGTAGGAAACACGGAGCGGGGACCCTGCACTCCCATGGGAAGAGCATCTTCTTCATCCTCGTCATCGTCTTCTGGTGGATCCACGATCGCATCCGGAGCCTTCTGTGCCGATTTTTCCGTTTCCGTGGGTAATGGCAACTTTCCCATTTCCGCGTGCACGCCGTTCGGGAACGTTCTCTGCAGCCACTGCGCGAGGAAATCCACCACCGATGCGGCAGTGGGAATGTCGGGATCACCTGTAAACCCTTCTGGAGAGAACCGCATGTGTCGAAGCTGGCGAACAAGATTGTCAATCGGGACTCCATACTGAAGACTCAAGCTCACCATCTTCGCGAACGCGTCCGCGAGTCCGGAGGCAAAGGATCCTTCCTTTCCCATCGTGATAAAGAGCTCTCCTGGTTTACCGTCGGGGTAGAGCCCAACCGTGAAGTAGAACTTATCCCCGGCAAGACTCACTTTGCGCGTAATCGCCGACCGTTCGCGCGGAAGTTTCACGCGGCGTGGCCGCTCGATGATCTTCTCAACCACCTTTTCTACGATACGCACGCCACCGGATTCATCCGTGGACTTTGTGGAGAGCGGCTGGCTCATCTTGCTCCCATCGCGATAGAGCGCGTTGGCCTTGAGGCCAAGTTTCCACCCCTCCCAATACACCCGTTCGATTTCGTCGACTGTCGCCTCTGCCGGCATGTTAATGGTTTTCGAAATGGAGCCGGATACGAATGGCTGCACGGCGGCAAGCATCTTCACGTGACCGTCGTAGGAGATGAACCGCGCTCCCTTCGGACCGCACTTGTTCGCGCAGTCAAAGATGGGAAGGTGTTCGGCTTTGAGGTGTGGAGCACCTTCCACCGTCTGACGACCGCAAACGATTTCATTTGCCTCCTCAATCTGCTGCGCGGTACATCCCAGTGCTTCGAGAATGTTCAACGTGGGATTGTCTTTCGCTTTCTGCTCCAACCCAAGGCGACGGAGGAGATCGTCCCCGAGCGTGATGGGTGTAAAGGCCATCGAAAGATGAAACACGCCAGGCAGCTGCTGCTCCAAGCGACCGAGATCGCTGTCCGTGAACCCTTTCGCAAGCAGGGTGTCCCGATTGACGTGCGGAATGCCGTTATTGAAGGAAAGCGTTCCGGTCACGTACTGGATGATGTCCGCGATTTCTCCCGGAGCATATCCCAGCGACTTTAATGTGCGCGGAACGGATTGATTCACGATCTTGAAATATCCTCCGCCCGCGAGTTTCTTGAATTTCACCAGCGCAAAATCCGGCTCCACCCCCGTGGTGTCGCAGTCCATCTGCAATCCAATTGTCCCGGTAGGCGCAACCACCGTCACTTGCGCATTCCGATAGCCGTGTTTCTCCCCGAGCTCCAGGGCGCGATCCCAAGAACGATGTGCGGCGCGGAGCAAATCTTCCGGACATATCTCCTGATCAATTGCTACCGGTCTCACGGAAAGCCCTTCGTATTTTTCTGCAGGCGCGTCGTACGCCGCGCGCCGGTGGTTGCGAATCACGCGGAGCATGTGTTCGCGGTTTTTCGCGTACTTCGGGAAGGGCCCAAGAATGGAGGAAACTTCGGCGGACATCGCATACGATTCTCCGGTCAGGATGGCGGTGAGCGCTCCTGCGATTGCACGCGCCTTCGCGCTGTTATACGGAACCCCCCAGACCATGAGCAGTGTGCCGAGGTTCGCATACCCGAGCCCGAGCGTGCGGAAATTGTAGGTCCCTTGCGCGATCTGTTTTGAAGGAAGCTGCGCCATCGCCACGGTGATCTCCAGCACAGTGGTCCAGAGCCGAATGGCATGCACATACCCCTCGACATCGAACGCGCCCGTTTCCGGATGCACGAATTTCATCAGATTGATCGAGGCAAGATTGCAGGCAGTTTCATCCAAGAACACATACTCCGAGCAGGGATTGGTGGCGTTAATGCGTCCGGACGCGGGACAGGTGTGCCATTCCTGAATCGTCGTGTCGTACTGCACACCCGGGTCTGCGCTGCGCCACGCCGCTTCGGCGATATCGCGCCAGAGCTTTCGCGCCTTTAGGGTTTTGCTGATGCGCGCCGGATCTGTCCGCCAGCGCAAATGCCAGTCTGCATCATGTTCCACTGCCTGCAGGAACTCATTCGTGACGCGAACGGAATTGTTCGAATTCTGGCCAGAGACGGTCTGGTACGCCTCCCCGTTGAAGTCGCTCGGGTACCCCGCAGCGACAAGGGCGGCGACCTTCTTTTCTTCGTTTGCCTTCCACCAAATAAACTGCTCGACATCGGGGTGATCGATATTCACAATGACCATTTTTGCTGCACGCCGCGTGGTTCCTCCGCTCTTAATTGCTGCAGCCGCACGATCATAAATGCGAAGCCAGCTCATGAGTCCCGAGGCACTCCCCCCCGCAGAAACCTTCTCGCCTTCGGCGCGCAATGTGGAGAAGTTCGTACCCGTGCCCGATCCGTACTTAAAGATGCGCGCCTCGCGTTGCACGAGATCCATGATCCCCCCTTCACCAAGAATGGAGTCATCAACGGACTGAATGAAGCACGCGTGCGCTTGCGCGCGGGTGTACGTATCTTCCGATTGCCGGACTTCTTCTGTTTCTTGATCAACATACCAGTGCCCTTGTGGCGGACCGCTGATCCCATACGCCAGCTTCAAACCGGTATTGAACCACTGCGGAGAATTCGGAGAGGTCATTTGATGCACAAGCATGTAGGTGACCTCGTCTGCGAAGGTCTGCGCATCCTGTGGCATCGCAAAATAGCCATAGTGTTCTCCCCACCACCGCCACGCAAGCACCAGACGGCTGATGGTTTGCCGTGCGGATGTTTCGGTTCCCAACACCGGTGTCCCATCCGCAGTGCGCTGTTGCGTTCCGTCGGGATTCGTCTGCGGCACACCCGCCCGCCGGAAATACTTGCTGACAATAATGTCGGTGGCAACTTGGCTCCAGGAACTCGGAATCTCGACATCCTTCAGTTCAAAAATGACATTCCCCGATTCATCACGGATCCGCGACGTGCGTTTATCCCATGACAGCGTCGAAAAGGGATCTGTGCCTGCGGCAGTAAAACGCCGCGGCATAGAAAGACCTTTCCCGGACAGCGCTTTCTGCTCGCCGGCGGCGAGGGGAGAGGGCGGTGTGGAAGACTCGGCCACGCGGGTTTCCGACCGAGAAAGTGGGGATGTCATGTTCTGGTCTTCGCTCCAAGGATGAGGGGTGTATGTTCTACAGATTGTGGTGTTATCAACAGGGTACCACAAGATGTAGAAAAGGGACGCAAGATGTCTCGTCTGCTGGTTGTACGCTCCGAGAGAACCTGTCGCGTGCGGAAAAGCCGAAGCGCGATATCAGCGATCGAAAAATCAAATTGCCGTAACAAAGTATACGGCGTTCTGCGAAGAATCGGAACTCGCCATGTCAAGAGCTTTGCGGTACAGTCGGTGCGCCTTCTTCCTTTTTGCTTCGATATTCTATTTCTCGCCCTCGTAGCTCAACGGACAGAGCCTCGCAGTCCTAATGCGAAGATGGACGTTCAATTCGTCCCGGGGGCACCACACCAAAAAGAAGCAAACCGTTCATACTAGAGTACATGTCCCCGCTCCGGGTCACCTATCGTTTCGAACGCGTGCTGTGGGATCGCGGATTTCATTGTATTGCGGGTACCGACGAAGTGGGTATGGGATGTCTCGCCGGCCCAGTGACTGCGGCGGCAGTCATTCTCCCACCGGAAGTCCGCATTGATCATGTACGGGACTCAAAAACGCTTTCTGCGGCACAACGGGAACGGCTTGCAACGCACATTCGCCGCAAAGCCATTGCGTGGGCCATCGGCGAAGCGTCGCCGGAAGAAATCCGCACGCTGAATCTGCACTGGGCGTCGGTTGAAGCGATGAAGCGAGCGCTCTATGCGCTCCAGCCGGCACCCGATGCGGTGCTTTCAGACGCGTACAGGATTCCCGATCTCCCCTGGTACCACGAAGCAGTGATCAAAGGTGACCAAAAAGTCCGCTCCATTGCCGCAGCCTCCATCGTTGCAAAAGTCCACCGTGATGCGCTGATGCAACGCTTAGATCGGGAATACCCCGGATATGGATTCGCGCAGCACAAGGGATACGGAACCAAAACGCATCAGGAGGCTCTTCAGAGACTTGGTCCATGTCGCATTCACCGCCCGAGTTTTGAGCCAGTGCGTGCAGCTCATCAGCTTGTAGCTAGTAGTTTGTAGGAATTCTTTTCTGCTTGACGTATTCGCCTACAAGCTACAAGCTATGCTCCTACAAGCTCACCTATGGCAGGCGGTACCCCAAAGAAGCGGAAGCCTCGCGGACGCACCAATCAACGGCGGAGTCACCACCACGTGGCAATTCCGCCGGTGGTGGCGTGTCCCCAGTGCAAAACACTCATTCTTCCGCATACCGCGTGCCCGACGTGCGGTACGTACCGCGGCCGGACAGTGATTGATATTGCAGCGCTCGACGCAAAGCGGAGCAAGCGAGAGAAGGAACGCAAGCGCCAGGCGACCGAAGAAGGACGATCCTAACGCTGACAGCGGAGAGCGGAGAGCACATGAAGGGACGCGTGCGCGTTGTCGTACATCCCTTTCAGCTTTAAGCTGTAAGCTATCAGCTCATTCCATGGCAAACCGGCACCTCTCCCGCAGTATCGCAATGCAAGCGCTATTCGAGTGGGACTTTCTTGGACGGCGCCCGGAGATGCTCAAGCCAATTGTGAAACAGACCATCGCGGAGTTTGGACCCGGGATGGAAGATGCGGGGTTCATCTACACCCTCGCAGAGGGCGTGCAAGAGCATCTTCCGGAAATCGACCACCTCATTACGACCATTGCTCCGGAATGGCCGCTCGAGTCCATCACCACCGTCGACCGGAATATTCTCCGTCTCGGCGTCTTCGAACTGAAATTTGGGAATGCCCCCGACGTTCCTCCCAAAGTGGCAATCAACGAGTCGATTGAGCTCGCGAAGACCTTTGGTGGCGCATCCAGCAGCAAGTTTGTGAACGGCGTTCTCGGGGCAATTTACAAGCAGATGGGGGAACCACGAAAAGACGAATGAACGTTGTGCGTGGTGAGTTGCGAATTGTGAGATGGGGGCAAGATCTCAAAACTCACAACTCATGACGCAGAACGCAAAAGATCCGCAGGAACTGGAAGAGCGTCTGGGCGTCCAGTTCAAACAGAAAAAGCTCTTGGAAACGGCGCTAACGCACCGGAGCTATCTTAATGAAAACCCCGGCATGGAGATAGAGCAAAACGAGCGGCTGGAATTCCTGGGCGACGCTGTTCTTGAGTTGGTCGTCACCGAGCACCTCTACAAAGAATACGCCATGCCGGAGGGATACCTCACCAACCTGCGTGCCGCGATTGTGCGCGGGGAAATGCTCGCAAAAGTTGCCGTGGTGTGGGATGTAGACGCATTTCTGCGCTTGTCGCGTGGCGAGCGCCGTGACACGGGCAAGGCACGGCATTTCATTCTTGCCAATGCCGTCGAGGCAGTGATTGGCGCGATCTATCTTGACCAAGGACTTCCCGCCGTGCGGAAAATCATTCACCGCGACATTATTCAGTTCCTTCCCGACGTCATTGAAAAAGGGTTGCACGTCGATGCGAAAAGCCGCTTTCAGGAACTTGTCCAGGAGCGATTTCGTGTGACACCGATCTACCATGTGTTGTCGGAAACAGGTCCCGATCATGCCAAAGTATTCCGTGTCGCCGCGCAGGTCGGCACGGAAACGTGGGGCGAGGGAACGGGTTCCAGCAAACAGGAGGCGGAGCAAGCAGCAGCACGCGCTGCGCTGGCAAAGCTCGAAAAAAGTCGGAAAGGCTCCCGAAAGACTTTGTAAACGCGCATCGTCTCCGGCACGCTTGTACACACGTATACCAACAAGAACGACATGTACCTTGCTGCACTTGAACTGACCGGCTTCAAATCGTTCGCGAAAAAGACGAGTCTCGTCTTTGCGCCGGGCGTTACGTGCGTGGTCGGACCGAACGGGAGCGGGAAAAGCGGCATCGCCGACGGCATCCGCTGGGTACTTGGAGAACAAAGTCTCAAGTCCATCCGCGCGAAACGCGGCGATGAGGTGATCTTTCAAGGCAGCCGCTCGCGCGCCCGACTCGGCATGGCGGAAGTATCTCTGACGCTCGCGGACGCAGAGGCGGCGGGGTTGGAACTGTCCGAGATTGTGGTCACGCGCCGGGTGGACCGGACGGGAGCAAGCGCCTACCTCGTGAATGGCCGCGAAGTGCGACTCTTTGATCTTGCGGAACTCCTTGCGAAAGTCGGTTTTGCGCAGAAAAGCTACACCGTCATTCCGCAGGGCATGATTGATGCGTTTGTCACGGTCAGTCCGCAAGAGCGACGACAAATGTTTGAGGATGCAACGGGGGTCACTCCCTTGCTTCTCAAACAAGAGCGCACGAACCGAAAACTTGAAGAAACCCACGAACAGGTGGTACGCGCACGCGACCTGTTGCACGAACTCGAACCGCGTCTCCGCACGCTCAAACGCGCAGCGAATCGTGCCCGCAGTCGCGCAGAAGTGGAAACACAGTTGCGTGCTGCAGAAGAGCAGTATGCGACGGACCGCTGGAACATGTATGAAGCACTGCTTCGCACGTTTGAGGAAAAGCGACAGGCTATCGAGACGCGGATTGCTGCATTGTCCGCAGACGTCGCGCGTCTCGAGGAGCCCCGGCACGCGCTGCTGAAAGACGCCGAACAGATTCCCGCTCTCCGCACAACGCTCGCTCGCCTGCGAGAAGAGGAACGAGAATTATTCACCACGCTGACGCGCGCGGAAGTGGTCGGCGGAGACGAGGTGGATCGCGTTGCGGAGGAAATCACCGCACGCACAAAAGAACGCGAAAAGCTCGCTCATGAGCTCCGCGAAGTGGAAAGTGACGCCGTGACGCTCGATGCCAAACGCGCGCGTGTGAACCAGGAACTCGCGTCCGCCCAGGAAGCGCTTCTGCGTCCCGGCCAGACAGCATTCCCAAACGATCTGCAGGAAACACTCACCGAGCTTCGCGCGCGCAGCGCGCGGTTCACCACGCGGCTCCGTACCGCGAAGCGTCTCGAAGAGCTTTCCGTACTCGTCAAAGAGGCGGAAGAACTTCAACACGCGCTCGATCTCTTCGGGGAACGCGTGCAGCGCACATTCCCGTCCGCACAGACGCAGGGAGAGTCACTGTCCGCCCGTTCTCTCCCCGCCCTGACGCAGGAACGCGGAGAGCTGGAACAACGTCTTCTCCACATGCGGGTTCGTGAGGCGTCATTGCGCGAGCGTCTCCG
>CAZVRG010000009.1:0-1901 GCA_964630025.1 uncultured Candidatus Saccharibacteria bacterium
GCCGGTCCCCTTCAATTCACCGCCGCATCGAAGCCACTGCGCGTAGATAAGTTTGGGTATACGTGCGGTTTCGAAGCGAAGGCCGGCGCGCACTTTACCGATGCACACGTCTGGAAGTGCCTGGTCGCCGAAGTCATCAGTTGGCCGGGCGGCATCGGAACCCTCGTAGACGAAGTGATGGATATCGTCTGCGTGGAGGGTATCGAAGAAATACTCGAAACATTCGCGAAAGAGCCAAGGGACGATGATAACGAGGACCCCTCACAGATGCCGGATCGAAGAGAGTCCTCGCCCGCATGCTTCATCGAGCCGTTCTTCACGGACCTTGGTCGTAAACTCATCCGTGAACATCACCGGATCGAGTACCGAGGCCCGATGGCAGAGACGGGGCCGCGCGACTGTGATCTGTGGCATATGTTCATCCAAAAAGTCCGCTCGGCCAGTTTCAAAAACGACGCGGCGGCTCTCGGTGCGTTCCTCGTGGGGCCATACGCGGTGCTTGCGGCACAGACCGCGTAAGAAGTCTTAGGAGTCTCACGTACACGTCTTTCGGAAACGGCAGGAAATTCCAACCTGCCGTTTTTCTTTTGCGATGGTTGACCGAACGGTCTGTTTGTGGTACAAGCAGAGCACGCAGGAATCTGCGTGATCTTTCACATCCAGCTTTGTGACGTCGATTGCGGGACCGCAGAGTAGTCCGTTCCTCAATGCACTCCCGAGCAGACCTTTCGTGTCTGCTGTGATGGCTCTTGTTCTGTACCGCAGTCTCCTTCCCTCTTTTCTTTGGTAAACCAGCGTCCGCTCCGGAGCAGGCACAAATGTGTTTGCTGTGCTTTCCGCCAAGTTGCCTAGACTGTTTCACTGTGATGTGCGTTGCCGTTGGGTAGGCTCTCATGCCGTACCGCATTGCCGACTGTTACCGACTTCCGAGCAAGATAAAAATCTTGCTGTGGTTACCGCATGGTATCGCCATGTCACGCTACGCGTTCCCGCGTCTGCCGAAATGAGGTGAAGCGCGGAGCAGGCCTCTGAGCTTGCTCTATTAGAGGCAGTACAGTATGGGACCGTTGTCCTCCCCGATCTCCAGTATGTCATTGTGGTCTGCAGCTGCGAGCAGGATCTTCGTGTCTTGCTGTGCATCAGATTTTGTTTCCCTTCGTAGCGTAGGCTTCGATTCCGTAGTCTGATCCTCCCCTTGGCGCACTTGAGAGCAGAGCCAACCAGGATTTCTGCTGCTATCAGAGCGCACTATCGGGCCGTGGTCCTCTCTGGTCCCCAGTTAGCCATTGTGCCTTCACGCTTGTGTTGAGTCCGGAGCAGATGCCCGCGCGTTTGCTGTTGTGTTCCGCGTAATGAAGTGTTCTTTTGTGACTTCAACTTTCGCTGCGTTGACTATCATACAGCTCGTACACTTTAGAGCAGGACCAACAAGGTTTCTGCTTTCATGCCAACAGACTTCTGCCGACTCGAGCTATGTGCCGTTGCGTTGCCTGTCGTGCCGTAGATCTTTCTGATCTTCCGAGCAGGATGTGTGTTGTTCTGCTGTGATGACGTTGTTGTGGCGTTGAGTAACTCATCGCCCACCGAATCGGCGCACTGCGCGGTTGTCTAGCGAGCAGGATCTTCGTTTCTTGCTATGTATCACGTATCGTTTCCTTTTATAGCGCAGGCTTCGCCTCCGTGCCCTGATCTTGCCCTTGGCGGACTGGAGAGCAGGGTCGAGAAGATTCTGCCGTGCTCCTGCAACAGGCATCAGTCACATGATGTCTGTTTTTCATTGCGGGAACCGATACCCCAGGGTTACTCTTGACAAGATTTCCTTCCTCTGGTATGAAGCTCTCTCCCTTAGAGGTGGTCTCTAGGCGGAGGGTGTTCCTTTGTACCGGGCGTCCTCGCAAGGA
>CAZVRG010000009.1:1911-19130 GCA_964630025.1 uncultured Candidatus Saccharibacteria bacterium
CGTCCCAATCGGAGTTTTTCATGAAAAACGTCAGAGCTGTTTTTGGAGGTGTGTCTCCTCTCTTCACTGATCCCATGGATCCCGCCACGCTCGAGGGTCTGCGAACGGGCAAACGCCCGCAGATCCCCAAGGATCGTCCGGCCAAGGAAGAAGCCGCAGGGAAGGTCCCGACCGACCCCGATGGGCGCATCGCGATCCCCATCGACAACCTGAATAGCTGCCTTGTGGCGGCCGGCCAGGTGGTGAAGATCGGCAAGCGCCAGATCTCATCGGCGGAACGGACGGACCTCTACGATCTGCTCACGCTGAAGGGCGACTACATCTACCTGACTGACGGCAATCCGAGCGCCAACGGGGACGCCAAGCAGCCCACGTGGGAGACGGACGTCCGTCGCGGCGTCGGCAAGCAGGCGAAACCGCCCACGGCGGTTGCCATCACGCGGCCGCGGTTCGACGAATGGGGGTTCGTGGTCGAGTTCGAGTATGACGATACCACCGTCGATCCCTCGAATCTCGTGAAGCTGTTCGAGAAGGCCGGCGCCACCCAAGGCTTAGGCGGGTTCCGCCCGAACAAGGGTCGCGGCCGCTTCGGTCGCTTCCAGATCCTTGAGTGGCACGAAACGGATATCCCGGACGTGCGCTCGAAGATTCGCTTCACCGTCAACGGCCAGGAAGTCCCGTCACTCGGCAACGGGAAGATGCCGGAAGAGCCCAAGAAGAAGCGCGGTAAGAAGGCCGAAGCCGAGGCGGAGCCGGCGCCGACCACCGTGGCCTGATGCTTCCTCGCGACCGTCGTTGTTCTTTTACGGCAGGTATGCCCCAACGGGTGTACCTGCTTTTTCATTAAGCGGGATCCTCAAACCGTGAATATCGAAACTCCTCACCGTCATTGCGAGGAGCGTACAGCGACGAAGCAATCCCCGCGTGAGATTGCTTCGCTCCGGCACGCTCACGCGTGCCTTCGCTCGCAATGACGCGAGTTTCGCTATTCACGGCTCAAAAACTTGACATAAGTGGCCTCATGAGGTATTGTAGGAAGCCGAAAATTGTTCATTACCAGTCTTCTTCTCCTGTAGGAGGATATTCCGTGGCGCGACCTGCCAACAGCCGACAGACCGTAACAAGCGTACTGATAAAGGCTCGGAAAGCCGCGAATCGGACGATGACCGATATCGCGCGACATTTCGGCATTAGCCTCGCCGGCTACAAGTCTTGGGAAAAGCGCGGTAAGGTTCCCGACAACCGCATCACATCTCTCGCACGGTTTCTGCGCATACCTGCAAAAACCCTTCGTCTCCCCGATCAGTTGAACCACCTCCCCGCTCTCGTTCCCGAACAGTCCTACGACCTTCTTCCGCTCATCGGCGTGATACTCGCAACCAAGATCAAGCGCCTCACGCTCAAGCAACTCTCTTCCCTCAGCGAAATCGAGCGCTCCATACAGGCACGGGGAGGCAAAAAGTTCCGGCTTTCCCGAGTGCTCGTACTGGAATTAGTAAAAGCAGGAGCGATTTAAATCATCCGCGACCGCGCCGGAGGCTGGAACAGGTTGTTCCAGCCTTTTTCTTTTACGATATGGACAGCTGTTGACAGTTGCGCTTCCCTCTACTACAAAACCCTCTTCCTTACGAGATGGTCGTTATAAGGAAGACGTTTTGTACGACGCCCTCATGTGGGCTTTGCACCAATTGGAGGTTTTCATGCTTGGAGATTATCGGCCGCTGCACACACAAGGCGTAACGCCACTCGCCGGTCCCATCGTACCTGAGACGCTTGAACTGTTACGAACGAATGGTGGAACCCAGGGCGTGGGAAGCTTTCGGCCCGGCCAGAGGGCTAGCCGGTTCGGACGGTTTAAGATCGTCGACCGCCACGAGAGGGATCTTCCGCAACCGCCGGCATCCGAGGCCTGATCCCACCGCTCTGACGCAGCCTCACGCTTGCAAAAGCACAGTATGCCCCGATGCGTGTATCGGGGCTTTCTTTTGACACCGTTTGCACCCGTCGCTTGACAGCAAAACCCATGTGTGGTACGAAATCCCCTCTCAGTCCGGCGTGGATTGGGATGTTTCGTTCGACAACTTGTGAGGAATAAACCATGCAAGCGATTCCTAATGTGGCGCTTTCTGTGTTCAAACAGGACCGGCCACTTGCCGTCGAAGACGATGGATTTGTGGGGGAACTTGCCTCCGGCTACGCGATCATCAAAGCGCGCGTGGCTCCGGGCGCTCCCTGCTACGCACTTCTGCAACAAGATCGAGACCAGTACACAATCCAAAAGGATTATGCCCTGGTCGAGGACATCCTGGGCGGCACCAAGATCTACCAACTCAAGGTGGTTTTGGAGGCGGGCGAAACGGGCGAACCGTTCGTCAGCTATCCGAACAACATGCTCTGCTTCGCAGAGTATGGCTGCGATCTGGATGCGAATATCATCACCGACCGCATCCGGCTCTGGAAGGTGGCTCTCGTTTCCCAGTGCGGGAAGTTTTTCCTGACCGTGCAACCCGCGTACGACGTGACGATCTTCTGCGCCGACGGAAACGGGAAGCTCTGCATCCCGCGCCTCGGAAAACACCCGACACTCGAGTCGGCACTTCTGCAACTGCTTCCGGATACCGATGGACGCGTGCGCTTCCCGCAGAAGACCTGGGTACGGGGCCAACCGCGTCTTCGTGACGAGTTCGCGCTATACGCCGGTCCGGCGCGCATCCAACATCCGTTGAGTGCGTATCAGCGAGAACAGCGACCCGAGTTCCCGTGTGATCTTGGCTCGAAAGAAGGTCTCGTGCTTTCGTACTACGAAGCGCGCGGCATTGGGACCGTCCTGACGGAACAGGGTGTGGCGCGCGTGGCGTGGTCGGATATCCCTCCGCGGCCGCGGCGACAGTATCTGGCGCCCGGCGAGACAATTCGGTTTCGCAAGATGGGGAAACCGTTCCTGCCGAGAAAGACCGAGTACCGTCCTCCGCGTGTCTCTCGGTTTGAACGGCAGGTGTTCGGCATCTCGATTCCGAACGGTCACGCGACCTACGAAACCGATGATGCCGAAACGCTCCACCCCGAGCGCAATGGCGTCGCGGTTGGATAATGGATAGTGATGTCATCAACGTGCCGCTGGGCAGAGCGCAATAATCTTTTGTCCACAGCACTGTTGTATGCTTCCGGCCAGGTGTCACATGACACCTGGCATTTTTCTCTCGAAGATACCTCATGTCCCCCGACGCAGAGTCGAGCTGAGTCTCGTGCGCTGAGCCGTAGCGGCGTCTAGCAGTGGGTAGAGGTGAACGCCTTTACTGTTGTGGTTTTTCCGTAGCGTATCGTCGAGTTCCGCGTGCTCTCTCAGAGTTCTGTGCTGTCGCATAAAGTTACGCCGAGCCACCCATCGTCCTCCCGGGGGCAGAGGAAAAACCTTTGCCGTTGTTATTGCGCAACGACGTATTGTATTCCTACTCCAAGTCACGCACAGTTATATGTCCTGCGGAGCAGTTCTGTGGATCTGCTGTGGTCAGATCGAGCGCTGTTGAATTCCGTTCAGCAACCCGTGCTCGGGTATCGTCCTCTCGCCTTTAGGGCAGAAGAATTTTCTCTCTGCCACGATGTCATTGCGGACCTTTCTGCGGTATGCGGCAGTAACGTGCGCTCGTCTCCGGTTGCGCAACGTCCTCTACACTAGGGGGCGGGCGCAGTGCGCTCGCCGTCATTTCCTGTTTCTGTAGTGCTTAGCCGCGTTAGATTGCCTTCCCTCTTGTATATCAATCTCCAGTGTCCTGGCGCCCGGAGCGGGTCCGTGGCGACTCGCTATGATTTCCGAATCGTGTTGTCCCTTTCTGCGTGCTTACGTTTCGCATGCCAAGCTGTTCTTGGGGACAGGTCAAATGATGGTTTGCCACGATCCCCCTCACCTACGCTCGCGCGACGATCGCTAAAGAATAGCTTCCCGGCGCGTACCTCACTTCGCTCACGGGCAGGTGAAAGACATCTGCTGTATTTTCTCCAAGCTGCGCATCAGCAGTGCATCCCGCGGTTTTGCATGGTTGTGTTCCGTGCCGAGCAGGCGCACGCAGCGTTTGCTACGTTTCGTCTTGAGTAATGTGTTGTCCTGTGCTGCGGGACACCCTTCAGTTCGATCCAGCCCGGAGCAGAATCAATTGATTCTGCCGTGTTTCAGGCGAGTGCATTCCGCACTCGCCTTTTTTCTTGACCAAAGATCGTATCTGTGGTATTAAAAGAATCCGCGCAAGCGGTGCTCCTTTGAAAATCTTTAATTATTTTCAATTCTCTCCCCTCCCGTAGACAGTCCTCCTCTGGCCCGACGTGAAATTCAGCGCTGTATCGCATTGAGCAGGAGCATATTTCCTGCTGTGTTTTCAGCAGTCCTCTGTACAATTCCGCAGAGTCCCGTTCCCTTGCCTTCAGAAAAGTTACGCCCCGTTTCCTTTTGAGCAGACGTACGGAATGTTTGCTGTGTACGTAATACAATTCCGCAGAGTCCCGTTCACTTTCGTGCAGCAAAGTTCTCTCCAGAGCAGGCCACGTGTGGCTTGCTGTTGTTATCCAGCTACCTACTCTTCTCTGTTGTAGTGTACGGTTCAGCCCTGCAATATATAGCTACGTGTCGTAGCGAGCAGGGCTTGTACGCTTTGCTGTTGCATGATTTTTCCTGCACTCCCGTGCTGTCCAGTCGTGTCGACTAGACTATCGCTGCGCATCCCAAACTTCTGTCCGGAGCGGGTGTCAAAAGCACTCGCTGTCCTTGATGCTAACGCATTCTTCCCTGTTGCAGTGCATATCTCAACACAGCATTACAGGGTGACGTAGAGTGACGAGCAGAATCTTCAAGATTTTGCGGTGGTGTTCGGCTATATCCAGCTATCTACTTTTCCCCGTCGCAGTGTAGGGATCACTCTTGTAACGTATAACTACGTGTCGTAGAGAGCAGAGTTAAGATGCTTTGCTATGGTTGTTTGCAGTACGTGCACAGCACGGCGCTCCTGACTGGATTTTCGTATGGTTCTGTCGGCTATCTTCGCGCTCACTGCCGCAAAGGGCGGATATAAGAATATTCGCCATTGTTGCTGTTCACGCACTCCTGCGTGGTCCGGTCGAGTCGCGCAAACTACCGCTGAGCACCCTAAAGTTCTGTCCCGAGCAGGTGCGATCGTTACCTGCTGCTATTGCTTTTTAGTTGCCGTCGTACAGTCCGTTGTTTACAGTTTCGGACGTCGTTCAGCGCGGTACTGTTGTCCAGTGTTGTCTGTACCAACGCAGAGCCCGGAGCAGCGATAACATCGTTGCTGTGGTTTTTCTTGCGTAGACTTTCCTCACCTTTTCTACTCTGCAGTTCGGCACCATCGCCTCGTGCAGATGTGTAACGCGTTTGCATTGGTTGTAGAAATCTCATTCTGCACTGCTCGCTTCCGCAGGTTAATCTTCGTTATTCTCTTGCGCAGGGCTGCGTTCGAGAACGTAGCTGTATTTTTACCACCGCGCTCATGCAAAGCGCTGCCGCGTCCCGCGGTCTTCTCTTTGCTTCCGCACCGTCCAGGGCAAGTTTTTGAGACTTTGCCGCCGTAGCGTCTTTTTTCCGGCGAGTGCCTCCACACTCGCCTTTTTGTTGACAACCTACAGGATTTCGGGCATAGTCACCCGCTGACCTTTCGACAACTTTCCTGAACGATATCCCCTGTCTGGAGGACGTTTTGATGTCACACGATCCGGCGAAGATGACGGTGCTCCGTCATTTTCTCACGTTTGTCGCACAGTACCTTCCGTTGCAGGATGCCCGTCTCGCCACCCTCGGTGGCGAAGGATGGGAGGCCGAACTCTGGCTTTCCGCCGGGGTACGGCCAGAGAACGGGTGGCTCATCGAGCGCGAACGAGAAGCGAGCCGCCGTCTCATCGTAGAGTCACCCTATCGGTATTGCCCAAGCCTCGGAAACTTTCCCAATGTTGTCCGCGATGCCTATGGCGACACGGTCGGCGTGGATGGGTTTCATCTCGATCTGTGCGGAACGCTGGAGCGGAGCTTTAAGCCGTTTCTTCCCGTGATCCCACTGGTTATCTGGCGGAGTACGGGCCGCTGTCTCGCAATTACGGTCGCCGACATGCGTCGCAACCGTACACTCGAACGTTTCCGAGCAATTCGACGGTGTGCCGACTGGTATCTCGGTCCGGAACTTTCCCGCTCTTTGTTCCAGTTTCTTCTGCGAGAACAAGGAGGACTTCCGTCCCTCACGCGGTCGGATGCTCCGCAGACCGCAAATCCCGAAAAGGGAGCGCGGCGAGAGTTCGGGTTCTTCTTTCGTCTGTTCCGACTTCTTGTCGGTGGCGGATGGAGAATTACCGCGCTCCCCGATCGCATCGAGCGCATCGTGTACGTGTCCGGCTATGGCGGACGCGCATTCCGGATGCGCACGTATCTGTTCCACTTCGGCGATCTCACGACGGGATCGCGCGCGCAGCTGGCGCAACAGTTCATTACCCGCTGGATGGAAAGTTCTCTCCGCATTCTTCAGCGCAGCGGAGTGAACGGCCAGATCAACATCAGCGCTGGAAACACTACTGAAAGGAGCACGCCCCATGGCACCGTATGAAGACTTGAAACGGGTTATGACGCCCATTATCCAAACGATTGGCGGCGACGTGGAACGTGAGTTCAACGAACTGCTTGCCGTGGCGACAGCGGCGCGGGAGTCACGCAGTATGCTCGACCGCGCATTTGGCCAGCCGGCCGCGGCAGCGCCGCCGGCACAGACGGCATCGCCCGCCGCGTCCGCATCGGTGAATCCGCCGAAGCGCGGTCGGGGGCGTCCACGAAAACATCCGGTTACGGACGACAACGGGATCGATACAGCGGAAAAACTGAAGGTTGAGATTCAGTTTGATCTGCTTCGCGCAGAGGCGGAAGGCCCGGAGGCGCTGACGGCAGAATTTGCGGAAGCCTACAAGCGCCTGAAGCTGACCGGCCGGAAGTACACCGACAAGAGTCGCCACCGCCGCGTTACCAGCATGCACGCATGGACGCACGGCAAGTTTGTCGGCAAGTACGTGCAGCGTTTCCTCAAGGTCTTTGGTGAAGATCGCTTGCCGGAACTCGCTGCGACATACACGAAGATTCAGGGCTCGGCAGTGACTGTCCAAGACTTGAAGCGTAAAGCAGAGCAGGAAAAGTAAGTTGTTCTACACGGAGATCGGTATATCTGATCTCCGTGTTTTATTTTTAGAGACTTGTCTTTCATTGTGCCGTGCGCTAGAGTGCTTCCGCGTTGTTCATTTGAGTGTTCTTGGAGGGTTGGTTGTGTTCTCCATTGATACCTATCTTACGGGGTTACGTGCCGTGTCCGTGTCGGCGCAGCTCTTTCAGGAAATCGTCGAGCGCCACGCGGAGGATCCGCGGGTGCAACGATATTTCGAGCTCGGCGCGATGCTTGAGGAACGCGAGGATGAAGAAAGCTCTCAAGCGTTCTACACATTTGTGTACACCGCGACGGTGCCCGAGCTTGGACTCCCCTGGGCAACAGCCTCCACCTGCGCCTTTCGCCTCGGGTTTGAGCGAGCGACACTGCCGCACCTTGCGGAATTCTGTGCACACGCAGAATGTATTTTGGAAGCGGGGTGTGGGGAAGGTATGGCGCTTGGCTTTGTGGCACTCGCGCATCCGCATGCGCGCATCGTTGGTGTCGACAGAATTCCGTGCGCTCTCGATCTCGTGCGAACACACGTGGCTCATCTCGGTTGCAAGAATGTGACGTGTATGGTGGGCGACCTATTCGCCGAGCGTCCACGAGAACGCTTCGATCGCATTCTCTGCCGCAATGTGTTCGGCGGATGCAAGTCCGTTCGGTCAAGAGATTCTGTTCCAAAGCTTGCGCAGCAATTTCGCATACTTCGGAAACTTCTCGCGGATGACGGACGCATCTGGTACAGCACCACGCCGAGTCCGCAGAATCGCCGGTATCGGGTGGAGTATGTGACCAAAGCGGCAACTCACGCAGAACTGGCGATTGACGAAGCGCGCACTATTCCGTTTTCGAACTGGTTTGGCGAGCAAGAACAGCATCTCGCGTTTCTCTTGCGCCATGCGTAATGAGCACCGGATGAGCCACAACGCCATCCGGTTTTTTCATGCGTGTCGACGCTTGACAAGACGCAGCACATACAGTAGAGTCCACCCCTTCCGGTCTTCGTAGTTCCGGAAGCGTTCGGAACGTTTTTTCACAACCTTTTTCTGAAAGAAAGGATAACGGCTCATGATTGAACTCCCCGTACTGACTGCTGAAGGGATTCTTAGCGAGTTTCCGTCGGAAGGAAAGTTTGCCGACGGTGCTCGTCCCGAACAAGTTCTTATTATTCGGGCCATCGGGGACGGTAAATTCATCATCGAGGGGCCGACCGGAATCGGCAAATCCCCGATCGAGTACGCCGTCCTCAAAACCGCACTGAAGGCGTTTGGTGGCGTGGTGTTCTGGATCGCCCCCACAAAGGCGATCGTGGACCAACTGCGCACCGACTTCCCGGACGTCAAAGTCGTCTACGGAAGCGATGACACTCCCTGCCTGTACGCAGCACGGGGGTACAACGCTCAAGTGCCGGTGGAAATCCTTCCGGAACGTCTTCTGGACATCACGAAGGACCGAACAGTACCCCGTCGAAGTGAAGTGCCGTGCGCGCTCATCAATGGGCAGTGCGAGCACTACGTTGATCCGGACACGGGGCTCACCCGCGTCCCGGGCGCTACGCCGTGTCCGTACTACCAGTCCATCGCCGAGGCGAAGAAGGGCGGCATCGTTCTCACGACGATGTCGTTCTACCTTCACACGCAGCTCTTCGGAAAACATTTCGACACTCCGAAGGTGCTCGTCATCGACGAAGGGCATCGGCTCGCCGACGTCATCCGCTACACACTAAGCTACGAGATCACGGACTGGCATATTCAGCAGTCCGTGGATCTCCTCACGCGCGTGGGGTTGGAGAACGACGCGCGAACACTCCAGAGATTTCTTGGCACGCTGCGCCGCATTGCGCAATCGCGCAGGCGCGACGCGCACGAAGAACATCTTCTGGAGGAAGAAGAAGTGCGCCGACTCATCGAGATTCTGGAACTGATCGATGAAAGTCGGATCAAGGCGGCGATACAGGAAGCACGGCGGACAGGCACGCTGAGTCCGAGCACGGACGGCGTTGTTCTAAAAAAACTCGCGGACCTGACGCGGGATATTCCCCGCTATGTCCGCGCCTTCGAATTCGCACTGGAAACGGAGGAGCGGCGCCCGCTCAACTACATCTGCGCGTTCTATCGCGCGGAGAAGGGAGAGAAGGGCAAAACGCAGTACAAGCTCATCGTGCGGGCACACCACGTCGCGCCGTTGATTCGCAAGCGCCTGCTTGCGGAGCAGCACACGCTCGTGTTCTCGGCAACGATCGGCAATCCCGAAATCTTCCGGTATGAAACCGGTATCGGGACGCGAGATGGCATGAAGGAAGCGTTCTTCACGCTTCCCTCGAAGTTTTCGACAGAGCAAACCCGTCTCTACATGCCGACGGACACACTGAACCTGTCGTACGGCGAGCACAAGAAGCGCGGAACGCCGAAGATGCTTCGGCTTGTGGCTACTGCCTGCCAACGATTCGCGGAGCAAGGCCACCGCAGTCTCGTTGTGGTTGTTTCCAATCACGAACGGGAACGGTTCCTCACGATCGCGAATGAGGTGGGGCTGCTGGCAACAAGTTACGGAAACGGGAAAGTGGCGGTGGATGTCGCCAAACGGTTCAAGGATGGGCACGGCAACGTGCTCGTGGGCACAGTGGCGAACTACGGAGAGGGCATCGATCTTCCGAAGCAAGTCGCTCCGGTGATCTTTTTCCTCCGGCCGAGTTTCCCGAATCCTCACGATGCGTTGTCGCAGTTTGAAAACCGCCGATATTCAGGCGGTCAGGTGTGGGCCGTACGGATGTGGCGAGCGATGGTGCAGGCACTTCAGGTGCGCGGCCGCAATATACGCGGCCCCGGCGATCTCGGAGTGACCTTCTTCATCTCGCAGCAGTTTCGCAAGGTGGTATACCCCGCCCTGCCGGAATGGCTGCAGCCGGCATACCGCGGCGAATGGTCGTGGGAGGACTGTCTGGTGGACGCCGAACGCTTGCTCGGCGGTGCGCCGGATAGGAATTCCCCCGCACTGACGGCGCCGAGCGTTCTCGTTTAGCAGAGCGAGCAACGCAACAAGATGTTCATTCGCGGGAACTGGCTTCCAGTTCCCGCTTTTTCCTCTCTCCCGCGGCGCGATCTTTAGCGACCCAGAGTATCATTTCGTTTTGTGCGGAGCAGAAATAAGATTTTCTGCTGTGTTGATCCTCTGCCGTCATGCACGGTAACGTGTATTTGCGCATAGTTTTCTTCTCTGCCGTCACGCGCTGCGCTGTGTGGCACCGGTTAAGGGCAGGAACAGTGTGTTTCTGCTGCGTTGGTTTCCTGTGTCCTGTAGTCTCGCGTCGCACACTCACCCGACTTGCTCCGATGCGAACAGCAGTCTTCTTATGAGCGGAACTCCGAGTTTCGCTTTGGTGGTACTGACGTCCTCTTCGCTATCTCAAAGCTGACCGGCGTCTAGCACGTATCTCTTCAGTGCCGAGCAGAGACATGCTCTGCTGTTGTGCGTTCTCTCGAGTACGGTACCTTGGGCTCCTCTTTTCTCGCATAAGCTGTACTCCCGTGCCGTCGTAGAGCAGGAACAAGCGTTTCTGCTACGGTTGTCGTGCTGTTCAGCATTGCAACGCGGCCTTGCCTATCGTGACGCCCCGCGTCGTGTACTTCTGTATGTCACAGCAACGCACACCACAGGGCGGGTTGAATCTCAATTCGCCGCGATTCTCTTGGAGTCTCCTTATCTCCTCCACCGTCACGCGTGCCTTTGCAACGTCCGGTGCGGGGCAGGTATATTATCTGCCATCATTTCGGTAGTGTTGAGCTGTGTTCGCTGGAGCGGGTTTCGCACCGGTCCAGTCCGGAGCGGGAATGACTTCTCGCTGTCATAGCAACGTCAAGCTACGCAGTGCTTTGTCGTCCAACGCACACTGATGACGAGTCCAGCACGGTCGTTCTTCGCATGGTGGTGCAAAGAGCGGGTGTAAGACACTCGCTGTGATTTTTCTAGAGATCCGTTTGGTATTGTCAGATCCTCTGGCGCGGAGTTAGATGCTGTACGCCTCATCGCGGTCAGGAGCAGAAATCAATCTCTCTGCTATGGTTGTTCACCTCTTTGGGACTCCGCGTGGCGGAGTTACGTAACCCTGTGCAACCCACAATTCTTTTCCGTTTAGGGCGTGAGCACATGCTTTCGCCGTTATGTATCGCAGCTTTGAACCAGAAGTGTGCGGCATACTTCCTTCATCTTATGTATGGTTCCACGGCGTGTGGTTTGGTGCGGCAGCGAGACTCTGTCGCAGCGATGCTTTAGCGCAGACTCTCGCATCATGAAGTCGTGTTCAGCCGACTTTTGCGGCGCAGCGCCCACCATTGTTCTCTCTAGAGCAGGAATGCACATTTCTGCTGTTATAATCTCGACATTCAAGCGGAGATTCCCTCGTGAATCTCCGCTTTTTCTTTAGGTTGACAGAAATCTCTCTTTCTCGTATGATCCATCGGCTGTTTATCACTCCTTCGGGGTGATATAGGGATGCTGTTTTGACAATTCATTCCGTGCAGTTACCGTCAACCTGCTGTAGTCCACGCTCCAGCGCCGTCATGTACCGCACGGTTACACAGCGTACAGATTCCTATTGTTCTGTTCAGGGCGGGGATAAACATCTCTGCTGTGGTCTGACTTACGCTTTGCTCGCTCGCGTGGCGTAGAGTTCCGTAGGCCGACCCGCAGTTCATTCTGGAGCGGAGGCAAAAGCCCTCGCTGTTGTTACATAGCCTACAGTCGCGTTCTGTAGACTTACCCAAGCTATACTGCGTCATGTTCAGTCCCGTTTCGTCCGGAGCAGGCCGTATGGTTTGCTGTGGTGGAACGCAACGTACTGTTGAGTTTCACAGCCCTCAGTTGACTTGTGCAATCTACACTCCTGCGCAGAGGCGAGTGCCTTTGCTGTCGTTTCACTTCCCCGCAGCTCTGCAGAGTGTAGCTTTGCAAGTAAAGTAATCATGAGTTAGGCAGGCTCGAGTACAGAGCGAGAACCTCTCGCTGTCATCGTATGAGGTGTAGCCGCGTTGAGCGTGTTCACCCAGCCTTGAGTTTTTCGCGATGCGGTGTGGGGCAGGCGCTATAGCCTGCCATTATTTCTCGGTGTCCACCTGCGTTCAGTTACGTCACGCAGAGCTACGTCGACACGCCTAGGGTTCGGTTACGTTCGGAGCAGAGGCAAAAAGCCTTTGCTGTTATTTGACCCAGACCACAGTCGCGTTCTGTAGGCTTCCCCAAGCTATACTGTGTCATGGTTCAGTACCGTTTCGTTCTGTGCAGGCAGCATGTGTGCTTGCTTTGATGCAGCATCCTCATCACCCGTTGAGTAAAGTTTCCTCTCCTCCACATTCGTGCCGATCAGTTGAGCGCGGAGCAGAGTTATATTATTCTGCTATGATCGCGAGTTTCGCAGCGCGTCGCGGCCTTCGTTCCTGTCCCTCGTCCCAGAGTGGTCCACGGTGCGGCGCGTATCGTGTCGCAATACTGATAGCGGTATAGCTGTCTTCAGCTTCGCCGAGTCCCGTGGCCCGGTCTACCGTATTGCCAAATCAAGTGCGGAGCAGGGTCTTTCCTTGCTGTAACTACCGTTCAGCTACGTCTCGCACTCTCGTCTAGTGTTTTGTCCGCTGCCGTTTACTACCTTTTCGTACTGTTTGCTACCGAGCGGAGTCAATAGATTTCGCTGTGGTCGTGAAGATTTCCCCCGATCTGTTGTTATGCGCTCTGTGTTCCCGTACAACAGTGTCCCCTAGTGCATCGCACTCTCAGCTCCCGTGCGGCAAAGATGTTTGTCGCAGCGATACCCGTACTGCTGCGTCCAGCTCCGCGGACTTTTACCCGGTCACTTTACGCTCAGTCCCGCAGTGCATCCCGTTCTAGTGCTCGGAGCAGATCGTACCCGATTTGCTGTAGTTGACCCGCGCTAGCGTCCCATTTTCCATACTGCGTTTTCGTGTGGTTGCGTAGCGAGCAGGCATCAGTGTTGCTTGCTGTTATTTCCCGCTACGTTCAGATTCGTGCGCCATGCCTGCCTAGTACATAGTGCTGCGCGGAGCAGGAAACAGGCTTTCTGCTTTTCTTTGCCAGAATAGCGCAGACTATTGCACCGTGGGCCGCTCTGACGCCAAGCATGCTTTTGTTGATCGCTGTACACTCCCGAGTAGGGGAAACAGTCCCTACTGTCGTTTCGCTAACGTCACGCAGAGTTACGCCGACATGCCCAGGGTTCGGTTACGTTCGGAGCAGAGCCAGAAGGCGTTGCTGTGTATGTGTACTCCAGCAGGAAGACCTTGAGTAGAGTTAACCTCCGCTCTGTCTATCGCCGTCTCGTCTCGGGCAGGGAGAATCCTCTCTCTGCCGCGCTTTTCCACCGGTGTCGTGTTCTCCGTCCTGTTGTCCAGCTAACAACGCTCCTTCACCGAAGAGCTTCGTTTCGACGAGTTCCGGGCAGAAGCTTTGTGTTTTTGCCACGCTTAAAAGTGTCGTGTCCCTTTCTCCAGTCACGTCCAGCCATCCGGTGTCCCGTACTCTATGGCCCCGTACCGCAAACTTCCGGGCAGTGCAACAGCTCTGCCGTTCTGCGCTTCGACTGTCGGACTCATGTTGCGCACCGTTGCGTTACGTTGAGCGAATTGGCGCCGAGTGCAGTTATGAGCAGGTCGTTACGAACCTGCCATGGTTTTTGACTCAAGTGACTTAACGCAAGTTTCGGCACTCTTGAGCCCCTGGTGCAGAGCAGACTTTTTCCTCCTGTCACATTCCAGACCATTGCGGGGTAGAGTCACATAGGGGCAGGATCGAGTATTCCCTGCCGCGATTCATTTGCGTTGCCCATCCCAACGTAGACTCTTCCGGGTTGGCCCAATGCGCAGTCCGGGGCAGGAACAAGCGTTTTTGCCTTCGTCTTCAGCAGGGCCTCGCCACGTCCTGTTTCCTACCGTCAGCCAATACAAGCTCGAGTGGGGAGCGGATACATTCAGTATTCGCTGTGGTTATCACGCCGCTGTGTTCAGTAATCTTGAGCCCGCATGCTTACGTGTGTCTCTGTAGCCTTCGGAGCGGGCCGCAGTGCGGTTCGCTGCCCTTTTGGTCTCACGTTGTGCACAGTTGCCTTACGTTGGGCGAACTGGCATCGGGTGCCGTTCAGGGCGGGTGGCTGCACTTCACCCGCCATTTTTTCTGGCTACTTTCTGGCTGCGTAGTGTACCGTGTTGTTTCGTACCGTGCATCGGGGTTGAGCAAAGTTAGGTACGGGGCAGAATCGTCATAATTCTGCCATCTTCATTGAGTGTCGTATCGTTGAGTCATCTGCGCTGTTCAATAGTTATCTTCAGCATTCTTCGCTACTGGGCGGGGTGTCTAAGCCTTGCCATCTCATGCTGTAACCCTCAGTCATGTCCCGTACAGTTACGTGGACTTTCGTACCCAACCGCTACCTTCAGTGCGGGGCGGGGGAAACTTTCCTCGCCACCTTTCTCGGCGGAGATTCTTTTGAATCTCCGCTGTTTTTTTTATGCAACTTTTAAAGATCGAAAAGCGGTCAGGAGTATAACAGCAGCACCGCTTGCGAGAAGCAAAACTATCTTCAATGATGTAGGAAGATAGACCGCGGCAAGAGCGAGGATGACGGATACGACTGTATAGAACGCCAGAATAGCGCGAGGCGACCAGCCGCGGTTCAAGAGACGGTGGTGGAGGTGGGTGCGGTCGCCTTTGAATGGCGAGGTGCCGCGGCGGAGGCGCGCGATGATAACGGAGACAGCATCGAGGAGCGGGATTGCGCCCACGACGGCGAGCGTGGCGATTTTGCCATTGACATACGGCCTCCCAGTTGCTACCATGAGAGTACTAAACGTGAGGCGGATATTTCGCATGTCCGCCTCGTCTTTATTTTTTGTTCTTCAAATTTTAAAGAGTGCTGGTCTCTTCTTGTTTCAGGTGTTCTTTCATCCATCGATGTATATCGGCGAGGGTCTCTTTATGCAGCGCCGGGTCAGAGTTTGCGACACGAATAGCTCGTTCAGTCAGCTCGTCAATATCGGCATCAAGCCAATATCCGTTCAGAGATAGGAAAACAAGCAGTGTGGCGGTTGCAATGCGCTTGTTACCGTTATCAAATGGATGATTCTTAATGAGCGAGTAGTACAGAATCGCCGCTTTATCTATCAGCGTTGGATACAGATCCTTATTTCCAAATGTCTGTTGCGGGTTGTGAAGCGCCGATTCCAGCAGTGTGTTTGTGTGCGTACTAAACGGCGGGATGGGCTCTTGCTCTGAATCAAAGACTTCTTTCGCGAGACGGTAACACAGCCTCTCGAGAAGCTCGAGATCAAGATAGATGACTTGCTGTGGCACGGCTCTCTAGACGCGATCGTACGCAGCGAGCTTGCGGAATACCTCACGGTATTCGCGCAATACGCGTGCAACCGCCACGTCAAGCTTGCGCTCGATCACGCGACGTTGTGCTTGGTTCTGCTTCCGGATGTGCCGCTTCATCTGCGATGAATAGTATCTTGTCATACATCACTTATCAAGTGTGGCATGCGTTCGCCAGATACTTGAAAATGCAATAACCGCTATGCCACTCATAGCAAAAAGTAACACTTTTACCGGCGTCGGAAGATAGACCGCGGCAAGAGCGAGGATGACGGATACGACTGTATAGAACGCCAGAATAGCGCGAGGCGACCAGCCGCGGTTCAAGAGACGGTGGTGGAGGTGGGTGCGGTCGCCTTTGAATGGCGAGGTGCCGCGGCGGAGGCGCGCGATGATAACGGAGACAGCATCGAGGAGCGGGATTGCGCCCACGACGGCGAGCGTGGCGATTTTACTTGAGCCCTGAACGGAGAGAACGGCGAGGAGAAAGCCAAGAAACCACGCGCCGGTCGTACCGAGCACGAGACGCGCCGGCGGGAGATTCCAGAAGAGGAAACCGACGGTTGCAGCGGCGGCAAGAAACGCCGGAAGCGCGATGTGCGGCTCGTTGACCTGCGGCAAAAGACTTACTGCGCCGATTGTGAGAAATCCGATGGTGCTCACGGAAGCGGCAAGGCCGTCCATGCCGTCGAGAAAATTCACCGCGTTCATAAGCGCAAGGATCCAGATGATGGTGAATGCGGCGCCAAGAAGCGGCATGCCATTCCACATCCATTGATTGAGATACAGAAGACCGCCAAACGGATTCGTCACATACGATGCGGCGACGCCGCTGATCACCACTGCGCTGACGCTCACAAGCAGCTGTGCAAGGAGCTGCGAAAACGGATGAAGCGGGCGACGCGTGTCCCATAACCCGATGGCAATAATGATGGCTGTTGCGATGCCGAGGCCGAGCGCAGCGCGGAGCGAAAGCGCGTTGCTCACCAGTGCGGCAACCCACCAGGCAGCGATGACGCCTACTCCGCCAATCGCTGCGACGCCCCGCGCAGTTATGAGGTGAAACCGTTCCCCGCCCCAGCGCGCGATGATGCTGAGTGCGAGACTAAGCACGAGGGTGCCGACTATAGGGGGCCAAGAAATACGTACCATAGCAAAGCCGAACGTACTCAACATAGTCTTTGCGAGCGAATCCCGTTAGAGACTCTGTCTCTAACGGGACGAAGCGAAGCAATCCTCGAGAGATCCTTCGCCTCTGGCTCCCCACTTCGCCCTGTGGGCTTCGCGGGGCAGGCAGGACGATCCTGCGGGGTCGGATTGCTTCGTCACCGCCCGCAGGGGCGGGACCCCCCCGCCGTGGCGGGGGGGTCGCCTTTTGGCTCCTCGCAAAGACGATGAAAGATTTTTCTATTTGGTACTCGGTACCGTCACAAGCGGCGGCACGCCGACAGGTGTATATTCCGTACGCACCTTCGGCGTTACCCAGAACCCGAGATATGTGCCAAGCATCAACCGTGTTTGCGCTTCCAATGCTGGCAGGGCGCCGAGCAGCGATGCGGTCAATGGACCGAGCGCCCACTGCAGCACCATCCAGAGATACCGGCGGCGAGGCGTGCCGGGCGGCGCTGGCGGAAGGAGCAGAAGCGAGAGCGACGTGTT
>CAZVRG010000009.1:19140-30284 GCA_964630025.1 uncultured Candidatus Saccharibacteria bacterium
GTTCAAGATCAATCCCAACATCCCCACGGTCAACAGCGTACGCGTGAGACGCGGAAGACTGAATGCGAGCACGGTTTGCTGGAACTCCGCGTGCCCGAAGAGCACGGGGATCCACCCAAGGAACGCAAGAATGAGCGGCGCCGTTGCCCACGAGTGCCCGCCTTCCAGAAGCGTGAACATGCGGCGTGCGCGATCGCGCAGTGGAATTTCCCGATGCGTGAGGAACGCTTTTGCGATGAACGGGAAGTTCTCTACTCCCCATGCCCACCGCCGGATTTGCTTGTATTGATGGAAGAATGTTCGGTGCATGGTGGATGCGCACGTCACGTCCATAGACACGTGGGTGTGGAGCGGAACCGTGCGGTAGTGCCCGCCGTACTGGACATAACATTGCCAGAAAATACGGGAATCTTCGGACACCACGGTGGGGTCCCAGAAGCCCACATCCACCAGCGTGCGGAACGGCATCGAGTGCGAAGAAAATGTCACCAGTTTTTCCGGCCGCATGAATTGCGTGAGCATCCAAAAACTCGAGTTTGTCGAGACGATGCGCGTGAATGCCGGCGCATCCCAAATGTTGTTGTGGTAGAGCGGTAACGGCTGATAGCTGCAGCGCAGGCGGTCGGGGGTGACAAGATATGTGTACGTGAGCGCGCCGAAATAATCGTTGGCGGCAACCGTATCCGCATCGAAATTCGATACGATGACGTTCTCGTACGGAATGCCGTCGGCATCGAAGAGTTTCTGCACTTCGCGCGCCGCATAGCTCGCGTTGGCGGACTTCACTTGGCGCTCGCCGGCGATGCCGTCCGGGTGCACGGTGGTGACAAATTTTCCGAAGATGCCGCGGTAGCGCTGCTCCAGCGCCGCCTGCGTGTGCGCGGTGTGCATGCCCGCGCGTTCTTCCAGCGCGACAACAACCCACAGTCGATCCTTGGGATACTCTGCTGCAACGAGTGCGTCGAGGCTTTGTGTGAGGACGGAGAGCGGTTCTTTATAGGTTGGAAGAACAACGAGATGGATGATGTCGTTCCAGGACGGTAACGATGGCGCGGATATCCGCGCGAGACGCTGGAGATCGTTGCGAAACATACGCTCCTGCCAGAGCGCGCGCTTCAGCGCGCGGCGTTCAGAGTGCTGCGTCACGGCCGGCATGCGTTCCTCCAACTGTTCTATCCGCCGCTCGACGCTCCGCACTGCCTCCGGAATATCGCGGAGACGCTCGAGACGGTCGCGCCAGTTCGCGCCGCGATTCCAACGGAGCGTGCGGTAGCCCGCGACGAGATGTGTGCCCATGTAGACGGCGCGCACAAGCCAGTAAAAATCGTAGACAATGAGAAATACGGCGATCACCAGCGGTTGCAGGAACGCAAGGATGGTGAGACCAATGAGCGTTCCCCACGCCAGCGCGCCGGGGATCATTTCCAAGACCCGCTGGAGGAAGCGGTCGCGATCAACGGCGATCAGTGGCAGCGTGGTGCGCATATGCGAGCGTTAGGACGCAAACGGAAAATTGAGGCTGGCGATAAACACCAAGACCCCCAAAAATCCCAGCAAGATCGGAATGGTCGCGGAGAAGAACATGGCGGCAGCTGCCGGTTGCGCATGACGAAGACGAAGCGCAAGCACCATATTGCCAATGATCATAGCAACGGCAATCCCCGCAAGCCAGGAAAATTCCGCCCGCGTGCCGAACAGGTCCACACCCGTGTCAATATTGGCGTGCAACTTCACGCCTTCAGCCGGCAACGCGCGCCAGAGAAGCGCAAATCCCACACTAAACAGGATCAACAGTCCGAGCGTGCAGAGAGCGACCACCCGAATGGGTTTCGGGAATTGCTCAAGGGTGATGAATCTCATGAGACGGGAAATCATACGATATTTTATCATTTCTTGCAAGTATTGAGGTTTTCATCGGGTCAAGTGAAAGCGTAAAGCGAAAAACGCAGAGCAAAACCCGAAAGCAAAAACTCTTGGCTTTCCGCTTGGTTTTTCCTTTCACGCTTTCCTTTTTTCGTTCTCATATCTCCGCGTAATCGCAAATCTTGCGGAAATCACAGAAGCGGCACCAATAGCCCGGGGTTGCCTGAAATTCGCCGCGGCGAATCCGTGATGCGACATCTTCGATGTGTTGTGCAGTCTGTATGTCCTGTTCCTGCGTGCGCGTTGACGCTTCCTCCGCACCGGTTTCCACATAGGCAAACCGGAGTTTCGCGGGCTCAAGGCCAAGGGCTTTTCGCGTCGCCAACGCATAGATGGAGAGCTGCGTATCCGTACTCGCGTCTTTGCCCTTCCCCTCCCCTGTCTTGAAGTCGGTAATGATAACGGCGCCGTTCTCTGCGCGGTCAATACGATCGATGCGGCCAGTGACACGTGTTGTCGAAAGCTGAAGAGAAAACGGAACCTCAACGGCGAGGGGCGGCGTACGGAGCAGCTCGGGATATTTCGACAGATACGCCTGCAGTGCAGTGCGTCCCGCCTCTTTCCGTGCCGCTGCGTGTTCGGGGCTCATGTACCCGTCGGGAATCCACTGCTGATCAAACCACACGAGCGCATCTTCGCGAGACGGCGTCCGCCCGGAAAGCGTGGTGGCGCCGATACGGTGCAGAACCGCGTGGATGGAATTCCCGAATGACAATGTGTGTTGCGGGGGCGTCGGGATCTGCAGCACATAGCGGAATTCGTATTTCAACGGACAGGTTTCGTATTCGTTGATTTTCGACGCGCTCAATGTGAGCGCGCGATCTGCGCGGGCGCGAACCGGCGCGGCAATGGGGGTGAACGGCAGCGTGAGCTGTTCGCTGGCCGATGCGGACGCTCCTGCGATCGTGGTGGACGGAATATCGGCTTCCGCAATGAACGGCGACGGCTTTCGGCGCGCGCGCATGCCGGCAGCGGATGTTGAGGAAGTGACAAGCAGGCGATGCTGCGCGCGCGTGAGCGCCACATAGAACAGTCGTCGCTCCTCCAAGACGTGCGCTTCCCGATCATCAAGCTCCGCAAGTGTTGTGCTGACCGGAGCGAGTTCCGGCGGAAGCTCCAGCGGGCGCCGACGTCCGCGCGCCGGATAGCGATCTGCCGTTGCGCCGATCACGAAGACCTGCGGAAATTCGAGTCCTTTTGCGGCATGGACGGTGAGCAAACGCACCGCATCCGTTTCCGACGGGAGATCGGCCGCGGGCGGTCCTTGCCCGCTGTCTGCGGCGGCATCAATGAGTTCAAGAAATTCCAGCGCGTCGCCCTCGGGTACGCCGTGCTCGAGCGCGCGCACGTACGCAAGAAATGCCTGGAGGTTGGGAAGCACTTCGGGGTGCTGTGGGCTTTCCTGAATTGCGTGTTTCAGCATGCCGCTGCGTTCCAAAAATTCCAGATACGCCGCGGATGGGCGGAGCGTGCGGAAGGCGTTCATGTGATACGCAAGAAGATCCGCAAGGCGCGTGAGTCCTTCCCGACTTGGGGACGCGAGGCGTTCCTGGAGAGTCGGGCGTCGCAAGAATGGGAGCGCGGCTTCCGGCGCGGTGCGAAGCTCAGCAAGAATGTGAGAGCGGTCCGCGGCGGAGACGCCAAGCGCGGGATGGGAAAGCAAGCGGAAGAGCGCGCGTCCGTCGCGGGGATCTCCCAAGAGGCGGAAATACGCGAGGGCATCTTTCACTTCCGGTCGCGCCAGAAGCCCGCGCGATTCGGAGACGACATAGGGAATGTCGCGCCGCAACAGCGATGCGGCAAAATCGCCGGCTTGCGCGTTTGTGCGCGCAAGGACGGCAATGTCGCGGTAGGTGTATCCCTGATCCACGAGACGAAGAATCTCTCCCGCCACCCACGCGAATTCTTCTTCCTCCGTGGCGAAGTGACGGTGCTCGATAACGTGGGTGTTGGGTATCAGGTGTTGGGTATCGGGACGCGTGTTCATTCCCCCAGCAGCCGACCCCCGACCCCCGACACCCGTCTGGCTCATCAGCCGTTTGCTGATTCCTTCCGTCGCCTCCAACCGATATGGGTTGTTCTGTTGGATGAGACGATATGCGGCATCGAGGATACGCTGGGGTGAGCGGAAATTATCGGTGAGCACCAGCAGTGACGCGGTGGGAAACCGTTGTCGGAAATGCAGCACATTGCCGACGTTCGAACCGCGGAACGCAAAGATCGCCTGGTCATCGTCCGAGGCAACGAGCAGGTTCCCCTTCTCGCCCGCCAGGAGCTCAATCAGTTCAACCTGCGTCGCGTTTGTATCCTGAAATTCATCCACGAGGATGTGCGTAAAGCGCGCGCGTATGCGTTGGAGTATCTCCGGGCGTTCGCGGAACAGTCGCAGTGTTTCCAGCAACAAGTCACCAAAGTCGAACGCGCCGTGCTCTCGCTGCAGCGCAACGTATGCGCGGTACACCGCCGCGAGTTCTTGCAATCCGGCTGCCTCGTCGCCGTCCCTGTTTCCTGTCCCCTGCCTGCCCGGCGAAGCCTTCCGTCGCGGCTCGGCCGCGCCGAGACGGATGGCGGAGTCGGGTTCTCTGTTCCCTATCGTTTTCGCACACTCCTCTACCTTCTCCGGCGTCATCCCCTGATCCTTTGCATGGCTGAAAAATTCCACGAGCGCCTGCACGAATTTCGTGGGATTTCCAAGCGGACGATAGCGTGACAACGGAAGCGCAAACAGATTCCGCTTGAGGAGCAGCCACGCTTCCGGCGCGGAAAGGATACGAAATCGCGGATCGAGACCGAGCGCGAACGCTTCCTCACGGAGGATGTATTCTCCAAAGCTATGGAAGGTGCCAACCCACGGCCGAAACGCGCTGATCGGCAGCGCAAGATCAACGCGCGACTCCAGCTCCGTTGCGGCCTTTTCGGTGAACGTCAGCGCAAGAATATGTTGCGGCGGCACGCCGCGGTGCTTCGTGAGCCACGCGATACGCTCCACGAGCACGCGAGTTTTTCCGGTACCCGCACCTGCGATCACCAGCGCTGGTCCGTCGCCGTACGTCACTGCGGCGCGCTGTGCTTCTGTGAGATGCGAAAGGTCCTCGAGAGGCTCCTGCGTGCGCACGCGTGTTTGTGCGCGAGATTTCTTCGTTGGCATGGGGACTCTCCGCAGTATACGGCGCGCTCCGCGCAAGGGCATGGGGCAAGGGGGGTTGTGGGGCACGGGGAACCGACCGACTTGACTGCAGCCACGGGCCGTGTAATACTGTCAATCACGAGGGGAAACGTTCCTCAAAGCAGGCGATCGAGACTATCCGCGTTCATCGTGAGGAGTCGGGCGTCGGCAGTAGAGCGAAGGCCAACCTCGATCTCTTCAACGAAAGGCGGTGACTACCGAATGAACCAAGATTCCATGGGGCGTCAAATGTTTGACGCCACGTGCTCGAATTGTAACCAGCCCACGCAGGTGCCGTTCCAGCCAACAGGCGAACGTCCTGTGTACTGCAGCAACTGCTTCCGTCAGATGCGCGGCGAACGCCGCGGCGGAATGGGCGGCGGTCCGCGCGGTGGGGGTGCGGGCGGCGATCGACAGATGTTCGACGCGACGTGCTCCACGTGCGGCACGCCGACCCAAGTGCCCTTCCGACCAACGGAAGGACGCCCGGTCTATTGCCGAGAGCACTACAAAGGTCCAAGCCGCGCCTAAACAGCCGGTTTGTGAAGAAAGCGGCTCCCTATAAAAGGGAGCTGCTTTCGTATCGGGAGTCTTCCCAGACGGTAAAGCTTCGCGGGGGCTTCGGTTTTTCTACAATCCCCTCGCCTCATATTCTTTAGCGACGGCCAATACTCTATCCCCGTACCAGGTAAACCTTGCCCAATTTGGTCCGGCGAAGTACCGATTCACCGCTTCATATTCGTTTCCGGATGCGGCGCCGCCTCCGCGCAGAATCACGGCAGTGGCGACAAAGGCATCCAGAAGCTCATACGGTGTCGGCGTGCCCTTGCCGGTGATGCGGCCCACTTCCGTCTCAACGCGTTCCCAGATGCCCGGCATGATTTGTCCGGGGCCCATGGCGCCGCCCCATCCCGAATAGGTTTTTGGTTTAGCGGAGACAGGCGCCGTTGCAGGGTCGAGCCCAAGCTTGTTGACGACCCGCACAAATGCCTCGCGGTGTGCGGGGTGCACGTCGTCCGGATAGCGGCCCGACCCCACGTTGCTTCCGATGTTCGATTCGATCTTGAGAACACCAAGGAGGAGTGCGGGACGCACGCCCGTCGCGCCGCCGGCAAAGCGCGCGAATTCCTCTGCCTGTTTCAGCGAAAGCTGAATGCCCGCGTTGCGCAGGGAGAAAATTTCCTGCTGAATTTCCCGTCGTGCTTGTTCCGCCTCCGCAACAAGGGAGGAAAGCTTGGCGGCGTCCGCCACGGTCTTCGAAAGCGCTGTGCGTTTTCGGCCCTCCTCTTCCTGCAATTCCGCCCGTTGCGCGGCCTGCAGCTTCGCCAGTCCTTGAAGTTCCTCATGGCGATTCCGGAGATCTTCTTCCCGCGCCTCACGGGCAGTCTTTAGTTCTTGTGTGTGCAGCAGCACGGACGTTGCCTGCGACTGCACGCGCGCGAGCGCCTGCTGGTTACTGAGGAAGTCAGCAAACGTTTCGCCCGTGAGAAGGGTTTCCACCGGCGAACGTTCGTCCACGGTGGCCATGAGGCGCAGTGCCGCGCGGATCTGTTCGCGTAAGCGTTCCTGCTTTTTCGCGAGTGCATCAAGCTCGTCCGTTGTCTGGCGGATGCGAATGCGCGCTTCCTCAATGGAGACGCGCGTGTAGTCGAGCTCTAAGCGAATTTGCCGCACGCGATCTTCCAGAATCTCGATCGCGCTCGTGAGCGTCGTTTTCTCACCCTCCTTTTTCCCGCGCGCATCCTTCAGCGCGCGAATTTTCCCCTGGAGCTCCGCGAGTTCTGCCTCCTTTGTCGCGAGCTCCGGAGAAGCGTTCGGGACCGGCGCGAAGGAGGGTGATGGTGACGGTGAAGATTCTTGCGCGGTCATACTCCGCGCAGCAAGAGCGCTGCAGAGCAGCACGCCCAGAAGGAGAATTCGGCCGCGCATCAGCGCTGTGATCATACCATGGCTTCACGCCTTGTTCCGGTAAGAAAAAACGGCAGTCTGGGAGACTGCCGTGTGCGTTTTCGCGGGGTATCTTAGTGCAGCGGTATACCGACACGTGGGTGCCTCTCGATATAGCTCCCAATCGCTTGCCGACCATGAAGAACACAGCATTGGTGAATGTAGAGAGCCGGATCCTGTTGAGGCGCAAAGCCAACATGTTTCTCCATGGGCAGTACACGCACCGGAAATCCGTGTTGCTCTGCGAGTCGCGTGAGGGCGCGGCTGTCCTCTACTTGTGCCGCCGTTCCCTGTTCGTAGACGTAGAGAATTGGAATGCCAGCCATATGCATTTCTCCGGAGGTCTGTCCCGCACGAAATGAACACACTGTCCTGTGCGGTGTTCCACCATAGCATGGCGCCATTCCTGGCGCAAGAGTTTACCGAATCCCGATCAACCGCGAGAGCGCGCTCCATCCGCTTCCCTGCTCTTCCGTGCGGGATTGTTCGAATGCGGCCGGTTGCACAATGCGCAGAGGGCGCGTGCTCCCTTCCGGACGATACGGGTCCAGCTGCAGGAGATGGCGATCGTTCGTAATGACTGCATCCGCGTTGCCGGTAACCGCTGCCGCAAGCACTTTGTCATCATCGGGGTCATCCTGCACGACATGCGGCACCACGGTTGGGCGCACACGCTCTGCGACGGCAAGAAATTTTCGGATCTGTTCCTCGTGACCGCGCATGCGCACGGTGCGGGAAAGAATTTCCTCATATTCCCCCTGCAACGACTGGCTCACAATCGCCGTGAGTTCGCCCCGAATGCAGGCGTCGACAATGCGCCATGACGCGGAATGTTCGTCATATGCGCTCCCCACGAGGATATTCGTATCGAGCACAACGCGTTTCATACTGCGTTCCGAATCTTCTCTGCGATCCTCCGCCGCACGGCGTCATCCGCCCGCTGATAGTCGTGCGAGGAGATGTACCCTTCGTACCGCTCGAAGAACTTATTCACGGTAGACTTGAGTGGTTTCCACGCGGTGAGATTCCCGGTCCCGTGCATTGGGAAGAGCTTCACGTGGAGGTGGTCGACACCAAAGCCCTCCAGAATGAGGCCGGTCCGACCCACGTCCTCGAAGGCCGCCGTGATCTTTTTACCAACCTTTTTCGCGGCCACCACGAGGTCGGCAAGAACCGCGTCCTCGGCTACGAATGCGTCGCTCGGGAAGTGGGTTTTCGTCACGACGACAGCGAACCCCGCTGTGTTCGGGTATGTCGAGAGGAAAGCGAGGTGCTTGTTGTCCTCCCAGATACGGTGGGCGGAAGCCGTTCCTCGTACAATCTCGCAAAAAATGCAGGCAGCCATGGCCTCGCTAGCGTACGTCATGCGAGGCAGCGAAGGCCAGATAGTACCCATGTGGACCGTGGACATGGCGGTAGAGAAACGTGCGCAGGTATGCAAAAGAGCCGTTGGCGTGCCAACGGCAGTAACTATCCACGGAGGATATCATGCGCGCTTCCGCTTCTTTTTACCGAAGATGGCATCGTACCCTTCGGCAAATGCGCGATCTCCGGTTAGGCTGATGCGCGAGGCATCCGCGCTGCTCCTCGCGATCTTCTCTGCTTCCGCTTCCGTTGGTTGCTTCTTGCTCCCGGCAACCGTGCGTTCCATGCTGCGCATCCATTCTTCACCCTCGCGGATAGCATCCTTGATTACATTGCTCTTGGGGTTGCGTATCCGTTTCCTCCCCATGATCATATCTCCTTTCTGAAGAGAACAACATCCGAAGAAAACAGAAAGCCTTTCGGCTCTGAGGCCGCTATCTCGCTTGCTGCTTTTCCAAAGTCTCGATGCGGCGCTCTAAGAGCGCATCGGCGGATGTCCGCTCATCTTTCTCATCGTCAACTTGTTTGAGAAACCGATCCACTTTGTTCAGGATCGTGTTCGTCGTGCTCTTCACCTCTTTCATGTCATCCTTCATCTCCGCGACATCCACCTTGAGCACGGCGACGTCAGTTTGAAGTTTTGAAACATCGGTCTTGAGTGTGGACACGTCGGTCTTGAGTTTTGCGACATCGGTCCGCAGATCCGCGGTCTCCTCGCGGACGATCTGACGCACATCGGTTTTGCTCACAGCGGTCATGCTCCACAGGATACCGGAAAACCGTCGGTCCTGCCCGAACCTGTCAAGAATCCGATTCCACACCGCAAGAAAAAGCTGGGAGTCGTCCTGAGTCCCGGCTAAGATAGAAATGCCCTCGCGGCGTTCATCGGCCGCGGATCCAGCGGCTTGCGCCTGTTGCGGCAGCATTACCCAGTAGGAGCGCGGCAAGGAAAGGGTCGATGACGGAAAGTGCGATGCCTCCCACTGAGAATACCAGTGTGAGCAACGCAACGATCCCGCCAAATACTGTCCGTAACCACGCCGGCTGATACGCAGTTGTCACCGGTTCAATCAGCATGACGGTTGCAAAAAACCAAACGGTACCGTCGAACACAATAGTGCGAATGTCTGTGACGTTTCCCCCACGCGCAAGCAGCACGAGGATGGTTCCCGTGAAATACGTGAGAAGAAATACCAGCGCGGTCTTCCAACGCTTCACGCGAAACACGGTCACGGCGCCGCTCGCCACGATGATGACAAGCGGAAGCATTCCCCACGCAGCTCCCCACCACGACACCATGCCGACGTCCTGAAACAAGATACTCGTGATCACCAGCCCGAATGCCGCTGGATTGAACATATGTTTTCGCTTGTAGCGAATAAGATGCTTACTCACGCTCGCGCAGACGGTTGCGAGCAGTATTGCGAGCCACGGCGCGGAGGGAGTAAGTACAAGTGCAAGGATCAGCCCGGAAATCCACCCCGCATTCGGAAGGATGAATTTCCCTTCCCGCCAGCGCGCGATTGCGAGGTCCAGGACGCTGTAGACCGCCAGCATGATGAGCGCACGAAGCAGCAATTCTCCACGTCCTGTTCCCCACGCGCCAAGCACCAGCAAGAACCCAAGATATGCGAGCATGGGCGGCTTACTGGAAAGTCGTCGGAGACGCACACGAAGGCGCTGCAATGTGCTCGGGGTGCTTGGTGTGTCGGGAGTCGGAGAAAAAAGCGGCCGGGTTTCCATACGTGTAGCCTACTGCGGACACTTCCCTTCCCGCAACGAAAAGCCCCACCATGTGGGGCTTCTTCGTGCGATCCGCGTCGCTTACTTCCCCATGGTGTGACCGCGGAGCTTGTGCCATTGCATGGCACCATACAGCGCCGGGTACGTCGGCTTGTCCTTCAACAGACGATTTGCCCAGTACTCCCACTCCTTGAACGTTGGAGGGCGCTTGAATACTTTCTCAAAGGTCGGATTGATACCGCCAAGCTTCGCAGGAAGCTTGCCCGTTGCGGCACCCTTCACGCGACCTGCCTTTTTCACCGATGATTGTTCGGTATCGGATCCCGGACAGCAATCGCCGCTCCCCGATCCACTCCCGGAGGATACAGTTCCGCCCGTGCTTCCTTGATCGCAGGAAGGAACGGTAAAGGTCTTCGTGTCCTGCGCTTGCATGTCTTCATGACCGTCGCCTTCCATGTGGTCATAAATTGTCGCAACGACCGTGTGACTTCCCACACCAGCCGAGAACGAACCAGCACTCCAGGTTTCCGGCTCACTGTGACTGTGAAGCACTTCCGTGCCGTCGAGCGTTACGACAAGGTGCTGAACCGGATCAGAGTACATTCCCGTTCCGCTGATGGAGACTGATTGCGTACCACAGCCGCTCACGCTGACAGGAGAAATACTCACGCCGTCAACATCATCGCTGGCGAACGCTACGCTCCCGCTCCCGAGCATGCCGGCCACCAGACTGGCTACCAACAGAGACTTCTTCATTTCACGTCACCTCCTTTCATATGGAGAATAGATCACTGTACTGCAAAACGGATGTATACAACATCTTGACATTTCGACCATACCGTCGCTTTCCCGGCGATTCACGCGCAGCGGTCAACGGAAACAAACACGCGATGTGATTCTCGCGTGCGCAGCCCGGCGTCGGATTCTTCGGCCTCTGGCCTCAGAATGACAGAAAACGCCGTTTGGGTATGATGGGACGGAACATCACCATGCAGCTGTC
>CAZVRG010000010.1:0-12471 GCA_964630025.1 uncultured Candidatus Saccharibacteria bacterium
GAGTGGGGGAAGCAACAAGTCCAACACGAGGTTCTCCGGCGAATGGGGTACGGCGCCCATGCTGACGGAAACAGAGAGCGTTCTCGCGACGGTCTTCGGGGCGCTTGATCGCCTCGGCATCTCGTAGATGCTCGTCGGCCGTCGGGGTTGCATCCGAGCTGGAAGAAGCGCGACGGCACGCTGATCGGTAATTTTACACGCGCTTCCGTTCCTGGCGACATGGGCGTGTCTGCTACTTGCTGTCGGGCGTGATACTCTAAAAACATCCATGCCGGGCTCAAAAGAACAACCACAGAAACCGGAACCTGAACAGGAATCTAACGAAGCGTTGTTCGGAAACGTCAATCAGGAATTATACAAGCGCAACGCGGAGCTCGCGGTGCGGAATAAGACGCTTGCGCTGCTGCGGAAGCTGGATGGCATTTCCATGGCAACCATTGATCTGCGCGACATGGCGCAGCAGATTGCGCGTGCCATCGCGCTCGAACTTGGCTACGAAATCGTGTCGGTGAGCATTGTGGAGCGGTCCGCAGGTCAGCCCGACACAGCCGCGATGTTGCATCTGATTGCCGCGGCATCGTCTGTGCCGCAATTACAAAAAGTGCTTGATCCGTATGCCGCGGATTCGCTCGAAGTTTCTTTGTCGGCGGATCTTGCCGGGCCGCGCGCGCTCCGTGAGAAGAAAATGCAGCTTGCGTCCCGCATTACCGATGTGTATGTGGCTCCGCTTGTGACCGCAGTGCGGCGGACAACGGCAATTCCGGAACTCACAAGCTTCATTGTATACCCGCTCTTCATTGATAGCCGTCCGCTGGGAGCGGTGACCATCGGCGCTACGCGCGATCTGCACAATCTCACCACCTATGAACAAGAGTCTCTAGACGGAATTAGCGGGCTCGTGTCTCTCGCGCTCTATAAAGCGATGATTTATCAAGACCTGGAGGACACCACGAAAAAACTGACGGTTGCCAACGAGCAGCTCGCGCAACTCGACAAGGCGAAGAGTGAGTTCTTGAGTATTGCCTCGCATCAGCTCTATACCCCGCTCACCGCGCTGAAAGGGTATCTCTCGATGGTGCAGGAAGGGGATTATGGGCCGGTGGCGTCGAAGCAACTGCCGGTGATGAATATTTTGCGGGAATCCAGCGATCGGCTGATTGATTTGATTCGGAACCTGCTCGACGTCTCCCGCATCGAAAGCGGGCGGCTGGAACTTTCCTTGGAGTCCATTGATCTTGCTGGCATGGCCCGTGATCTCGTGAAAGAACTGACGCCGAACGCGCAGCGACGGAAACTTACGCTGACCTTTGAAGAGTCGGCAGACGCATTGCCGCATGTCGTCGCGGACACGCAGCGGCTCCGTCAGGTGTTACTCAACACCGTTGATAATGCCATCAAGTACACCGATACCGGACGAATACAGGTGCGCGTTGTGCAGGACGGTGCGACACTGGTCTTTTCCGTGCAGGATACGGGGAAAGGCATCGCGCCCGAGGAAATGAACCGCTTGTTCACCAAATTCACGCGTGTCGGCGGATCAGACAGATATCACACGGAGGGCAGCGGTCTTGGATTGTATGTCGCGCGGCAGATTGTTCGCGAGCATCGTGGAGATATTTGGGTGGAGAGTCCGGGCATCGGCAAGGGGTCAACGTTCTTCGTGCGGCTTCCCGTTGAGGATTCTCCGGAATCATTAAAGGCGGGCACAAAACTTATTGTGGGTATTAAAGCCGCGGAAGTGGGTCAGCAGGCGAACGGAACACAACCAAAAACAGAGGAGCGGCCAGCGAAGCCTGCTCCAAGGAAACTCGAAGAGCAATAAAAGAAAAACCACCGATCGTGTGATCGGTGGTTACTGCAAAGAACGTTCGTCAACGCCTTGAGCTCGTTCGTCCCTCCTAAGATACGACGGTTATGACCGGTTTGCCATTGCGGAGTGCAACCAGAAACATCGTCTTATAAACGTCATCTTCCTTTCTTCTCGGCGCTTTCCCGCTCCTTATCAGAAACGCGAGAAGCTTTTTGTTCATCCCGGAACACGGATGGTGCGGTGGTGGGAAATACCAGTGTTGTGCCATCGTCCGTGAGATACGCATGCAGGGTATGCACACGCCCGAAGATTTTTCTCTGAACGTAGAGCCGGCGCGTTTGGAAATCAAAACATCCGTGTATCTCGACTTTCGAACCATCGCTCGTCCAATGTCCGGATACCTTCCGAAGTGGATACAGTTCTCCTTCTTCGTGGAGGACGAACGTGTCCGTCGAGAGCGCCGTTCCGGGAAACAGTATCATGGACTTCACCTCGAGCTTCCATGTTCCCGCGACGCTTCTGTCCTTTTCGGTTTTCTGAAGAGTGCTCGGAATCTTACAGCCGCTCCATGAGAATATTCCCAACTCTTTCCATTCACCGGCAAGCAGCGCGTCCTTCTCTTTGGAGAGTGCCGCAACGTACGTCCCTGATTTTGCGCGGAGCACGAACGTTGGGGACAGCATTCCTTTTAGTTGCGTGAGCGCAGCCGTGACGGGAATGTCGCTAGGACCGCCAGGACCCTCGAACCATTCCAGCGTTCCACGCGCTTCCTTTGGGTCGGAGCTTTTTTCGAGAATAAGGTATCCCTCCCAGCGGCTTTGATCATCTCCGCGGATCCTCCAGCGTCCAAGCGCGGTTTCCGGAATCGGAAGTGCGGTGGACAGTTTTTCTGTCTTCCCGTCGCGTTGCTTTCCGTCGTTCCCCGAGCGGATAGCATCCATGACCGTCCGATCCCGTTCCCGTTTCAGCGTTTCTTGCACTGCAACTCGTGCCATGTGGCCATCCAGAAAGACGAGCGTCGCAGTCATTACATCCTCGCCGCGTTTGCGCTTTTCAGACTTGGTGATACCAGCGGCCACTGAACGATCTACGTCCGGCCAGTACCACTCCAGTGTGTCTGCTGCTTCTCCATCCTTTTTTGCATCCTTGAATAAGCCTTCGGCGAGGTTCGTGGGCGGCCCGAAAGTTTCTCGCAGCGTCTCGAGAAGGCGCGCGCGCGATTCTCCCTCCAGCCCCTTGAAGCGGATGACAAACATCACGAGTCGCGCCTCTGGCCGCAACGCTCTTAGATGTTGCATACCAAACGGATCCCCCATGCCTTTCGCCGAGAGTCCATTGTTGTCCTCGAAGGCGAGGACAAGACGTTCAACACTCGGATACGGCGTGTTCGATACGATCGTCATCATGCCTGTCGTGTCCGTCCCCCATGTAGCCTGGTTCCACTGCCCCACGAGCTTCCGAACTTCCTCGCGCGTCATGCCCAGATGCACCCCATCCTTGAAGAATCCCTTCGGTGCTGGGGGTTTCGGTGGTGTCTCCGCCGCCTTTGGGGCTGGAGAGTTTTGAGGCGTTTCCGGCGGTTCGTTCCGGTTCTGTTGTGGGGAGTCTGTCCCGTCAACCTTGCTGCTGTTTGCGCCTTCTTGTCGCGGCTCTGGTTGGAGACCGCGCACGAGGAGGGCGATGGTCAGCGCGAACACCACCGGGAACACTAACGTGGGAAGCCACCAGAACTTTCGAAGGCCGTGCGCCTTCGACGTCTCAAATGCCTGCAGCGTCTCATCGAGTGCGGTACGCGTTTCCATTGCAATTCCTCCAGAGCGTTTCGGTAAGGAAAGTTTTCGAAAAAACCTACGTGCACTGACCATGCCGCGAAAACCCGTGTGCGTCAATGGCACACGTGTGGCCCGTGCGTCGTAGATGTTCCCACCGCCACGTCAAGATACATGCCCGACCATTGACGGGTTTCGCTTGCCCTTCTACCGTTCGAAGTCGGTCTTGCTCATTCACTCTTCAAGCATCTGTATATGAATAGGAGAACGCGATGAACGCTTCCCCGCTCTGCGGAATTATTTTTGACTGGCATGGGGTTCTCGACGAGACGACGTACCGAGGCTTTAGCAACTTTATGGGGCTCATTACCGGACGTCCGCCTGACGAAATTCGCGCGGTGGTCTCTCCACAGGAGCGTCTCTATGTTGCAGGAAGGTTGTTATCGCCCGAAGCGTTTTGGGCGTTCCTGCAGCGAACGCTTCAGCTCAATAACGAGCAGCTCGCCCGCGCGCGTGATCATTTACTCACAGTGAGACTGCACCAGCCGCTGTGGGAGAAGATTCCATCGCTTGCGCGTCGCTTTCGTCTCGGCATTCTTTCGGATTGTCCCGCAGACAAGCGTGCGATGATCCGCGCCATGATGGATCTATCCGCATTCGCCGCTGTCGCCTTTTCATGCGACTACGGATACGGAAAAGATACGGACGCCTTCTTCATGGATCTCTGTACACGTCTTGGCTGCCAGCCTGCGGCATGCCTGTACGTGGATGACACGGGTGGGCACATTGCGACCGCAACGCGCCTCGGGTTTCGTACACACCTGTTTCGATCTGCCGCGGATTTTGCACGGTGCCTTTCCGGTTTTCCGTAGGCGTCTGTGCTGCTCTTGTTGCGGACGCGATGCAGCATGGTATGACTGGCTGCTCTTGACTCGGGCAGAAGAATTGGACATTCTTGACCCGTCTTTCCGTCGGTACGGGAAGGCGGGTACTTTTCTCAACTTTGGTGCTCGAACGGAGGAGCTTCCATATGCCGCAGCCACCGCACGCACGGAGGATTCGGAAGGGTGTGATTCTCGCCGCGGGAAAGGGAGAGCGCCTCTCTCCGCTCACCCGCGTGACGAACAAGGTCCTGTTGCCGGTGTACGATCGTCCAACGGTGAACTACCCACTGGACACGCTGCTGCGTGCCGGCATTGCCGACATTTGCTTTGTGGTCTCTCCGCAGCATGCCGGAAGCTTTCTTTCGTACCTCGGGTCTGGACGTGACTACCACGCACGATTTATGTACGAGATTCAGGAGGAACCGCTCGGCATTGCACACGGTCTCTCACTGGCGGAGACGTTCGTGCAGCGTGAGCCGTTTGTACTCGTGCTCGGCGACAATATCTTCGAGGATGATCTTACGGACGAAATTCATGCGTTTTCCGGCAGCGGCGCGAAAATGTTTGTGAAAGAAGTGCCGGATCCCGAACGCTTCGGCGTGGTCGAGTTTGATGAGCACTGTCGGGTGCGTTCCATCGAAGAGAAACCGAAAGCGCCGAAGAGCAGCTTCGTGCAGACGGGACTCTACTGCTATGACGACACGGTCTTCGACAAGATCCGCGCCATCCGTCCGTCTGCCCGCGGCGAGTTGGAAATCACCGATGTCTACGCGCGCTATCTCACCGAAGGAACCCTTACCGTCCACACGATTTCCGGTCGGTGGTTTGACACAGGAACATTCGACGCCCTGCTGGAAGCCAGCATCTTCATGGCCGGGAAGGGTCAGAAGGCGTAGAAACACGCGCAAGGCCGCTCACCGGGAGTCGGCCTTTTTTAATACACGTTGGGGCGCGCATCCACCCCATAGTGATGAAACACGCTCTTTCCGCGGAACATATCCGCGGAGGTGTAGCCAAGTATGGTGAGTCCTTTTTCCACTGCCTCGTGTGATGGGCCCTCAATTTCCAGGTACGCAGGGATGAGGGAGAACTCCTCCACGTCGAAGCGCAGTTCATTGAGAAGATACGTGGTGCGCTCTTTGGTGATCTCTCGCCGGAGCACGGCGCCCAACCGCTGAAGAAACGCCGCGGCTGCCTCCGCGTCCGTAACGCGGAGTGCAATCTCTTCGGCAGCGGTGTGCTCGCCAGTCGCGCGATGCTTCAACGACAGCTCCCACGTGACGCCGTCGCTTTCTGCGGGATCGAGACGGAGCCGTGCCCAGAGATCACCGGCATGGCTCTGATCAGGAAACGCATAGGATTGTGTTCGAATTGTCCGCTTCGGCATGATCTGCGCGCCAGCCTGCAGGAGCGTGTCGTGAATCCGCTGCGGGTCCACCTCGAGAATGCGGACTTCGTACTCACGCATGTGGCCACGATCATAGCAAGGGGAAACAGAAAAAGCCACTCGCGTCCGAGCGAGTGGCGTGCGTTACGATGACCCACAGAGGATAAGCTCCTCCAGCGGATCCGCGAGCGGAAGAAGCCATCGGAGAAGAGACACCGATCCCACATCCGCACGCCACATCTCTTTCGTGAGACGGGCAGCAAGGGAAAGCGGGTACCCACTCCGTGACAGCTCGGTGCGAACCGCTGTTGGGTCCATGGCGCCCTGGTAGGTCTCATCCCAGAGTCCACGCTCCAGTCTGCCAACGATGTCGTGGTTCGCGATGAGAAACGAGATCAGACGCGTCTCTTCAAGGGGTACTGCAGGGAACGGATGACACTCCACCTTTCGCCAGAGTTTTGCTCCGGTGGCAGGGTGAGCGCCGGGCGTTCGTATGCCGCAAACTTTTCCCACGTCATGCCAGAGTGCGGCCAGACGCAGCGGACGACGGAACGCGGGAAGCGCATCCGTGTCAATCTGCAGAAGTGTATGCATCGCATGGAGATGCATGCTCCATCCTTGATGTGTCGGCTTCTGCGCGACTCCATTCTGGTATGCCAGTGCTGCTGCGAGGTACGGATCGCGTCCGCCAACGGGATTTCGTGACCGGGTCTGATTTGCGACCCAGGCGCGAAAACGCGCGTCCGGTGCGTACCACGGATCGGTTTCCGGCAGGGGAGCCGGAGAAGGCCAGGGAACAACGTGCGGCATGCACGGAAGACGTGCGCGCATCGCGAGAATCCGTTCCGCACGTTCGCGTTCTGCGACCGTCAGCGTGTTCCATTGGCGACGTCCACCCCGTTCCAATGCGCGAATCTGTGCCATGGTCTCGGGAAATGTCCGCGTGATTGGCACGCGTTCATGTCCGATCATCGGCGCAGAGACGCCGGGGTAGTACATCGCGATCTTTGTTGCCTTGTCGCGCGCAAATCCGCGTTGGCCCTGCGGATGTGGCCGGAGAATGCCGTTCCGGAGATCCGTTTCCGCCTCCGGGTGTCCCCAATGGACGTCGACTCGGTTGTTGCGCCACCGGATACCCACACAGGTACAGATAAGGCACATGCAGCCGATGCATTCCTCAACCGTACGGATGGTGCGTCCGCATTCCCGCACAGCCCAGGAGAACGCATCTTTGACGTGCCAGCGAATGTGCGGCGCGTGGACATCGAGTGTGTGCTGGATGGTTTTCGCTCGTTCCATGCCGCCAACTTTAATGTCCACGTCCCAACTTGGTGTAAGAGGCCCAAACACACCGTTGAAAAACGGTTTATAGACATGACTGCCGCCCACAACCCATGCATCCGGTGCAACATCGGCGAGGATCTGCAGGACTTCACGGTCCCACGGCATGTCTTGCAGACTCAAGCCAAGACAGGCACGTGCGTGTTCCTCCACATCATGTGGAGCGTGCGTCGCGTTGAGCACATGCACCGGAAATCCTAGCGCACGCGCGCACTGAACAGTTGCGGGAAGATACACAAGGCCACGCATTGCTTTCCAGAAAATCCGCAGCAACGGTGTCTTCTTTTCCCGGAGATCGCGGATGAACTGACGCCCCAGCGTGACGGCAACGCCGGGGAACGGTGGGACATGAAGAAAGAGGAATTCCACCGACCACCCGTGCTTTCGCTGATAGCGCTTGAGCAGATGCGCGTGGCGCGGACAGAGGGGAAAGTTATCGAGAATAGCCGCGTGATGAGGATCCTGTGCGACATGATCCAAAAATGCCGCGTGAAGAGTGTCGGGATAGAGGCGCCCGAAATTGCGAAAGTTTCTTCGGACGTGCGGGGAAAGAAGGTGTCCAACGACTTCGGGGACGTGATACGCGTGGCATCCGAGCGCTCGCTGTATCGTCGTCGCCAGTGTCGTTTTTCCAGCGCCGGGATAGCCAATACAGCAAATCACCCGTTTCATGAGAAGGTCTCCGTTGTTGTCGAAGGTGCAGGCCGGAACCGCTGATTAGTATTCGGTGGATACGGTCGTGCGTCAAGCGTCGTTCAAGACGCCTCGCAAGAGCGAGACGGGCGAGGGTATAAAAGAGGTTCTCGAAAGCTTCTCCTCCGGGAGGACGCTGCGATGTGCGTGTGTTCTAGCGTGCAGCTTCTGCCGCGACGCGGGCGCGATCGCGCGCTTCTTCTCGTGCCTTTTCGGCCATGAACAGATTGGCGTCCAGGAGCGCGTCGAATGTGCCAGCATCAATCCAGCGTCCCTGCACGAGACTGACCGTCAATGCGTTTTCGCGCAGATAGATATTGTGCAAGTCGGTAATCTCGAGCTCGCCGCGGGCGGAAGGTTTCTGGGTGCGGATCTTGTCGAATACTTTTCCGTCATAACAGTAGAGGCCGGTTTGCGCGAAGGTGCTCTTCGGCGCTTTTGGTTTCTCTTCAATCGAGCGCACACGGAACCCATCATCGAATTCCACCACCCCGAAGCGCTCGGGATCAGGCACGTCCTTCACAAAAATCTTCGCACCCTTTCCATCGAATCCGCGAATTTCTCCGGAAAGATCGTCCTCAAAAATGTTATCGCCGAGAATAAAGGCGATCGGCTCACGATCGGCAAAGCTCTCCGCAAGCGAGAGGCCATGCGCGAGTCCGAGCGGCTCATCCTGGATTTCGTAGGTGAATTTCGCGCCAAAATCGTTTCCGGAGCCGAGGTATGCGAGATAATCTCCGGCGTGATCCGGCGCGACCACAATGCAAATTTCGCGGATGCCCGCGCGCAGCAAGGTCTCGAGCGGGTAGGCAATCATCGGCCTGTTGTACACCGGCAACAGCTGTTTGCTGGTGACTTTTGTGAGCGGAGAGAGACGCGTGCCCTTTCCGCCGGCGAGAATAATTCCTTTCATGGTCAGTATCTCATTATGCGCCTAAACGGCGGCCACGAGCAGCGAAGTCTTCGATCACGTGTTGGAGATCGGTCTCGGAGAATGCCGGCCAATACACCTTTGGGTATGCTTCCTGCACGTTGCTGGTGATGAGGGGAAGAAAATTCGCGCTCCGGTGCGGGTCTTCCCACGAGCCGGTGCGGATGAGCAGGTCCACCTCCGGCAACTCCTTCGTCCAGGAAAACTGTCGGAGATCGTCAACCGTCCCTACTGCCCCTTGCCCGCTGCCTCCTGCCCTGGCAGCGGCGTTGACCGCTGCTACGAGTTCTCGGTCACCATCATACCCAATCAAAAAGGTGAGCGATCCGCCGTCGTACGCCGCGGTGCGCTCCACCACGCGCCGAACGGCGCCGGCGGCCGCCGCCGCGAGGAGGTCCGGCCACTCGCCGAGCGCGCGGACGCGTACCCGTTCACGGTGGATCGTCGGATTTTCCGCCAAGCGCGTGAACCATGCGGCGAAGAGTTCGTTCAAGACCGCGCGCTCGCCGGCAGGCCGTTTCGTGAGGTTCTCGTACGAGCTTGCCCAGAACGTGCACCAAGGGATGTGCCGTGCGAGGAGTGCCACCAGCACGGCTTCGGTCGTCTGCGCACCGATGCGCACACCTTCCCATACGGGCATGTTCTGTACGGAAGCCCACCGGCGGTTTCCGTCGGGGATAATCGCGATATGGCGGAGCGTATCAACAGCCGGGGGAATGGTGCGTGGCATGACGCTTGGGACGCTGTTGTTCTCGACCTTCAATCGAGAATCAGCCGTGCTCGCCATGTGGGGAGCGTGTGGCATTGCAGGGTTTCTAAAACTGGATCGTACCAGGGAATGCATCATTGTGCAAGAGCGCGTCATCTGCAATGATGCGAGTATGCGTGTTTCGCGTCGCATTCTTGCGATCGTTGTCATCGTGGTTCTCGGATGCAGTCTTGCCGTGAGCGCCGCCGCATTGTGGGGGCTTCCATACTTCTTTGAAGGAAAGGTGCTGCCCGGCGTTTCCGTTCACGGTGTTTCCCTGTCAGGAAAAACACATGCAGAGGCTCGGGAAGTGCTCGCCGCTGCGCTCCACGCGCAGCCGCCGAGCGTGCATGTTACTGCCATGAAGGAAAACAATGGCGGCATGCTTGAAGGCGATGTTCCCGCATCGGTATTGGGTGCAGAACCGGATCTGGACGCGACTGCCGCCGCTGCCCTTGCGGTTGGTCGTGAAGGCGGATGGCGCAGCATGCTTGGGCGCGTGGTGTTTCTTCGCGGCGGCATCGAGCTTCCGATTTCCTGGCGCGTCTCATCGGATGCGGTGCGTACCGCGCTAGAACAGCGCTTCCCCGATCTCTTTCGTACACCAATAGAACCCGCATGGAAGCTCGGCGGCGACGGTACATTTTCCTTTCACACAGGAGAAGCCGGCTCGGAGGTCGCCCTCAATGAAGCCGTTGCGGCGATCCATACGCGTCTTGCGTATCACCATGGCGAACCGGTGACGCTGCGCATGGTGTCCCGCCCGCCGCAGATGCGTGATGCGGTCGCGCGCGTTGCGGGCGCAACCACGGCGCAGCCGATCACGCGTCCCCTTACCCTTCTTGCGGAGGAAAAGAAAATCGTTGTCTCTCCCGATGTGCGCGCACCATGGGTGAGCGGTACGCCGGATGAAGCGGGTGGGCAGCAGTTGAGCCGTACCGCAATTGAGCAGTATCTGCGTTCCACCGTTGTCGCCGCAGTGGGGCGCGCACCCGTCAACGCGCAACTGCAGGTATCGGGAAATCGTGCGACCGTGTTTACCCCACCCGCACCTGGGCGCGAGTTGCTCGTTGCAGAAAGCGCAACGGGCATTCTGCGCGGGCTTGCCGCTGGCGCGGAAACCGTCAAGCTGGTGACGCGCGCGATTCCGCCGGCAATTACCGCAACGCCGGAAATGGACGCCTACGGCATTCGCAGCATTGTTGCACGCGGCGAATCCGATTTCTCCGGCAGTCCGAGAAATCGGCGGCATAACATCCGCGTGGGCGCAGAAAAATATCACGGACTGCTCATCCCGCCGGGCGCGGAGTTCTCGTTTAATACGAATTTGGGTCCCGTGGACGGCGAACACGGATTTCTTCCCGAACTGGTCATTCTGCACAATGTCACCACGCCGCAGTTCGGCGGCGGCCTCTGCCAGGTCTCCACCACCATGTTCCGCACCGCTGTTCTTGGAGGGTTTCCGGTGACCGCGCGCAAAAACCATGCCTACGCGGTTTCCTATTACGGAAAACCGGGGTTTGATGCGACCATTTATCCGCCAAATCCGGATATGCGTTTCGTGAACGACACGCCCGGGCATCTTCTTGTCCAGATGCAACTGACAGGGAACACACTCGCGTTTGCGGTGTGGGGAACTCCGGATGGTCGAAAAGTGGAGGTCCAGGGACCATTCGCGTTTGATCGCAAGCCGAGCGGAGCAGTGAAGGCGCGTCTTGTGCGCAAGGTAACAAAGGGTGGCCAAACAACCGAAGACGAATGGTTGTCCAACTACAAGTCACCCAAGCTGTTTCCAAAAGTGCTTGCGGCAAATGCGGAGAAGATCGAACAGCCGGCGGCACCGGCGAGTACGCCACAGCCGTCTCCAACAGCGACACTAAAACCCACGCCAAAGCCCACACCAGAGCCGACACCTCCGCCGGAAGAATGAACACTCCTCGCCGCGCTCGCGGCTTCCCATCCCGTACCCCCCGTGGTACCGGGGCGCACCCGCAGGCGAAATCATCGCCGGCTTCCCGCCGGTTACCGGCAATCTACGAAACGTCTGCTGGCGGTGTGGTGATCCGTCGCCTGCGGGGGCGGCTCTGCGTTGCGCTGCTGAAGACACGGCATACACGCGGGGATGTATGGGTACTTCCGAAAGGACATGTGGAACACGCCCGCGGTGAAACACACGAAGTTGCGGCTCAACGCGAAGTGCAGGAAGAGCTTGGCATACGAAATGTTCGATTGGTACGTAAACTCGGGAGCGTCCGTTGGCAATTTATGGGAACAAAGAATCGTCGCCAAGGACCGCGCCTGCGCGGGAAACAGGAACCGCCTTCCGCGCGGATTATCAAAACAGTCCATCATTATTTGTTTGAAGGACTCACGGATCGATTGCATCCTCAAGCGGACGAGGGCTTTCTCGAAGCGCGGTGGGTACCGTATGAGAAAGCACTTCGGATGATCGCGTATCCGACGGATCGCGCCATGCTTGAAAAAGTCCGGCAGCGGCCACCCGTGCGCAAAACCCCTTGACCCTTCAATGCCGCTCAAGGTCAAGCCGAGCCGAGTCGAGGCTTGAGGTGAGGAAGGTTCCGTGGCACACTACGGTCGCGAAGGAGTATGCGCCCGTATTTTTGTCGCCGCGTCTGCGGCGAACCGGGGCAAAAATCGGGAAAAAGTATCGGCCTCCGCCGATGCTACATTGAAAAAGCATTCGCTTCGCTCATGCGCCCGTAGCTCAGTTGGATAGAGCGTCAGCTTGCGGAGCTGAAGGTCGCAGGTTCGAATCCTGCCGGGCGCACCATCCGGCTTCGTCCCCGGCTTCGCTTGTAGCTTCGCCGCGGGACTATGCCGTGATTTTTCATTGTGAGTCGGATGCCACGGCGTAGTCTCGTCTCGGCGGAGCGTCCGTCTCGGCGCG
>CAZVRG010000010.1:12481-29701 GCA_964630025.1 uncultured Candidatus Saccharibacteria bacterium
GAGCTCTGCAAAAGCTCTATTCGGCGGTTCGATTCCGCCCGTCGCCTCCATCCGGCTTCGTCCCGCCTTTGGCGGGACTTCGCCGTGATAGCAATTTCCTCTGCAGCCGGATGCCACGGCGTAGTCTCGTCTCGGCGGAGCGTCCGTCTCGGCGCGGCCGAGCCGCGACGGACAGCGAAGCCGGACGGACGAAGCCGGGCAATAACTCTTACGGAGCAATCTTATCATTGCTTTTTTGCGTGATCTCTGTATTCTGCGGGCACTGTACGTTCCACAACTTCACAGGAGAAACCATGGAATTCACGATTCCGAAGCTGTTCGATATGCATGTGCATTTGCGGCAGGACAAACTTCTGCGCGCGGTAACACCCTTCACGGCGCGGGTGTGTGCGAAAGCGTTGATCATGCCGAATCCTCTACCGCCCATTCGGACGGGCGAGGCAGTACGAAACTACAAGAGTGAAATCCAGTCGGCGGCCGATCCCCATACGGCATTTGAGCCGCTCATGACATTCAAAATTGTTCCGGATACGGATCCATCCACTCTCGACGATCTGAAGAATGTGGGGGCGATCGCCGGGAAAGTCTATCCGAAAGGGCTCACCACGCATGCAGAAGATGGGGTAGAGGATTACTTCGCGTTGGCGCCCGTGTTTCGGGGAATGGAAGATCTTGGAACGGTGCTGTGCCTCCACGGAGAAAAATCCGGAAAGCACATTCTGGGTCGGGATCGCGAGCGCGCGTTTCTGCGCACGCTGTTCTACATCGTGCGGACGTTTCCCCGGCTTCGCATTGTGCTGGAGCACATCACGACTGCCGCGGCAGTGGATGCCATTCTCCAACTCCCGGACAGGGTCGCCGCTACCATCACCGTGCATCATCTTCTGCTCACGCACGACGATGTCGGGTGCGACCGCATGCATCCCAACAACTACTGCAAACCGGTCGCGAAGGATCCCGAGGATCGCGAGGCGCTCATCGAAGCGGCGATCAGCGGCTGCCCCAAGTTTTTCTTCGGCTCCGACAGTGCGCCGCATCCGCCAGAAGGCAAGGCGCGTCTGTATGATTGTTGCGCGGGGATTTTCACTGCGCCCGTCATGGTGCCGCTTCTGGCCGAGATCTTTGAACGTCACCATGCGCTCGATCGGCTTGAAGCGTTCACGCGATCCTTCGCCGCGAAGTTCTACGGGCTCATTGATCATAAGGAGCAGTCTGATTACCTTCGCCTTGTGAAAGAGCCGTGGATAGTTCCGGAGAGAATCGGCGGCATCGTTCCCTTCCACGCCGGAAAGGAAATTTCCTGGCGCGTACAGGAATAGTTCTTCAGCAGGCTCTTCGCAGGGCCTGCTTTTCTTTTAGTGCACTTGTTGCGTCACGAACGTTGCGAGCGAACGGAGCGGTTCCGCCGTCTCTTCAACGATCTGGAGCGCGCTCTGCGCGGATTGTATATGCTCGTGCGCTCGCTCGCGCGTCTGTTCCGTTCCCCATACGTCAATCGCCGTCATTTGCTTGTCCTGCTTCTCGTCAAGCAGATCATCCACGAGTTGAAAGGCGAGGCCGAAATGTAGTGCACAAGGTCCCCGTTCGTGTAGGGATGTGCAGGCAAATAACAGCACAGGTGCTCGAGAGATTATGAGAACATTCAACCAGACAAATCAAGTAATCATTGATCAGTCTCTCGATACATTCTCAGAAAAGATATCAACCAAGGGGGCAAAAACATTCGCTCAACTATCGCAAACAGAACCCGAATTGGCCAGCACCATCTCTAGGCAATTACAGTCAACAGATTTCGTGACTACCCTCGACACAAGGTACGTCTTACCAGACGCATAGGAGAAACTGTTGGTGAAGGATTGAAATCCCGAACAAAATTATTCGTCCCGCTCCTCCTCCTCCGTGCATTGACTTCGGAAGAAAAGATTCCTCTCGCCAACCTCGCCGGATCCACGGCCGTGCAGCTCACTCCCTTTGTCGGGACAGGCTATGACATTGTCACCCTCATGACCGGTAAAGACCAGATCACGGGAGAAGAAATCTCTCGCTGGCAATCGGCTGGTTTCGTCGTCATCGGCGCCGCAACCGATACCCTCACAGCCCTTGGCGCAATATTTGGATTTGGGGTCGGAGGCACAGCAGGAGTCGCTGCTCGTGGAGCAGTATTCAGTGCCCGGGCCGGTGTCAAAGCGGTAAAGGCCGTCAAAGGTGCCGCCAAAGCATCCGAAGCCATGGCTAAAGCAACCCGCATCGCACTCAAGGCAGAAAAAATTGCAAAGGTCGCCCGATTTGCTCGTATTGGAGGATACACATGGACAATTGGAAATATCAGCTATGGTTTGTTCTCGTCTGATGGACAAGCACCCGCAGAAGATTCGGAAAACACAATTGGTTAATTTAAAAAAGAGGCAGCCCGAACGATTTCGAGCTGCCTGTACTGTCCGTTGTCTTCGGAGATTAATGGACGAGCCAGTCATAGATCGCCCCAGCAACCCCCCCGATAACAACGATAGCGACCAGGAACAGCCCCAACCCAATGAAGATACCTTCCACAGCCGCACCTCCTTGAAAGAACGGACATCTCTCTCATCACGCCACCACCGGCATGACACTTCGATTATATTAACATTATATTATTAAAAGTCAACATTTCGTAAAAAAATGGGGCCTGATTGACAAACTGCAGGTGAGATTTACCATGCTGCCATTGCCGGCACGGTGCTGGTGAGTGAGAGAGGGTCGATCTTTTTTGAAAGGGGAGTATATGGATTTCCGTCCGCTTGCTCTTGAAGAGCGTGAGAAGCTCACCGCTGCCCTGCGCGGTAATGGTGAAGGACTTCTCGCAATTCTCATGGATCGCCGCGATACTAGCTTTATCGGGACGACCGAGGAGGTTACCGACGAGGAGGTCATCAACGCGATCAAGTCGGTCCCTTGCCATTATTAGGAGACCGCAGTTGCCTCGGGGTTGTGTTCCATGGAGCATAGCCCCGCATTTCTTCTTCCGTTACGTTGTATCTTCCCACGCCGGATTCCACGCGATTTCCCAAAGGTGCCCGTCGGGATCCTGAAAATAGCCGGCGTAGCCGCCCCAGAATGTTTTTCCGGCAGGCTTCACGATTGTGGCGCCTGCATCCTTCGCTTGCTTCATAATCGCATCCACTTCCTCTTTGCCTCCGACATTGTGGCCGATCGTGAATTCCGTCGCACTCGACGGCTGAAGAGGAAGTCCCGTGTCGCGTGCAATGCTGGCTCGTGGCCATAGCGCAAGCTGCAGACCCTTCTGTAACTCGAAGAAGGCAACCGCACCGTACTCGAATTCTTCTCCGACGATTCCCTTCGTCGAAAGTCCAAGGCCGTCGCGATAGAACGTTATTGCTCGTTCTAAGTCATCAACGCCCAGCGTGATGAGCGTAATGCGCGGTTTCATGCGCCTTTCTTGCGCTTGAAAAACTCGACTTGCTGCAGACGCTTCATCGCTTCGGCACGCGTGCGGTACGGCCCGCCGAGATTCTTCCGCGTCTTCTCGGAGAGCACGTAGTACCCATCCTTCCGCTTCACGATCATATCTTTATTGTTCCAAAAGCACGCACAATATTCCAGAGAGAATAATCCTTCGTAAAAAATACACGAAGTGTGTTACCTGCGAATTGACATGCGTCCCTGCTTCCTGTAGGGTGGTCACGCTCTCGAAATTGAGTGTTCCTTGCATCGTCCAATCCGCTCCCGTGACTGGAGGAAGCACCTATGAACATTGGAGATATCTGTCCGCAGCACAAGACCTACGAGCCACATGTCGGTGTTCCGACAATCGTTGTAGAGCCGCCTGAGCAGGAAGAGTACCAGCCGCGCCTTGCTGTTCAGTGGTTCGGCGAAGCTGACGTGGACATATCCAAGTTTCAGTTTCGATTCCCCGTCTCGTTGTCGTTTAATAATCCGGGGTGGATGGGCCATCCCGAGAAGTTCAAGGTTGTTCTGCTCGGTCAGGTAAAAGACTGGCCGAAGCCCGAAGCGCGAGATGCTGTGGCAAAAACTGTTCAGGGAACCCTCGATACATGGATTCTCTGGGTGACTTCATCACACTACACGCAGCAATACGAGAGCGGGGAGGGTCCAGCCTGTTTCATGATTCCGTTCAAGGTTTTACTGGCGGACCCCGACTGCGGAGTCATCACCCCGCGCAAGTATTGCGATCTTACAGTCCTTCAGCGGGAAAAGGAGAAGGTTAGGTAGGGGGATAGCAACGTTTGGGCACGGCCACACGGCACGGCCCTTTTATTTTGCGGAGCGGGAGGGATTCCTTCTCCCCCTGACGCGGCACCTCCGCTTCGTGTCGAAGCGCCGCGTCTCCTCCGAAGCCCGGCTCTCAAAAAACATGAAGCAGTTCATGTTTTTTGAGTAGCCTTCGAATCCCATGACCGGTTTACCATGAGCGAGCGTGAGTGGGAGGAAGCTGGCCCTTCGACTCGGTCCTCGACAAGCTCGGACCTCGCTCAGGGTCATTCTCCTCGCTCACGCGAGTCGAATGGCGGGCCACCCAGGTTCAGTACCCAGGATTGTGGGAAACCGTCAGGCTTTTTCGGAGGCGTTTTCAAAGGGCGGTTTGAGGTACGTGGGTCTGGTCACTTCCTCAACTTGTCAGTCCAATTCAGAAGCAATTTCTTAACCTCCCGCAAATGGCCTTGGTCTCGGAAAGTGTGAGGTGCGTTCTTGATGATACGGAATTCTTTTGGTCCAGGTAATGCTTCGTACAATATCCGCACGTGATCTGGCGGCGTAGCGGCGTCATTTTCTCCGACGATAAGGAGAACGGGTATGGAAAGTTTCGATGCGCCTGGAAGAAGATCATATCTCAGTCTGTCCACAACGTGCGACCACGGTAGTCGTTTTATCAGGCCCGGCTTTGAACGACTTTCCTCATCTTTCCAACCAGTCTTTTCCCATCTCGCAAAACTCTCTGGTTCAAATCGTTTATGAGCTTCAACAGATAATTTACCGGATACAACAGTAGAAATAAGGGCAAGAGCTAACACCTTTTCAGGATGTAGCTCTGCATAAAGGGCGACACAAATACCACCGAGGCTGTGGCCGGACAGCGCAAACGGTTCTTGATACCACTTCTGCTCTTGCGCCCACTTGGTCACATCTTCTAGGTCCTCATAGTAGTTCGTGAGAGTGGCATCTTCATGCCTGCCGTCACTTTCGCCGAGAGTGTTCGTAGTATCAAATCGAACGACGGTGAAATTTTTCTTCGTAAAGACATCAGCAATAGTTCGGATGTGGTCTTGTTCCTTAAAACCACCAAGCCCATGCATTACAAAAACAAGACCTTCGGGATCTCCAGTCGTGTCTAGCAGAACAGCAATGGTCTGGCCTTTCCGATTCTTAATAGCTTGGCTGGTCGTGGGCATGTGGGTCTGCCGATAAAAAGTATTCCTGGCGGAGAGGGAGGGATTCGAACCCTCGACCCCCTTGCGGGGGTTCGGCTTTTCGAGAGCCGTGCACTAGACCACTATGCGACCTCTCCGTAAATGTCGTACACAGTGTTCCGTGGAAGCGGTGATGCGTCAACTGATAAGGATTGATTCGCGGTATTATTTCCGGTATACAGAAGGGCGATGTCGGGGATATTCCTCGACTTCTGCGCCCGTAGCTCAGTGGTAGAGCAGGGGACTCTTAATCCCAAGGTCGGAGGTTCGACCCCTCCCGGGCGCACCACGGAGATATTGTTCTTTTCACCGAAAGCGAAAGTGGGTGACTCATGTCTCGCCGTTTGTTTCTGTTGCTATCAGGGCTCCTCGGTGTGTTCAGTTTCGCTCGGATTGCACGCGCCCAAGAGAAAGGCGATGACTCGAAGTTCATCAAGGATGTGAATTTTCCGGACGGCACGAAAGTCAAACCCGGGCAGCGGCTAGTGAAGAAGTGGGAAATCAAGAATGCCGGCTCTGTCACATGGAAAGATCGTTTTCTTGCTCCTGTCGAATCCACCGCAGGGGAGGATGACCTGAAGGCAATCAAGAAGACGAAGGTGCCGCTCACCAAGGCCGGACAACTCTGCACGCTCGAGGCCGAACTCGTTGCTCCAAAAGAGAAGGGAACCTACAAAGTCACCTTCAAGATGATGGACAAGGACGGTAAAGAGTGTTTCCCAGACAAGCAGGGTGTCTACATCGAAGTGGTCGTTGAATAGGCTCTTTCCACTCGAGAACCGCGATGATATCGTAATCACCGCGGTTTTTCTATACTGGGTAATATGCGGAACGCGACACTTCTTTTTCTCATAAAGGAATATGAACATGCGATTACCGATATTCTTCTTGGCATGAAAAAACGCGGGTTTGGTGCGGGAAAGTGGAATGGCGTCGGCGGAAAAGTCGCTGAAGGCGAATCGATTGAAGATGCGGCGAAACGGGAAACACAGGAAGAGATCGGCGTGCGCGTAAGCAATCTTTCGAAGGTCGCTGAATTGTCATTCATATTCCCGTACAATTCTTCGTGGAATCAGAATATTCACGTCTATTTTTCCTCCGCATGGGAAGGGGAACCTGTCGAGAGCGAGGAAATGAGTCCAAACTGGTTTCCCGTTGCGCAGATCCCGTTTTCCGAAATGTGGCCGGACGATCAATTCTGGCTGCCAAATATTCTTCGTAGAGAGTCTGTCCGGGGACGGTTTGTCTTCGCGGAAGGTGATCGCATCCAGGAACAAGAAGTGGAGATCGTGCAGCATTTTAGTGGATAACATCATGCAATTCAGATGGATGAGAAAACGATCGCAGCGTACAACCAGCTCGCGTTGAAATATGACGAGGAAACGGAAGATTTCTGGGGGCGCTTCCCGCGTACACGAAACTACTTGAATTTTATTGCGAAGAAGCTTCAGTAGTTCTCGCAAAAGATGACCGATCGGCTCTGCCGATCGGTGGGTATTTAGACGGGAAGTATGTTGGGGAACGGTTGCTTTTGGTTCTTGTAAAGCTCGGTAACGGCGCCAATCGCGTCCGGTAGGTTTCCAAGCGCTTCTTCGACTGTCGAGCCGCCGGTGACGAGTTCGGGAAACAGGGGGCTTGTAATTGCATATCCGTCGTGAACATTGCCGGCGATCTCAAATAATGGGAACTTTTTTCGGTCTGTCGGTGCAAAGGGGGTGGGCATAGGAGTCTCCTAGAGTTGCAGTAGAGAAAGAACAACACATCAATCGCAGGGCTGATGGTAGAAGAGCTTTTGGTATGAGGCAATAGGTGAGCGGGAATCTCACCCTCTCCACCAGATTTTATCTTAAAACCCGAGCCAGTGCGCGAGGAGATCGGGGAGCGGCTCGCGGATGTCGGTATTTTCCGGGACGCCGCGGCGCAATGCTTTTCTGACTGCGTCGGGGTCTTGATCGCCGAGCGGGAGGTGCAGCAAGGGCATGATAAAGCGCTTGCTCTGAATCAGTGCGAGCATGCCGGTGGGGGATTCCACGATGTTGAATGCCTCCAAGTCGCCAAACCGGTAGCGGCGGTCGTTGATAATGAGATCGTCTTTGGTGATCACCACGCGGATCGGTTTTGGCGGCCGCTCGCTGTGCAACAGAATGAGAATACCCGACAGCACAAAGACAACGCCACTCAAGATTGAACGGAGAAGATAGGCAAAAAAGACCAGCACGGCCAGCGCAATGCCAAAGATCGCGTACCACAGTGTCGTTTTCGGTGCGGGATGAAATTCGATGGTCTCCCACGCAAGCACGGGCGCACTGCGTAGAGTGAACGACGATTCAGTTGTAGAATCCATCGCAACAGATGGTTCCGGAGTTTCTTTACGAAGATTCACGGTATCCGCCATGTACGTAGAATACCACGTCTTAGCCGCGCGCGATCACCGCGGCCCAGATTTCTTTTGCTCCTGCGCTAACGAGCACGCGCGCAGCCGCGTCGAGCGTGGCGCCGCTCGTGAGAACGTCATCAATAAGGATCACACGCTGGTTCCCGGATCCCGATTCTTGGTTACCAGTTTCTGGTGGCCGGAAACCGGCAACCGGTGTCCGCATTGCGAATGCGTCTGCGACGTTCGCACGGCGTGTGCGCGCTCCGCCCCATACACTCGTCTGGGATGCTGTTGATCGCGTACGGATCAGGATGTCGTGAACGGGCATGCCGAGCCGCGCGCCGGCAACGTCCGCGAGCAGACGTGCTTGATTAAAACCGCGCTCCCGCTCGCGGTGTGCGTGAAGAGGTAAGGGAATAAGAACAGCATCAGCAACACCGAGCGCAGCAATACGTCGCGCCAGCAATTCCCCGAGTGGGTGCGCAAGTGCTCGCACGCCGCGAAACTTCAGTGCTGTGATTGCAGTGCGAAGCGTCGTGTTGGCATACGGACCGACAGCGCTGGTCCCTGCAAGCGATGTGCGGGGAAGGCATGGATAGCATGTGCGGCCGGTGCGTGAAGGTTCCTTGCAGACCACGCATCTCGCTCGATCCGGTTCGATCTGCTCACGGCATGCGGTACAGAGCCAGCGCTCCGCGTCGTCTCTGCTCTCTGTGTCCTGATCCCTGTTCCCTTCGCCATACGTTCCACACCCCACGCATGCGATGGGGAAGAGGATATCGAGGATTTCCTGTGATGCTTTTTTGAGCGGTGAGAGGACATCCATGCATCGAGAGCGTATTTCAAAATTCCTGACCCGTCATGTCATTCCACGCCCTTCGACTGTCATCCTGAACCGAGCCGCAGCGAGCCCTGAGTCGCTGCGAAGGGGCTCGTGAAGGATCTCGGGGCAAGCTCCCCGAAGAACATCCTTGACCGGGAACACGAGATCCTTCGGCCTCACGGCCTCAGGATGACACGGGAGATGGTTTACGCTGCCGCTGCGGCTACCGCTGCCGTGCGGCGCTCTTTCTTCGGATGCGCGATGTCGAGTTTGACCTCGCCCTCGTCAAAGGAAATTTTTACCACTGCGCCTGCTTGGATCGTTCCATCAATAATGCCGTTGGCGATCGGGTCTTCTACAAGCTCCTGCACAAACTGGCGGATGGGGCGCGCTCCTTCGTTGACATCCCATGCGCGCTTCGCAATCTCATCACGGACTTCCTCCGCGATATCCGCATCGATCTTCTGCTTGCGCAGGCGCTCTTTGAGCTCTTCAAGGTTCAGCGAGGTAATGCGGCGCAGATCGGTAAGCCCCAGCGGCTTGAAGACGACCATTTGATCAATACGAGAGATCAGCTCGGGGGGCATTTCATCTTTCAGGCTTGCCATCACGCGGTCTTTCGTTTCCTCGTACCGCTGCTTTGCGGCTTGTCGCTCTGATTCGCCTTCCACCTCGAAGCCCATCTTTGCTTCCTTGCTCAACTCGTGCGAGCCGACGTTGCTGGTCATGATAATGATGGCGTTACGGAAGTTTGCTTTCTTTCCGTGCGAATCCGTCAATTCTCCTTCTTCCAAAATCTGGAGGAGAATATTGAACACGTCGTGGTGCGCCTTTTCGATTTCGTCGAAGAGGACAATAGAGTACGGGCGACGGCGGACAGATTCCGTGAGTTTTCCTCCCTCATCATATCCCACGTATCCTGCCGGCGCGCCGATCAGTCGCGATACTGCGTGCGCTTCCATAAACTCGGACATGTCCACGCGGATGAGGGCGGACTCGTCTTCGTAGATCTCGCGCGCAAGCACTTTGGCAAGCTCGGTTTTGCCCACGCCGGTAGGGCCGAGGAACATGAAGCTTCCCACCGGTCGGCGTGGATTGCTGATGCCCGCGCGTGCGCGGCGCATAAAGCGGGAAATCGCGTGGATCGCTTCTTTCTGGCCGACAATCTTGCTGCCGATGGTGCGTTCCAAGTTCTGCAGTTTCTTTCCTTCCGCTTTCACGAGACGTGACACCGGGATGTTCGTCATCTCCGCGATGACGGCGGCGACATCTTCCCGCGTAACAAGGAGAGTGTCTCCTCCAGTGGTTGGGGGAGAGGAGTGCAGTGTGTGCACTTTGTCCGCCATTTCCTGCTCGGATTTCTTGAGGGTGAGGGCTTCTTCATAGCGCTCTTCCGCGATCGCTTTGTCTTTCTGCACCGTAATGTCCTTCAACTTTTCCTGTGCAGTTTTCAGTTCTGTCGCTGCGGGTGATCCGGCCATGTTGCCGCGCTTCAGTCGCGCGGTAGATGCCGCTTCATCGAGAAGATCCAGCGCTTTGTCCGGCAGGAATCGATCGGTCACGTACCGTTTCGCGAGCGCCACGGAGGCGTCGATCGCGTCATCGCTCACCTTCACGCCGTGGTGCTTTTCGTATGATTCACGCACGCCGCGCAGCACCTCGAGTGTCTCCGCTTCGGTAGCTTCGCGCACAAGGACCGGCTGAAACCGTCGCTCGAGGGCAGCGTCTTTTTCAATGTACTTGCGATATTCATCCAGGGTGGTTGCGCCAATGCACTGGATCTCCCCGTGCGAGAGCGTCGGCTTGAGAATGTTGGCGGCATCGAGGGAACCACCGGCGGATCCCGCGCCGACGATCGTGTGCAGCTCGTCAATAAACAGCATGACATTCGGGTTTTCCTTTGCTTCGCGGATCACTTCCTTGAGTCGCTCTTCGAATTCTCCGCGGAAGGTCGTGCCGGCAAGCACGGCCGCAAGATCAAGCGCCAACACGCGCTTGTCCATGAGGTGGGCCGGAACCTGTCCTTTGGAAATGCGCTGCGCCAACCCAACGACGATCGCGGTTTTTCCCGTTCCCGGATCGCCGATCAATACTGGATTATTCTTCTGCTTGCGGGACAGAATGCTCATCACGCGCTGAATTTCTTTCTGCCGCCCGACGACGGGATCGAACTTCCCGTTGCGGGCCTGTTCCGTGAAGTCTGTGCAGAAGTAATCGAGCGCGGGCGTGCGGGACTTCGGGCGTTTCAACTGCGCGTCCATCCCTTTGGGCATCTGAATCGGAAGGCCGGTGAGGTTTCCCATGCCGCCTTGGAGAAAATTCGTGAGATCGGGGAACTGCGCCGTATTGCGGAGCACCACGTTCACCTGTTGGAGCAGGGTTTTCGTGTCCGCGGGAGAACGCTCGAGAATGCGATACGCCATCGATTCCTTTGCCGTCAGCAGGCCGAAGAGAAGATGCTCGGTGCCAATGTACCGATGCTGATGTTCAAACGCGGTGCGTGCGGCGCGTTCGAGCGCTTTTTCCGCGTCCGGCGAAAGAATTTCCTGAAATCCCTGTCCGCGCGGAAATGTCTCGAGCTCGGTACGCACGTATTCCGGGGAGAGACGAAACTTGCGGAGCAAGGTAGCGGCAACGCTTCCCGTTTCCTTGCTCAAGCCGAACAGCAAATGCTCGCTGCCCACAGCGCCATGGTGAAGCTCTTCCGCAACGCGCGTTGCCTCTGCCAAAACGTTTTTCAGACGCGTTGTGAGTTTGTCTTGAATGGGAGAAGTGTTCATCCCTACCAGGTAGTATACATGCAGATGCGCGGGAGACTATGGTAGGGGGGAATCATGCGTGCGTCAAGAGCGAGATCGCACAACCCCGAGAGCTGTCGGCAGCCCTCGAGCGGGCAGAGCCCGACTCTTGGACCGCCAATCCCCTTGGGACTTGTTGTTCCCTCAAGCTCCTCACTCGGCGTATCCCCAATACGCCTCGTTCGGTGCTCGGTCCAGGACTGCGCATCGCATCGGGTTTGTGCGGTCTCGTACCCTCCATTCCCTTTCAGCTTTTTAGCTATCAGCTTCGCTGTTATCCATGAGTAACCAGCGGCGTCCGCGGAAACGCGATAATCCGCGCTATGTTGCGCTGCGGCTGCTTGCTGTGCGTCCGCGGACAATGGGAGAACTGGCGAAGCGGCTCCGGGAAAAGGGGTTTCCGGAGCTGGATGTTGCGCGCGTGATTGATGAGCTGCGCGAGCAAGAACTCGTGGATGATGTGCGTTTTGCCGACATGTTGATTGAGCACACAACGGCGCGAAAAGCGGTGGGGCGCCGGTTCCTGCAGTGGAAATTGCAGCACGCGATGCTTCCCCCCGACCGTATTGATGAAGCGCTCGCGAAGTTTTCCCTTGAGCGAGAGAAAGAGCTTGCGCAGCATGCGCTTCATGAAAAATTGGCGGAATTGAAGCGCCGCCGACCGGAAGCGTCTCCGCACGATCTGCAGAATCGCCTTGCGCGATTCCTTCTCACGCGCGGGTTTTCTCCGTCCCTCGCGCGCACCCTCCTGATGGATATGCCCTAGCATGTTCACAGAAGGCGTTGTATGGCACAGTAGAGAAGGAGCGAATCTCAACACTGCACACGATCATGGGTCTTTTTCGTCAACGTCCAGCGGTTGGGATCGGTATCGATCTTGGGACATCCTCGGTGAAAATTGTGGAGCTTGCGCGGGGGAAGGCAGGAGTGCAGTTGACAACCTATGCCATTGCGCGGCAGTCGAATCTCCTTTCGGATGGGGACACGCCGGATGGCGTTGCGCGCGCTGCCGTCTTGCTGCGGGCAATGATGCAACGTGCCGGCGTGAAAAACAGCGACGTATCCGCAGCACTTCCTATCCTCTCGGTGTTTTCTACGGTATTGGAGCTTCCGGTGATGCCGGAGAAAGAACTTGCGCCCGCGGTGACGCTCATGGCGAAGAGTTATGTCCCCAGTCCGCTCGCGGACGTCGTCTTGGGGTGGTCGCCGATCGGTCCGCCGGAAGATCTTCGTGCCCCGGGAGCGGCGCGCGAGGTCGCTCCGGTCATCGGGCATACTCCCGCACCAGGCCCGATGCGCACTCCGCAATCCGCTCAGGACGTGTTGGTGACGGGAAAGGAGCGCGCTCCCGAGACCCGAAAGATGCAGGAAGTGTTTCTTACCGCTGCGCCTCGTGATCTTGTTGACCGGTACATGGGTCTTTTTGAGCGCCTAAACCTGCGTATTGGCGCGCTGGAAATTGAATCATTCCCTCTTGCCCGTTCGCTCATTCGCGGTGATCGGCGGCCGATTCTTCTTGTGGACTTTGGTGATCGCACCACCAGCTTTTCTATTGTCGAACGCGGTTATCTGCGCATTAATCAAGCAATTGATATTGGCGGGGAAGCGCTCACCGCGGCGATTGCGCGTACGCTTTCTCTGTCGGTAGAACAGGCGGAACAGCGAAAACGTACAGAGGGGCTTGCCGGTGTGTCTGGAGCAGACGCGGGCGCATCCGGCGACGCCGCATCTATTGGCGCCATTCTGCGACCGCTGGTGATGGATATTGTGACGCGCGCGGAAGTTGTGCGGCGTTTGTATGAACGGAAACACAACCGAGCGATCGCCGCTGTGCAGCTGATTGGCGGCGGTGCATGGTTGCCGCAGCTCGCCACATTCTGGACGAATGTGACGGGACTTCCCTGCGAAGTGGGAAATCCGTGGCGGGGCATTGCTGCGCCGTCGCCGCTCACGGGACACTTGCAACGGCTTGGCCCTTCGTTTGCCGTTGCCGTTGGACTTGCGCTGCGTCCCTTCGAACAAGGGTAAGAACGCACGCGCAGTGCTTTTCCACAGTGAGCGCACCGTCCACAAGGGAAGCGTGTGGTATACTCCGGAGCAGAGGACACACCCATTCTCCGAGACATCAACATGGCACAACTCAATCTTGCTTCTGAAGTCTTTCGCTCCCAGCTGGTTGCCCGGCGCAAGCGGATGCTCACGATTGCGGCGAGCGTCCTTCTCCTTGTGGTGATTGGTGCGTGGGCGGTGCCTGCCCTCCTGACGCGCAGCGTGGAATCGAAGATGACTGTTGTGTCGCAGGACATCGCGTCGTTGGATGCGCAGCTCCAGGCGCGTCGGGATGATGTTCGTCCGATTGTGCTCTTTTTGCGCCGCTTGGACATGCTGAAGCAGCATCTCCAAGCGCATGTGGGATGGTCACCGGTTCTTGCAGAACTCGAGCGACTCATGCCCGCGAATGCGCAACTGACTGCTCTCTCCGGTACCGCGCGCACCGGTCGTCTCACCGCCCAAGTGCTTGTGCCGACGGTGGATGCGGCAGCGGATCTTATTGCGAGCGTGCAAAACGTTCGCGCCTCGAATGAAACGATGTTTTCCCGCGTGGACGTAAAAAGTGTTGCGATTGCGGAAGGCACTGCGACGCCCGGATATCTTGTGTCCCTACAGTTGTCTGTCGCTCCGTCTCGTTTTCTTCTTTCCGCACAACAGCCGTAACGCACCATGGCACGCTCTTCCACCGGCATTGCCTATGCATTCCTCTACGCCGTCATTCTGGGCGGGCTTGTCTTTACGGTTTTTGTGACGATTCCCGCGTGGTCTGCGTGGCAGGCAACGCGCCAGGTGCTTACCGAGCGTATTGCTGCGCACGAGGAACGCACGCGCTTTGTGCAGAATGTCGACACGCGTCTGCAAGAATTGCAGACCTATGCGGCCGATGCGCGCGTCTTGTCCGTGAGTTTTCCGGATGGAGAAGCTCCTGCGGACGCCCTTGGCGTTCTTGGCGCCCTTGCGTCACGCAGCGGCGTGACGGCGCGTGTGGTGCATGGGCCGGAGCTGCAGAAAAATGCACCGACGCCTGCGCCCGCAGCAGATGGAGGTGCAGGAGAAACTGCCGCACTCGCGCGTTCCGCTGCACGGGGTCCCGTCTACGAGCTGAAAGTGCAGGTACGCGCCACCTATGCAGGATTAAGCGCATTTATCCGCGATCTCGAAAAAAGCATTCGCTTCTTTGACGTCATCAGCATGGATGTGAAAGGCGGACTTGAAGGCGGTCTCGTCGAGGCAGACATAGTCGTGCACACCTATGGTGTGGAAACCGGCGGCACATTGCTTCCGTCGGTCTCCAGCACTCCCGCGAGCACTGCGACGCCTTCTCCTACGCCATAATTTCTCTCTCCCATGGAACTTTCTCGCCAGCAAAAAATTGCCTACGGAACGATTGGGCTTCTCGTCATCGTCTTTCTTGTCGTGCTGGTGTATCTCCAAGTTTCGCGTGGACGCGAGTCGGTTTCCACGCCATCGGCAACGGGCGCCATTACGGTTGAAGGCCTTGGATCATCCACCGCAGCGCGCCCGTTTGATGTGACGATTCTGCGCGACCCGCGCTATCAAGCATTTGATCGCAGTCTCCTTGATCAGGGACGGATTCCGGTTCGGCCGCCTGCTGGACGCGGCAAGCCCAATATTTTCTAACATCTGGAAGAGGGAACGGATTCCCTCTTCCACACATCACCCTTCGGCAAGCACGGTGATCGCAAAAGCCCGGGACCCGCAAGACCCGTGGCTTTTGCGATAGCATTTTTAAGCTTCTCGGTTCTCGTTTGGTACGTGCTCTAGATCATCGTATCTCATCGCGTTTTTGAGATTTTCGCACGAGAAAGGCGTACGTTTTTACTTGTTTTTACCTGTTTTCACCACTTTTTATCATAGTGTTTCCCCGTCTGTACCAATGTGATCTATACGAAAAAGAGACCGCAGGGTGAACCGTGCGGTCGTGTGACTGACGCTAAAAATTTTCTGTAGAAAACGCCTCTTCTCCCAGGTCAAAACGTTCCACGAGGACCTCCACTTGAGATGCTGTGAAAGGTGTTGTTGGAGTGCGTACTTTGAGTGCCGCTGCCCATGCAGCGATTGTCTTACAGACAACGTTTGCAAGTGTCTGGCACACTCCTCTTGTTCGCTCTGGTCTCCTAAATAGGCCCGAAATGATCACGTTAAGTGTCGGCTCGTCTTCGTAATAGATCGGACCAATATCCGCAGGGAAGCGGACCGATACTCCTTTTTTCGTGAGCCTGAGTTCAGGGATTTCTGACACACATTTCTGTAGTTCTTTTCGAAGATCGTCGACGGCATTGCCGGCATCCGGGTGTATGCCGTAGATAACAATGATTGGCATCGCGGCACCTTTCGTTCATAGGAAAAGGACAGCCAACGTCGTGAGGAGCATGGTACGCGGAAGGCATGGTTGTCAATCGTGCTACGGAAGTAGTATGGGATGAGAGATCGTAGTACACTGCACCATACGGAGGTAACCATTGGCAGAGCGAACACCACAATCTGTTGAAGATGTCCTGACGGAGTGGGGATACCTTACGTCCGAGCAGCGCGACGCGCTGCATGATTTAATGGCGCGCACCGGTCGTACGGCAGACGATCTCTTGCTGTCCGAGCGGTTTGTCCCGGAGGAACAATTCGCGCGTGCAAAAGGCGTTGTGCTCGGTATCCCCTATGTGGATTTGCGGCGCACCGCCATTCAGCCCGACGCCGTCAAGGAAATTTCTTTTGAGGCTGCCCGCACCTACTCCTTCATTCCCTTTGCGAAGGACGGAAACGTGCTGCACGTTGCGCTTGCGCAGCCGGAGAATTTCCAGGCCCTTGAGGCGGTAAAATTCCTCACCAAGAAATCAGGCATAAGCACGCAAATCCACATCGCGACCGTCTCCGCGGTTGAAGAAGCGCTCTCAAAATCTCTTGGCGGCTTGCATGCGGAGGTCGCAACGGCTATTCAAGAATTTTCCGCAGAAGTGGAGCAGGCCGGCGGCATGAAGAAAGGAGAAGAACGCGACCTTGAGCGCATTTTGGAAGAAGCGCCCGCAACCAAAGCCGTTGCCGTGGTGATTCGCTATGCCATTGAGGGACGCGCAAGCGACATTCACATTGAACCAGAACCGGACAATCTCCGCATTCGCTTTCGCGTGGATGGCGCGCTGCACACGAGCTTAGTGTTGCCGCTTAAAGTGCACAGCGCCATCGTGTCGCGCATCAAAATTTTGAGTAATCTCAAAATTGACGAGCAGCGGTTGCCGCAAGACGGACGCTTTTCCACCACCACCGGCGGGCACGAATATGACTTTCGTGTGTCGATGATGCCCACCGCGGTTGGCGAGAAAGTGGCGCTGCGCATCCTTGATAAATCACAAGGCGCAGCGGCGTTCGAGACGCTCGGCTATACGGGACGTCGCAAAGAGGATTTGGTGACTGCGCTTGCGCGCCCCCACGGACTCTTCCTCATTACCGGACCAACCGGTTCCGGAAAATCGACGACGCTCTTTTCGGCGTTGGATCATCTCAACACACCGGATGTCAACATTGTGACTTTGGAGGATCCGGTGGAATATCATGTGCCCGGCGTGAACCAGACGCAGGTGAATCCGGATATCGGACTGACGTTTGCATCGGGCCTCCGCAGCATTCTGCGACAAGACCCCGACATTATTATGGTGGGGGAAATCCGCGATATCGAGACGGCGGAACTTGTTGTGCACTCTGCGCTCACTGGGCACCTTGTGCTCTCCA
>CAZVRG010000011.1:0-29353 GCA_964630025.1 uncultured Candidatus Saccharibacteria bacterium
GGCCCGGAAATTCTCCAATGTCCGCAAGAAGGAACGCCGGCGTTTTCTTCCGGTGCAGTAACAATCCGCAAGATTTCTCAAACTGTAGATTAGTTGTGTTAAGATAAACTGGAAATGAGCATCTAATTTACCGTTTTACGTAAAACAGTAAATTGGTGGCTCATGCCGAGCGTACAAGATACTGAAAAGTATTCAACACTTCTTGAGCGCGGCCACCCCACGAAAAGCGTTCGCGGACTCTCTGCACTGTGACAAATAGGTAAAGAGTTCCTACCTGTTTTTACTCCCGAATCTGTTACAGTATACTGTAACAGATTCTCGGAAGTCGGTACGACGTGTTCGGTGAGTTGTTGAGGTGTACTGTGTGTAGCTTACGCGGAGATTTCATGCTCCGCCTTCAGAAGATTCTGAAGCGTTATAAGCGCTCCCGAAGCGCGCTGCTCCCATGAGAAGTATTCGCGAACTGCTTTTGGTGCACGGTTGGAGAGCTGCTCCCGTGTTATTGAATCGTGAAGAAGACGCGTGATTGTCGTACTCCATGCGGTTGCGTCGAGCGGCGGCACTAAAATGCCGGTTTCGTTTGGAATGACCGCGTCGGGGATGCCTTCAAGATGAGAAGCAACGACGGGTAGTCCAGCTGCTGCGGCTTCCAATGCGACGAGCCCGAATCCTTCCGCATCGCCGCGGACCGGAATATTCGGCATCACGAACAGATCTGCGACTGCATAGGCGCGTCGCACGATCTCGTCAGAAACTCTGCCAGTAAGAATTACACGATCGCTCATACCTTTGCGTTGTGCAGCATCGATGATTGCTTGGCGTTCCGGTCCGTCTCCGATGATCAGAAACGCCGCATCCGGAATGTTCGGAAGCACCTGCTCAACAAACCACGCGATGCCTTTTCGTCGTACGAGGCGAGCGACTGTAAGGAGGATAGGCCCTGAACGAAGTGAGTGACCAATATCACGCGCGAGTTTTTCACGCGTCGCGTCGGTTACCGGGGCGGTGGGTGTGTATCCTGGGGTGAGGACAACAGTTTTCACTGTTGGAAATTTCTCGCGAACCTTCTGTTCGACGAATCGGCTGATGCAGAAGGCGAGCGTAACTTTAGGAAACGCGCGTTTGAGTAACGCTTGGTACAGCGGCGACGGATAGAGAATGTCGAGGCCGTGCACCATGACGATGATCGGTTTGCGAAAATTCGGCAGAATAAGCAGAGGGATTGTCAGCAGCGGATCACCAAGATGGATCACGTCCGCACGCGGGGCGAGACGCAACATGTGGAAAGTCGCCCACGGTAAAAACCACGGAAGCGCTTTCTTGCCGTAGCGATTCGCGATCACCCATGTTTTCGTCTTCTTCCCGAGAGCGGCAGCGAATTCCGCACTCAACGTTTCCATGCCCCCCACAACGGGAGGGAATGCACGCGTGACGATGAGAATAGACGGCGCACTCACGACTTGTTCTGCCGGTAGAATTCTCGACGAGCGTAGTAGAGCAGTTCCTCCTGAATGCGGCGTTGGCGGCGAAGCATGTCTGCAAGCAGTGCAATGGTCGCAAAAAATGCGCTCAAGAGGATAAGTACTGCTGAGAGAATCACCATCGAGCGGTAGGGAAACGTCTGTCCGGTTTGGAGCCAGTGGACGAGAACAAACCCGCCGGCGAGAATGCCGACACCACCAACAATCGCCGCAATAAATCCGAATACTTGAAATGGGCTGTTGTCACGGAAGGAGCGGAACAGAATCGCTGCGCTGCGCGCCGCATAATTCCACGCGCTCGTGTAAACGCGCGAGGTACCAACTTCTCGTTCTCCCCGGACGCGCAGCGGCACTTCCGATATGCGCAAATCTTTTTGCGCGGCGTCAAGAAACATTTCCTGTGTGTAGGTAAAGCGGCCAAAGAGCGTCAGGCGAAGTGCGGCCTCGCGCGTGAGTGCACGGAATCCGCACGCGACATCCGTAAAGTGCTGGCCGGTTGCAAAGCTGACAATGCGGGCAACCATCCGGTTTCCCCAGACCTTGATCGGCGGCATCGCCGGCTGTAATCCCCTTTGTGCGAATCGCGTACAGGTGGTGATATCCGCGCGATTGTCGAGAAGCGGCTGGAGGAGGGAAGGAATATCTGCCGGGTTGAATTGTCCATCCGCATCGATGTTCACGATGAAATCCGCTCCGCGTTTCAGCGCTTCCGCGAGGCCGGTACGCACGGCTATGCCCAGACCACGGTTTGCGCCGTGCGAGACAACCGATGCGCCGGCAGCGCGTGCCTCCGCTGCTGTGGCGTCGGTTGATCCATCATCAACAACCACTACTTCATGTGCGGCAATGCCCGGAAGGTTAGAAGGAATGCTTCGAATAACCCGCGCAATGGTGGCGGCCTCGTTGAGCGCGGGAATAAGAATGATGAGTCGCATGTGTGGCGCGCGTAGGATAGCAGTGATTTTATCGCTTGTCTATGCGATCGTGCGCTGGTACGCCCCTCGCTTTCCTCGTCCTGCCCGGCGTGCAGGACTCGGGCAACGCTCGTTCGCTCGTCCCGCCATTCGGCGGGACACCATGCCCGCTCACTCGCTCAAGCCGCTCGGGGCATCACCAGCGCACGATTTTGACCTCCGTGACTTTTTCGCGTATACTACACACAACGTGCGGAGGATACTCGGCATCCTAATGATTGTTGCGGGGGTAGGAGCGCTTTTTGCGTTCTCTGCTTCGATTGCGCTTGCGGCGCCCGTAAAAGATGTGGGAAAACTTTTTACGCAGGTCTATGGCCGCGCGCCAACAGCAACCGAATTGAAATACTGGGAAGGGCGGCGGAACGAGAAGCCTGTGGAATCAGAGCTTCGTGGCGCGATGCTGCATGCGAAAAGCAGAGGAAATGCGGCGGCAGGAGCGGCGGCCGGAAGTCTCGCAGGCAAGGTTCCGCAACTGTTTAAACATACCTTTCGACGTGATCCGAATGACAAAGAAAAGCGGTACTGGACAGACCGCGTGACGTGTAAAGATCTTGCAACCGAAAAAGCGCTGACGGGCGCATTGAGTTTCCACAAGAGCAAGGGCGTTGCCGTTGGTTCAGGAACGAAAGAGGAGTTTTGCGCGCGGGCAAAAGGCGAGGGGTCACGTAGCGCGTCCCGCGTCGGCGGACTCAATGAAAGTCTCGGTTTCAGCGGGCATGTCATGGGACCGCTTGTGCGTATCGGACTACTGGAAGCGAAAGGAAAAGGCATTCAGGTAACAGGATCCGGAAAGTATTTCCTGCGTCTTTCTGACGGAACAAAAAAAGTGTTCAACGGCCCAGAGCAAACAGTTACTGTTTCGTGGGGCGGCAATGGATACATTGTGAAAGGCTCTGGCGGGTATAAAACGGAAACCGATAGCGCGCCGCGGTTTGCCGGCATGGAGGGTGAACCCGTTGTGCTTGCATCGCAAAAAACAAAGCCGAGTGGGGTGCCAGGCGCGGGACCATACAACCGCTATCGCGGTATTCTTGAGGTGCGCGTGGGCGATGCGCGGGATAGTTTGTGGGCAATCAACGAAGTGCGCACGGAAGAATACGTGCGCGGCCTTGCCGAGACCACCGATGCGGCGCCACCGGAATTTCACAAAGCGCTCTCCGTGCTTGCCCGCACCTATGTGCTGTACCACCACTACAACGGCGGCCGGCAGCCCCATAACGGTTTCACCATTCGGAATAATGCGAACGACCAGCTCTATGCGGGACTGGACTACGAAGCGCGCGTGCCCGATTTCCGCGAGCAATCCATTTCCACAAAGGGCCAGGTAGTTACGTATGACGGGAAGCCGATCGCCGCTCTCTATTTCTCGCAGAGCAACGGACACACAAAAAGCGGAGAAGAAGTCTGGCGTTCCAAGCGCTTCCCGTACTTACAAGCAAAGGATGATCCATATGGCGGCGGTGCGTTTGCGGGGCACGGCACCGGCATGAGTGCGCGCGGCGCAGTAGGATTTGCCCGTAAAGATAATTGGGATTATCGAAAAATCCTGACGTACTATTTCACGAGCGTGAAACTCGAAAAGGCGTATTAAAAAATACCCTCCTCGTTGGACCGGGAGGGCGTAACGCGTTATGCGCGGACGTGTGCGGGTGCAAAGAACTTCACGCAGGCGATCATGCGATGGAGTTTCCAGATCGCGCGGGCGTACACGCATCGGAAGTCCTCGAGAGTCATGCCAAGGATCCGGGCAGCGTTCTTGTCGGTATGTTCTATGCTTCCGTGTTCGCCGTGTCGCACCATGACCGCGCGGCGTTCTCGTTCATCAAGTTCCGCAAGTGCATCCGTGAGCAATTGATGCATTCTCTCGCATTGCTCGCGGGACAGAAGACCGAAAAATAACAGCGCATCGACGGCATACTTTTTCTCCATGGTCTGCCCTCCCGTGATAATGACCAAGGAACAAGAACAGTACGAAGGAATATCTAACAGATAGCGGCATGCGTCAAGTTTTCTCTCCAAAGAAAAAGAACCCTCGTGACTGCGCACGAGAGTTAGGAAAACTTTTGGTGGTCAGCGTGGGCGGTGGCCGTCGAGGAATCCCTCAAGCTTCCGCGGATCGGATAGACTCTGAACTTTTTTACGTGCCTTTGCCTCGATCTGGCGGATGCGTTCGCGGGTCACTTTGAATATTCTCCCAACCTCTTCAAGCGTGTACGCGTATCCGTCTCCGAGACCGTAGCGAAGCTTGATAACTTCGCGTTCGCGGTACGTAAGGTTTTTCAAGAGATCCTCGATTCGCCGCTTCAGATCATCGCCGGACAGTAGGTTATCTTTCGGCTGGCCGATGATCGCGTTCATTAGCTTTTCCTGATCTGTCATTTCTTTCGTCACGATAGCTCCCTTCTTTTCTGTATTGTAGTGATGCTCTTTCCAAATCGCGTAATCGAGAGTATCATGCAATGCATCTTCTGTCAAGATTTTACTTCCGGTGAACCATGTTTGAACATCGGCTTTTATTGCTGACCGAGACCTTCCCGCCGTCGGTCGGCGGTATTCAGGCGTATCTCTCCGGCTTGTGGGGCGCGTTGCCACCCAAAGATTCCTTTGTGATTGCATCGCCGCAGGATGGCGCTCCCGCGTGGGACGCGCAGCAGCCGTACCGAACGCAGCGCGTCCCGATGCGCGCGTGGGCCTATCCGCGCTGGCGGCCGGCATGGCAGGTGGCTCGCGAGGTCCTCACGAAAGAAAACATCGAAGCTGTCGTGTGCGGGAAGGCGCTGTTTGAAGGGCGCGCCGCTCTGCGTCTGAAGGAAGAGTTCAAAATTCCGTATGTGGTCTGTACCTATGCGATGGAAATTGAAACGTGGCGCCGGCATCCGCGGACGCGGCAGCAACTTCTTGCCGTTCTCGAAGGCGCGGACCGCGTACTCACGATTAATGACCACACAAAGGCAACGCTTCTGACGCTGGGTGTTTCCGAAAAGAAACTCGTAAAGCTCTATCCGGGCATTCGTGAAGAATATTTTTCTGCGCCCAATGACCGCGATGCATTTTGTTCTCGTTTCCGTCTTACCGGGAAGCGTATTGTCGTCACCGTGGCGCGTTTTGTTCCTCGAAAAGGCATGCATATTCTTTTGGACGCATTCGCGCTGGTCCGGAAAACAGTACCGAACGCGCACTGGGTGCTGATTGGTGATGGTCCGGAGCGAGAAATGCTTGAACAGCGTGTCCGCGAGCACGGTATACATGACGCGGTTACCATTCTTCGCGATGCTTCTCATGATGATGTCCGCCGCGCGCTTGCGGTTGCAGACATATTCGCGCTCACGCCCCGTGAGCTTCCGGATGATCCGGAAGGCTTCGGCATCGTCTATGTGGAAGCGGCGGCTGCGGGCGTTCCGGCAGTTGGTAGTCGCACGGGTGGTGTGCCGGAAGCGGTTCGCGACAAAGAAACGGGTATTCTTGTGCCACCGAATGATGTCCACGCAACGGCAGAGGCGATGCGAGAATTACTTACCGATGACGCGCGGCGGAAAGCGCTCGGCGCCGCGGCACGCGCACGCGCCGAAAAGGAATTTCACTGGAAAGGTCGCGCGTTGGTCTTTCAGGGCATGATGCATAGTCTCCTCACGGAGAAAGCTCCAAGTCCCAAATCCCAAGCTCCAACCACACATGCATAAGCTACTCGTCGGCAATTCTATTGGTTGTTGCAGAAGTTCCTATCGGCAGTTGTTTGGAATTTGGCATTTGGTATTTGGCATTTTGCCGTGATGAATATCCGTACCGTTCAACTCTGGGGCGTGTTCACCAAAATGGCGACGGTCGTTCTTGGCGTTGTGCAGACCGCAGTCGTCCTTCGGCTCTTGGGACCAGAATCATACGGCATTGTCGGCATTGTCACCTCGCTGGGCGCGCTTGTCGGCGTCTCGCAACACGTCGGCGCAGTGGACGCGGCGATCCGGGAGATTGCCGTGGCGGATACGCCGCAGCGGCGCGCGTCGGTCTTTTGGGTCTCGCTGTGGTTCCGACTCATCATTACCGTTCCGATCTCTGTGCTGTTAGCTCTTGCCGCGTCGTGGATTGGCACGCGGGTCTATGCATATCCCGACATGCCGCACTTTGTGCGTCTGATGAGCGTGACGCTTGTGCTCTACGGCATTCAGGGAATTCTTGGCGGAGCATATACGGGAAAACAAGCCTTCGGCACATTGTATGCGTTGCAAGTCATCACTGCGGCGGCGAACGTGCCATTATTTGCCGGGCTTGTGTGGTGGCGCGGGGTTGTCGGATTTTTTGAAGCGATGATCATCGCTTCATTGTTGTTCTGCGCGCTTCTCATTGTCTTTATTCGTCAGGCGCTCGGCGGCACACTCGCGCATCCGCGGCTTTCGGACATGCGCGGAGTGCTCAATGATATCGTTCACACCGGCTCCTGGACGTATGTAGCACGCATCCTCTCGGTTGCGTGGCAGCGCGTGCCGATTCTCCTTCTAGGGCGATGGGCGAGTCCGGACATTGTTGGACTGTTTACGGCAGCCACGACCTTCGGCTCAAAGCTGCAACTTCTGGCGGCGGCGCTTGGCGAAGTAAACCTTTCGTTCTTGAGTAAGGCGTTTGCGGAGAGTCGGGAGGAATTTCGCCGTCTTGCCGCACGCACGCTGGAAGATATCGGCGCCGTGACGCTGCTTGGCGGACTTGGACTTGTGTTGTTTGCACGTGAACTTGTTCCGGTGCTGGCCGGACAACAGTATCTCGGTGCGCTTGCATTTATTCCCGCCGTGACATGGGCGTATGCAGCATTCTCTTTTCTCGATGTTGCGTCGAATACGGTGTTTGTGCCCGCGCGGCGCGCAGACTTCCGCGCCGCGGCATTCGGCGCGCTCGTCGTCGGGACATGCGTTTCCATGTTCGCGTTGCGGTCAGCGCCGGCGGCATCCGCGAATATCGGCATTCTTGTTGGTGCACTTACTGGACTTGTCGTCGCGATTGCGGTGACGGCGTTTCGTATGGATCTGACATTTTTCCCTCCGCGTCTTGTACTGCCCGCAATCGCAGCCGCTGGAGCAACAGTTCTTTTTCCGTTTCCATTTGTTCTTCGTGCCGCAGCGTTCGCCGTGATTAGTGTTTGGACGGCGCACATTGCATTTCCGGCATTGATGCGGCGCGTGCATCGTCTCGCAACATTTTCCGCATGAGCACGACAAAAGATATTATTATCTTTGCGGGTGCGTTGTACGATGCGCCGCTCTGGACCAACCGTCAGCATGTTGCCACACAGCTTGCGCAGCGCGGCTGGCGTGTACTGTATGTGGAACCGCGGCTGTTTGTGTGGCGTCAACTGTTCGGCGCATTTCGCGGAACGCGCGGGCGGTGGCAATGGCTGCGGCGCCGCTGGGTCTTGTGGCAGCCGCAACCGTCGTTATGGGTAACATCGCAACTGAATTGCATCCCCGGATCGCGGCGATGGTCATGGATCGGCGCGCTGAATCACCGCAGCGTCAATCGCTGGAGCGTACGGCACCATGCGCAAGCATTGGGGTTCCGTAACCCTGTGCTTCTTTTCTATGATACAGAGGCGGCAGAATTTCTCGATGACTTTCCCGACTCCCGCGTTATCTATGACTGTGTGGATGACCATCGTGTGCAAGCGGGTGTGGAGCGCAGCGCTGCGCGTGTGGAGGATGAGGAACGTCGCATTGCCGAGCGCGCTGCCGCTATTGCCGTGACGACGCAACCGCTCCGCGAACGGTTTTCGAAGACGCACAAGAATATACATCTCATTCCGAATGCGGCAGACATACAAGCATTTTCGAAGCAACCCGTTCGCGAACCGGATGACGTCGTGAACATTCCGCATCCGCGTGTCGGAACTGTGGGCGCGTTGGATGTCTATAAGGTTGATCTGGAACTGTTGGGGCGGGTCGCGCGCCAGCATGCGGATTGGCACATTGTTCTTGTTGGTCCGGTGGACTATTCCCATACCGGCGGGGCGCAATCCGTGAGGAGGCTTTCCGAACTGCCGAACGTGCATTTTCTCGGGCCGAAGTCGCGTGAAGAGGTTCCCGCGTATGTGCATGCGTTTGATGTCGCAATGATTCCGTATCGCGAAAGTCCGTATAACCGCGCGAGCTTTCCGCTGAAGTTTTGGGAATTTCTTGCTGCTGGAAAGCCCGTGCTCGCATCCGGACTTCCCTCCCTCGAACCATACCGTCATCTCGTGACACTCGCATCGTCACCCGAGTCGTTCGCGCGCGGCATTCAAGAAGCGCTCAATCATGGCGTCGCGGGAAAGTCCGCCTCCGCCAAGGCTACGGCGGATAAAGAAGCACGCATCGCCGAAGCCCAAAAACACTCGTGGGAATCTCGGGTGGATGCGCTTGAGCAGCTGTTACTCGCGTTATAGAGGGTTGCATATCTATCCAGAAAACTGTTCTCTTGTAAAAGAACAGTTTCAAAAAATATCTGTGCCGAGGAGGTTTCGCGCAAAATGCTTGATACTTCCTGGTAGGGGAGCATCTGCGCCATAGGAAGAGCGACGGTGCGTACGCATCCGTCTGAGTCGAATTGGTATGAGCCGACGGTATCGCGCATTGTGCTTTCGTAACCAGCGATCGATTTTTGCGATTGTTCGCAGTGATGCACCAGTCTCATGTCGTATGAGTCGAAAACTATGACCCGCGCGAAGGAGCCACGCGATACGCAAACGTTGCGCGAGCGTATCCCGCTCGTTAGAAGTTAAGAACTCTGTTAGGAAACCCCGAAAACCTTTTTCGTGCGCAGCGGAACGCAGCGTTCGCTCCACAAGCGCAAGAGCACGCGGCTCGTCCAACTTCTTTGAATAGGCTTTGCTCACTGTTCTCATATATGAGAACACTTTTGCGCCTTCTTTACAACGTGCTTTCAGAAGTAAACAGCATTGAATAAAAAGAGACCGTCGGATATGCCGACGGTCTTCGTCGTTATTTTCGCATCATGCGGCTCACGACGAGTTTGAGAAGCGCAAACGCCGTCCCCGTCGTGCCGAACTCTCCGCGAAGGGTTCGTTCAAACACCTCTTCGAAATCGAGATCAATGGATCCTTCGATCCGCTCGCCGCCTTGTGGAGAAGTTGGTCCCTCCCGCAATCCGCGTGCAATGAAGTACTGCTGCACTTTATGGACCGCATCGTTCTTTTCAGAACGAACGAAAAGTGTCCAGTGCTCGGCGGTGAGGCCCAGTTCCTCCTGGAGCTCTCGTCTCGCAGCCTCCTGCGGGCTCTCGCCATCTTCGATGTAGCCGGTGACAAGTTTCGTTCGCATCTCGTTATACCCCCAATGATGCTCGCGCACAAAACGGATGTTTCCTTCTTCCGTGATGGGAATCACTGCGACCCCGCTGCGGAGATAGACACGTTCATAGGTGCGTCCGTCGCGCTTTTCCGTCGTAACGCGGAGAAGGTAGTTCCCTCGAAAGTGCTCGTTTTCCACGGTGCAACTCCTCTCATGAAACAGTTTTCGATGCAGAACGGATGAGAGAATAGTACATCCACTGATGTAGGTCAAGCAGTGTTTGCGGCGCATAAAAAATCCCCGTCACGGGTGCGGCGGGGAATGGATTTATTTCTTTTTGGCGGTAAGTTTTTCCATCTTTTCTGCGGCGTCGCGCTGCTGACTGGCCAACTCGCGAAGCTCATCGAAGCGCTCCTGCTCGTGCAGTTTCATCCTGTGAAGAAGCAGACACCTCGCGGCTGCAGAACCGCCGACGACCGCCTCGTCGAGCGTTTTTGGAAGACGATGTTTCTTCTCCCACGTCGGCTCTGTGGGAAGGTAGACTTCCGTACCCAACGCAATGCGTTCCAGCATCTCGCAGCACGCATCGTCCAGTTCCAGTCCTTCCTTCGCGATGAGATCAAATCTCTGTAAAGCCGCAAGGACACGGATGAACTGCGGACGGCGCTTCGTCAGCTCCTCCATGAGTAGATTTTCTTCCGGGATATACTTCCGAAGATTAGGGAAACGCCATCCGCACAGGCAGAGTTCGGTCAGGAAAGAAGAAACGGTGGCGAACCCATGTCCATCTGTGTTTCCGGGGAGGTTGCAGATCCACGGGTCAAAGCGACCTTTGGGGAGTTCTCGCGGAAGAAAAAAGGCGAGGACGTGGTCAAGGAGGACGCACGAATCCTTTGTGAGTGCACCATACCACGACATCCGGGCTGCGTATCGATCCTTCTCATTTCGAAAGACGCGCTGGCAGAGGATTGAAAAGGCTTTCTGGGCCACTTTCTGTCGTATCTCTGCCCACGAGACGCTTTCGCCCATCGCCGTCAAGCTAAAGACTTGCTGGTCCTCCTCCCATGTGCCGATGGTGGACGCGTGTCCGTCCGCCACGCGCAGATAGAATAAAATCCTATCTGCGACTGTGTCCTCTCTGTCGAGTCGGGTATCAAAACCCATATGCAGGAGACCAATGAGCCGCTCGGGATGCACCTCTGTATCCCACAGCTTTTTCCATTCCGACCATGAAGCAATCGACTGCAGTCTCTTCTGCTGAAGCGGATGTGGTGGCTTCTGATAGTTCATTTCGCTCATAACAGGTACTCCGGCACTATGCCGCGCGCTGTGGCACGGCGAGGTTGTGAAGAAACAACGCACGGCTAGGATGCGCCTAGGAACGGAGGGCGTCAATTCCCGCACGATTGCCAAAAGAACGGAAATTACGTAGACTGCCGCGCGTGCGCATTGCTTTAGACGGTTCGGACCTCGCAGCAGATCGCTTCGAGGGACCGAGCGTGTACGCGGGGGAACTTCTCCCGCGGCTTTCCAAGTCCCTTCGTGACCGCGGTCACGCCGTGACGACGTATCTTCCCGGCGCTCCGCGTAGCGTGGAACTTGCTGGCGACATTCGCGTGATTCCCGGCAGTCCGTTTTGGACGCAACGGTTTTTTGCCGCCGCTCTCCGACAGGATCATCCGGATGTTCTCTTTATGCCGATTCAGATGTTGCCGTTGCGGCGGCCGCGGAATATGAAGACCGTTGCGGTCGTCCATGATCTGGAATTTCTGCACTATCCGCGTACGTACACGCTCGCGAATCGCCTGTTGCTGCAATGGTTCACGCGACATGCGGTGCGACACGCAACGAAGCTCATCGCCGTGTCGCAGTATACGAAAGATGATGTTGTGCGAACGTATGGACGAGCGGCGAATGATATGACGGTGGTACATCATGGAGTGAATCTGGGTCAGAGGCCAGAGGCCGGAGGCCATAGCACCGCGGACGTTCGACAGCGATACGATCTTCCCGAGCGATACATTCTTTTTGTCGGCGCATTGCAGCCGCGGAAAAATATTGAAGGATTGATTGCGGCGTTTGAAGAAGTGATACAGAGAACAGGGAACAGAGAACAGAGAACAGAGAACAGGGAACAGAGAACAGGGAGTGACGGTGCTCTGCATCTCGTGATCGTTGGCGGTGGTGGGTGGAAATCGGAAGCAATTCTTCGGCGCATCGAAACGTCGCCCGCGCGGAAGGACATTCATGTTCTCCGGCGTGTGCCGCGCGCGGATCTACTTCAGGTGTATGCGCACGCGGAAATGTTTGTGCTTCCCAGTTTTTCCGAAGGTTTTGGCATGCCGGTTTTGGAGGCAATGGCTGCCGGCACGCCGGTTATTACCTCGAACACGTCGTCCCTTCCGGAAGTTGCCGGCGATGCCGCGTTACTCAGTAACCCACACAATCCATCTGATATTGCTCGCGCGATACTTCGCATTCTGCGCGAGCCTGCGCTTCGTGATGAGCTTATGAAGAGCGGTCGGGCACGCGCCGCAACATTCACCTGGGACCGAACCGCGGAGCAGACAGCTGGTGTTATTGAGAAAGAAGGGCAGGCGACTGCCGCAAATTTACCGTTTTACGTAAAACAGTAAATTGGCGGCTCTGCATACCGAATATGAAACTCTCAATCATCATCCTGAATTGGAATACCGGAGACTTACTGCGGAAATGCCTTGATGCGCTTCCCGCCGCGTGCAGCAGCGTCTCAAAACTCACAACTCATCCCACTTCACTAAAGCTTCGAGGGATACGTAACTCACAACTTGAATACGAAGTATTCGTGGTTGATAACGCGTCCGTGGATGATTCATTCATACAGGCGCGGAACAGCATACAGCCGTTTCGGGAAATTGCGCTTCCGCAGAACATGGGCTTTGCGCATGCAAACAACGTTGCGCTTCGTGAGGCGAAGGGAGAGATCTTACTTCTTCTGAATCCGGACACCGAGCCACGTCCGGGGAGCATGCGTGCGCTCGTAGACTTTTTCTCCAGTCACCCGCGCGCCGGTATTGTCGGTGGGAAGCTTTTCTATCCAGACGGACGGTTGCAGCGCTCCGTGCGCGCTTTTCCTTCACCTGCCGTTCTCGCGCTCTTGCTGACGCGTCTCGCGCATTTCTTCCCGAAACTTTCCGCGTACCGCCAGTATGACATGGCGGATTTCTCCTACACACACGATGCACCCGTTGATCAGGTGATGGGTGCGTGCTTTGCGATTCGACGCGATGCACTGAAAGCAATCGGCGTTCTCGACGAAGGATATTGGATTTGGTTTGAGGAAGTGGATTATTGCCGCCGTGCAAAGCAGGCGGGATGGGAAACATGGTTTACGCGAGCCGCGGAGATCGTGCACCATCACGCCACATCATTCGCACAGGTGTCTCCGCTTTGGAGAGCGTGGCAATTTTCCCGCAGCGCGTTACGCTACGCATGGAAATATGAAGGGCCAGTCACTGCGTTTCTGCTCGCACTTGCTGTTCCGGTCAGTTTGGGAACAGCGCTCCTCGCAACGATGACGCAGGCGCCTCCAAGCGCTCGATCCCACGCACCACAATGGGTGCGGGGCAAAGCGCGTACCATACGGTAATGCTTCGCTACGCGCGTACACCTATTGGAGGGCTCCCGTTGCTCGCCATGTTTGGCGTAAGTGTGATTGCATTATTTCTTGGACTATTTTTTAGCGCGCTCTCGGGGTTGCTCTTTTCGGCAGCAGCGTGGGTTGCGCTTGCCACGTGGCGCTACCCGTGGCCTGCGTTTCTTCTCCTCATTGCGGTCGCTCCCTTCCTTCTCATTCTGAAAGCGACGGTTGTTCTTGGACCGATCACACTGCTGAAGGACATCGTTATTCTTACGCTGTTCGTTCGCTCACTACGCGGTGATGGGGTGTTTCTTTCCGCGCCATTGCGGGTACCGATTATTGCGCTTCTTGTCTGGAACATGATCGCTTTCCTCCGCGCCGATGCGTTTGCACTCGGTGTTCTTCGATTGCGGGATCTTCTTCTCTATGTGCTCCTGCTTCCGATTGCCGCACGGCTCGTGCAGACGCCGGAACGTCGCCGGACATTTTTTACGGTGTTCCTTGGGACCGCAGCGTTGGTTCTTGCACTTGGTGTCTTCCAATGGTTTCTGTTTCCGGACAGCATGGTTCTTCGGTTTGACGCAGCCAGGCAGATCTGGATTCCGCGTGTTGCGAGCGTGCTCGCGCATCCCAATCATCTTGGCGGGTATCTCGTGTTTGTAGTTGCACTTGCGGCAGGGATCGCATGGACACGTGGATGTGCATGGCGGGCGCGCATCAGCGCGGGAGCCTTGATATGTGCAAGTGTTGTCGCGGCATATTTCACCTACTCGCGCAGCGCGTGGATCGCTGTGCCGCTCGCGCTGGGAAGTACCGTCCTCATCGCCGGAGCACATCGGGCATTCCGTGCGGTAGGTGCAATAGTACTTCTGCTTCTTCTTGCAGCGGGAGTTGCATTTGCCATTCCCGCAACACGAGACTATATCCGCGCGGTCGCGAATCCGGCATATCAGAGCAACAGAACGCGTCTGGATATTTTTGCGGGCTCGCTTTCGGAAGTGTCAAACGTGGGTGTTCTTATTGGTGAAGGACTGGGCGATACGGCGACAGTGCTTCAACGCACAGCGGATATCTCCGTGCACGACATCGTCGCCGGTGAAGTACGCGAAGCGCAAATCGCAAAAGCACGGACGTTTGTGGACAACGGCGTCGTCAAAACCTGGGTAGAGCAGGGAACGGTCGGTCTGGTGATCGTCGGGTGGATTGCTGTGCGTCTTCTGCATCTCGGGTTTCGGACATTTCGCGCTGGTATCGCGGAGAGCCGCGCGATCGGCATGGCGATGGGAGTGCTGGTCTGCGGTCTTTTCGCACTCTGGTTCCTTCTCGATGTCCCGGACATGTTTCCGGCAAATCTGTACTTCTGGGTGTTTGCAGGACTTCTGACCGCAGCAGAAGTTTCAAATTCCAAATCTCAAATTCCAAACAAGCTCCAATGACAAAGTATCAATTATCGTATATGTGTCGCATGCGTTTTGGAGCTTGGAATGTGGAGCTTGGAGTTTTTCTATGACCGCTCATATCCAGATTGTCGGGCGGAACCACCGCCAATATCTGCAGGCCTGTATTGCATCGTGTTTGCAGCAGACGATTCCCGTTCCGGTGCTGTATGTCGACAACGCATCGTCGGATGATTCGGCCGCGTTCGTGGAGAGAACATTTCCTTCCGTGCAGGTGATTGAGAATCACACGAATCGCGGGTACAGCGGTGGGCATAATGATGGCATCCGCGCGTACCCGAACTCCGATATTGTCGTCGTGCTGAATCCAGATGTGGTGCTTGCACCGGATTTTGTTGAGAGAGGACTTGATGCATGTGCGTCGGAGCGCGTTGGAGCGGTTGCGCCACTCCTGTTACGGCCCGGCGGAGACACCGTTGATGCATATGGAGACAGGCAGCTGCTCACGCTTCGTCCCGTCAATCAGTACGCAGACATGCCGCTGGCACGATTTGAACATCTGCACAGAACGCAGGAGCCGTGGGGATACACCGGCGCCGCGGCATTCTTGCGCCGCCGCGCCCTTGACGATATTGCCGTCGGTGGAGAGATGTTCGACGAAGATTTTTTCGCCTATCGGGAAGATGCGGATCTTTCCTGGCGGTTGCGCAATCGCGGCTGGCATATTCATGGCGCTCCCGCAGCACGAGCGACACATGTGCGCGCCGTGCGAGCGGGTGAACCGAAGCACCCATTTATTGCGCAATTGTCCTGGCGGAATTATGCTCTGCTCCTCCTGAAAAATGCGTCTCTCGTTCTTCTCCTCACACACCTGCCGTGGGTCCTCGCCGAAAGTATTGCGCGCGGAGTGCAACTGCTCCTGTCGCCATCGTTGCGACCGGCGTTTCCGGAACTCGTACGTTTGATCCCCTCCATACGCGCAAAACGGAAATTTTCTCTTTCTACATGACGCAGCTTTCCATTGTTATTGTGAATTACGCATCCGGCCGTCTCGCGAAGGCGTGCGTGGAATCCATTCACCGAAGCGCGCCGCACATGTCGTATGAGGTGATTATGGTGGATAACGCCTCACCGGACGACAGCCAGGAACTGCTCGCCACCGAAGTGCCGGGCATTCGTTTCCTTCCGCAAACAGAAAATGTGGGGTTTGCGCGCGGCGTCAACATCGGCATTGCGGCGGCGCAAGGGGAATCCATTCTTATTCTCAATCCCGACATCATTGTGCTTCAGGGCGCGATTGATCGCTTGATGGATTTTGCGCGCGCGCATCCGCGCGCCGCAATGCTTGCCGGCCAGCTTGTAAATCCAAACGGCAGCGTGCAGGATTCGTGTTCCCGCTTTTATACGCCATTGACCATTCTCGCGCGGCGGACCCCGGTGGGCATGTTGCCATTTGCGCGGCGGCATCTTCAGCGCATCCTCATGCGCGGCGAAGATCGAACGCGTGCGCGTCCCGTCGACTGGGTATTGGGCGCGTGCATGCTTGTGCCGCGCACCGCGCTCACGAAGGTGGGTGTGATGGATGAACGATTCTTCCTGTATTTCGAGGATATGGATTGGTGCCGACGGTTCTGGGAAGCGGGATACGAAGTGTGGTATGTGCCGGACGCGCGGTTTGCCCATCATCATAAGCGCGCCTCCGCGCAGGAGTCGGGACTCTCGGCACTGTTCCAGCCGATCACCCGCATTCACATCGCCTCGGGAATTAAATATTTCTGGAAGTATCGCTGGGAAGGAGTAACACCGGCGCGACGAGCGAACTAAACGTTGACTTTTCTCGTTCTGCGTCCCACGATGGAGCGCAACGTTCTTTTCACGAGCGCAGTGAGGGAGGCTATGAACAAACGCGTGAAACGTGACGCACAGCTATTTCGTCGTTGTCTCGGAAATGCCATTCGAAGGCGGCGTCGATCTCTTGGATTGAGCCAAGTCGTATTTGCGAAGCGGTGCGGTCTTTCACAGTCCTGTATCTGCGAAATTGAGAAAGGCCACCAAAACATAACGTGGGAAAGTTATGTGAGTATCTGTACGGTACTCGATGTCGGCCTTGCCCGACTTATCCTTGATACAGGATTTCCGAGCGTGCTCTAGGCACACGTTTTGCAAAATCCAATTTCTCACCGGGGCGCTTCTCGGTGAGTTTTTCGATGTCACGCGGGTTTCTCTCGATTGCCCATGGCTTGTCGGGCAGAGATCGCGTTATCCTGTGCGAGTGGAACACACAACTCCGGAAACTGCCGCGTATACCCTCCATCCCGTTTCTGTGCCGGGATTTGAAGGGCCACTCGACCTTCTCCTCACGCTGATTGAAGAGGGGAAGCTCGATATCAGCGCCATTTCGCTTGCGACCGTCACGGAGCAATACCTGACACGTTTACGTGGCGCACGCGAACTTCCGCCGGAACATCTGGCAGAATTTCTTGTTGTCGCGGCAACGCTGCTTCTCCTGAAAAGCCGGAAGCTCTTTCCTGACCTCCGATTAAGTGAAGAAGAGGAAACATCGATCGCTTCTCTGGAAGCGCAATTGCGCGAGTATCGGAAGTTCCGTGATGCGGCCCGGACGCTCGCGCAACAGTGGCATGCCGGTAGGACCATGCATGGTCGGGAGAGTTTTCTCGGATTTACCGCAGCCTTTTATCCTCCTCCGCAGACAGACGGCCAATGGTTCCGCTCCACGATCGAAACGGTTGTGCAGAATCTTCCCAAACTGGATGTTCTGCCACACGATGTGTTGCGCCGCGTTGTCTCCCTTGAAGAACGCATCAACGATATGCAGAGTCGGCTCATGAAAGAGGCGCGCATGAGTTTTGAAAGCATGCATGCGTCCGCACGATCAAAGGTTGATGTCATTGTGTCTTTTCTTGCGCTTCTAGAGCTCGTGAAGCAGCGCATTGTTGCTGTTGAGCAGACAGGGGCATTCCGCGATATACTAGTCACTCGTCAGGACCAGAGTTCTGCGGTATGAGAGTGCCGCACGCTCATGACGCATAACGCATAGCGCATCACTCGTCTCACACGTATTTATGGATCTTCCCGCGCAACTCGAGGCAATACTGTTTGTTTCCGGCGAACCCATTTCGGACGCAACGTTGGCACGTGCCTTGGAGGTGTCGTCAGAGAGCGTGAGCAATGCTCTTGCGACACTTGAACGTCGCTACAATGCGTCAGCCGGACTTCGCGTGCTTCGATCGCCGGAAGGTGTACAACTTGTGACTGCGCCGGAGGCGCGTGACGCGGTGGAAACATTTGTGACGCACAGCATTCGAGAGCGTCTTACTCCCGCAGCGGCAGAAACGCTGTCGATCATCGCGTATCGCGGCCCGATCAGTCGCGCCGGCATCGAAGCGATTCGCGGGGTGAACTCGTCGTTTACCCTTCGGCTCCTTGCGTTGCGCGGTCTCATCACACGCGAAGTGCATCCACGAGATCGGCGGTCGTTTGTCTATCAGATCAGCGCAGAATTTCTGCGCCATCTTGGCATACCATCTGTCGAATCGCTTCCCGAATATGCGGCTCTCCATGCGCATCACGGTATGACGAAACTCGCTGAGGAAGCGGAGAGCACACAGGAACCAGGCAGTAGGGAACAGGGAAGAGACTCCACTGCCGCGTCCCGTACCTAAGGTATCAACATTTATGCTCGTCCAACTCCTGACTGCCGCCATCGCGTTGTTTCTGAACGCGCCGCCGCCCGAAAGTCTCGACGACCCCGGACGCGTGTTAAGTGCGGTTGCTCCCGAAGGTCGCGTGCTCCTTGCAGAAGCGATTCCCGCGTCTGGTGAAGGTCCGCGTCTCGTCCAAGAGACACTTGGTCCAGCACTCCACGCCGGATCATTTCTGGTTGTGGATGTGACGACCGGACGCGTGTTGACGGCGCGGGAACCATCTGCCATTCGGCCGGTTGCCAGTCTCACAAAACTCCTCACAGCCCTCACCGTTCTCCGCAATGCGAATGTTGAGACCGAAGTAACCGCAAGTACACACGCGGTTTCTGCGGGCCGCGGGGGAGCAGACGCCAAATTGCGCGCAGGCGAGCAGTTTACGGTCAGAGATTTGCTTGCGGCACTGCTCATTACATCCGCGAATGACGCGGCGGTTGCGCTCGCAGAGCATGTGAGCGGAAACGAGGCGGCATTTGCCGAACGCATGGAGGAAACCGCTCGCGCGCTTGGTCTCACGCGAACGCGCATGGAAAACGCGACGGGTTTTGATACCGCGAAGCATTTTTCCACTGCGTCCGATGTCGCCACGGCGCTTACCTCCGCATGGCAGGACCCCGTGCTTGGGCCATTCTTGCGCATGGAAGAACTCACCATTACATCGCGCCGCGGAAAATCGCATCGTCTGCGCACCACGAATCGCCTCTTGGGCATACGCGCGGACATTCTCGGTGGGAAAACCGGCTTTACCGAAGCGGCGGGAGAGAATCTTGCCGTGATGGCAGAGTCTCCGGATCACCATGTCGTGGCTGCGGTGGTCTTGGGGAGCACCGACCGCTTTGCGGATATGGACAACTTGCTTAATTGGACCTTTTGGGCGTATGAATGGCCGAAGGAAACTCAAACACCGCCCAATGAATGATTCAATCGTCATCCAGCGAGCACGTCACGGGTCTCGTGGGGTCGAGCAAAGCGAGACGGGCGCGAGCAAGCGAGCGCCCTGGCTCGAGCGTCAGCGAGAGCGGGCGTGCGAGCACCCCTGGCGGGAGGGGGGAGTCTCGGACCCACCCACTCGTCCCGCCTCGCGGGACTCGCGGGAACCCGGGTGGGAGGGGGAACCGAAGCGGTTCCCACCCGAATTATGATTCGCTTTTCCGACCCCAGCGTTGTCGCCGATGCCGTGCGCGTTGTGGGGCTTGGCGCCGTCGCCTTTTGTATTGCAATGGTGTCAACCCCTCTCCTCGCGCACGTGCTCTACAAGTATCGGTTTGCGAAAAGCATTCGAACATCCGGTGTGCCCATTTTTGCCAGTCTGCACAAAAAGAAAGAAGGAACACCCACGGGTGGTGGCGTGCTTGTGTGGGCGACGACGGCGGTTCTTGCGTTCGGTCTTTTGATTGCCTCCGCGATCACCGCATCGCCGAGCGTGCAATTTCTTTCATTTTTGTCGCGTCGCGAAACGCTGCTCCCGTTGGCCGCATTGATTATCTCCGCGGTGATTGGGCTCGTTGATGATTATTGGGATGTGCGGCGCATTTCTCCGTTTGGCGGCGGCTTACGCATGCGGCATCGTATTCTTCTGTACACGACCATTGCGTGCGTTGGCGCGTGGTGGTTTTACGTGAAACTCGGCTGGGATCACATCCATGTCCCCGCACTTGGTGATTTTACAATTGGCGCGTGGTACATCCCCATTTTTCTGCTTGTCGTCATATCCACCGCATTTTCCGTGAACGAAGCGGACGGACTCGATGGCCTTGCAGGCGGGATTCTGCTGTTTTGCTTTGGCGCGTTCGGCGTTATCGCGTATGTGAAAGGACTCACCGATTTGGCGGTCTTTTGCGCGGTGATTATTGGCTCGCTTCTTGCATTTCTCTGGTTTAATGTGTTTCCCGCCCGGTTTTTCATGGGCGATACCGGCTCGATGAGTCTTGGGATAACACTCGGCATTATTGCCATGCTGACAAATTCTGCGTTGGTCCTGCCGATTATCGCGTTTCCGCTCGTATTGGAGTCGCTCTCCGTGATTGTGCAAGTACTCTCAAAGAAGCTGCGGGGGAAGAAGCTGTTCTTAAGCACGCCCATCCATCATCATTTTGAGGCGATTGGGTGGCCAGAAACCAAAGTGACGATGCGCATGTGGATTCTTGCCGCGGTGTGTGCGTCGCTGGGGACAATCCTGGGTCTGTTGGGGGCAGGAAAACTTTCATGACGAAGGAGGTGATGCGCATGGAACGCGGAACGGGATGTCACTGCACGGCGGAAGGATGCGCGTGCGGGAATCACTCCGAAGCGCCGCAACCGGACGCGCGTCAGGAATCGTCGTGTCAGTGTGGCGGAGCATGCGGCGGTCACTGCGAGTGCGGTTGTTGAAAGACAAAAACCGCCGCCTCGCGTAGGGCGCCGGCAGGCACACGTCAACGCACCACGGTATACTGTGCTTCTATACAGTGATGCGCCGACGCCCCGATCTTTTACTTCTGCTCGCAATTCTCGCACTGGTCGCGTTTGGTGTGTTGCTGCTTGCGTCCGCGAGCAGCGTGCTTGGTATTGATCTTTCGGGCGATCCCTACACATTCGCAAAGCACCAAATTTTCTATGGCGTGATTCCGGGAGTTATTGCGCTGTTTGTGATGATGCATATTCCCTATCGCATCTTGCGAAAAATCGTCATTCCGTTTCTGCTCTTTGTGATTGTTCTCTTGATTCTGGTCTTTATTCCGCCGTTCCAGACAGCGTCAAGCGGTGCGGCGCGATGGGTAAACGTTGGCCCGTTGTCTATTCAGCCATCCGAGCTCGCAAAGCTTGCCCTTGTGCTCTATCTTGCCGCACTGTTGAGCAGCCGCGATGTGCGCGGCGGACATATACGGGAGACACTCTTTCCGTTTGTCACTGTGGTCAGCATTCTCGCATTTCTGCTGATTGCGCAACCAAACCTTGGAACACTCTCGTTGATTGCAGCCACCGCCATGTGCATGTACGCGGCGGCTGGTGCACGGCTTCCGCACCTTGCGGGCATGGTGACCGTTGCCGGCGTGCTGTTCCTCGTTCTCATTCGCACGGCACCCTACCGACTTGCGCGTCTCATCACGTTCCTGCGGCCGGAAACGGATCCGAAGGGTATTGGCTACCAGGTGCAGCAAGCCCTTATTGCAATTGGGTCTGGGGGCATGTGGGGATTTGGGCTTGGGCGAAGCCGACAGAAGTTTCGCTATCTTCCGGAACCGGCGGGCGATGCCATTTTTGCGATTGCCGCGGAGGAAATGGGATTTATCCGCATCGTGCTGTTCCTGCTGCTCTATCTCTTTATCATTCTTCGGGGGTATCGGATTGCGCAGGCATGCCCGGATCCCTTTGGCCGCCTTGTTGCAGTCGGCATCACGTCGTGGTTCCTGGTGCAAGTATTTGTGCATATCGGCGCAAATGCCGGCATTGTTCCGTTAACGGGCATCCCGCTTCCATTTGTTTCGTACGGGGGGTCCGCGCTTGTGGTAGCGCTCGCGGGCGCCGGCATTCTTCTGAATATTTCGAAGTACAGCCAAGAATGAAAGAGGCCGCATCCATTCGGAATGCGGCCGGAGGCGTGTCAAAGCACGTGATGGATCGCAGCAACTTTTTGCGCGGGCGTCATCCGTGCGAGCAGGGCATGCGTGAGTCGCTCAACGAACACAGGGAGAAGCTCATTCTGGCTACCCGTTCCGATGTTTGTGAAGAGATAGTCGACGGCCAACGTTGTCTGGGCGGCACGACTCTGCTGCATCTCTGGCTCGGAAATCTCGGGAAGATCTGCATGCGGAGGACAAAGTCGGTGCGTACTCTTCACTGGGAAGAGAAACGTCTTTAGTGCGTGAACAAGGCGTTTCTGGAACTCCGCGTGGTTGGCGTTCCCCGAGCGGTGATGCGGGAGTGTCGGCGTCCCTCGACAGAGTAGCTCCGTCAGTTTGGGGAGAAGTTTTGCCTGGAATGGTGTTTGACACCACTCGGTATCAAGCGCCACTCCGGCTTCCAGAAGGCCAAGAAATGTACCGTAGTAGGGTCCCTGCGGCGCTCGAAGCATGCCGGGATGGTCCACAACTGCTTCCAACCACGTGTGTGCGTTTTCCGGTTGCCATGCAACGACCATGCGGTGTGTCGCGACAGCAGTTTCCCACTCGCCGTCAAAATTGAGCCCCTCAACGGTAAGGAATTGAGCCAGTGTTTTTAGATAGTCCTGGGTTTCGATGAGCGTGAGGATTGGCTCATGCGTCCGATAGTCCACCTTCACATAGTCAAAGATCCTTCGGAGTTCTTCGATCATATTCGATTCCTTCTGTGAAAGAACCTCTTTCGAGGGCGTCATCGCGTTCTCACGCGATGGACGATACGCTCTCGCGTGCCCTCACGCTAGTGCAGGGTCACGGGGAGCGTCAATAGTAGGTATGGTACCCTCAAGCATATGCGCATTGTCCTGACCGGAGGCGGGACGGGGGGCCATGTGACGCCGCTCGTTGCGATTGCCGGCGTGCTTCGTCGGTGGGATGCGGAAGGAAAACTTCCGGCGCTGACCGCAGATGATCATGCGTTGGAAATGCTCTATGTCGGCGTGGTGTCCGACATGGACCGACGCGGTCTCGAAGAGGCCGGAATTCCCTATCGCCATATTCCATCTGGAAAGATTCGTCGGTATCTGTCCGGCGCGCATCTCACTGCTGTCGATGTGGTATGTCGCCTTCCCGTCGGCATTCTCCGGGCAGTGTGGACGCTGTTTGTCTTGATGCCGGATGTGATCTTCAGCAAGGGCGGATATGGCGCCGTACCGGTGATGATCGCCGCGTGGGTATATCGCATCCCGTTTCTCCTCCATGAAACGGATAGTGTTCCTGGACTTGCCAATCAGCGCTTTGCCCGGTTTGCATCGGCTATTGCTGTCGGATTCCCGGATGCCGAGAAGGCATTTCCGCCGAAGAAAACGTTTACCGTGGGAACGCCGTTACGCCCGGCGTTTTCGTCGCTTCCGTCTCCAGAAGCTGCCCGACAGCGCCTTGGTCTCCATGATCGCAAGCCCGTGATATTTGTGACCGGCGGAAGTCAGGGAGCACAACGACTGAACACGGTACTTCTCGCGAATGTGACGCGGCTCTTGCCGGAGGCGCAGATTCTCCATCAAGTGGGTGAGCAAAATCTCGCGGCGGTGAATGCATTTGTGCAGAAAGACCTCGCGCAATTTCCGGACATTCAGGATTACCACATGATCGGGTTCCTTTCCGAGCAGGATATGGCACTGTCGTTTGCCGCCGCGGATCTTATTATCAGTCGCGCGGGCGGGACCACGCTTGCGGAAATCGCTGCGGCGGGGAAACCCTCGGTACTCATTCCGTTGCGGGAGGCCGCACAGCAGCATCAATGGGAAAACGCGTATTTCTTCCGCGAGCGCGGCGCAGCCGCTGTTCTTGACGAAAGTAATCTCACGCCGTCGGTGTTTCATACAACGATTTCTCGTCTTCTCTCGAATCCGCAGGACCTTCGCGTTATGGCGGAGCGTGTCAGGAGCCTCCATCGTCCCAACGCGGCCGAAGATCTTGCGCGCATTCTTCTGGAAATGGCTCACGGACGGCTCCCGCAACGCGCACTGGCGTAAGAGGAAAAAGTCTGGTATGATCACGCACTCATGATGCCTACGCGTCGGGAAGAAACGCGTTCGGAGACGCCTTCTGCCACACCCCTGCGGCAAGAGACTGCGCAGGGCGTTGTGGCACGCGTTGGCCACGCGCACATCGTCGGTCTTGGCGGCATCGGTACGTCGGCAATTGCGCAGTGGCTGCAGCGGATGGGGTGGACGGTGACCGGGGTTGATCGCGCCGGGTCTTCCATCACGGAAGCGCTTGCGCGTGTGGGCATCGCCGTTGAACAAGAGAACGTGGAGCAGTGTCCGTCCGGGACATCATTGCTTGTGTATTCCGGTGCAGTGCCTTCCGAGCATCCATTGCGCACAACCGCACGTGCGGCAGGCATCCGCGAAATCTCCTACGCGGAACTCTTGGGCGCACTCACGCGTCCGTATCGGACGATTGGCGTTTCCGGCTCGCACGGAAAATCAACAACCACCGCGCTCGTTGGGCTTCTGTTAGAAGCCGCTTCCAAAGATCCCACCGTGGTTATTGGAACACGCGTTCCGCAGTGGGAACAGTATGGCGTAGGGAATTACCGCCCAGGACATTCGGATGTCGCCGTTGTCGAGGCGGATGAATACGGGAAACATTTTCTCGAGCTTGTTCCGGAGGTTGCGCTGGTGACATCTCTTGATCATGACCATGTCGATGAATTTCCAACCTCCGTAGACTATCAAGCGGCATTTGAGCAATTCGTACAGCGCGTATCGCCCGGCGGCACGATCGTTTTGTGCGCGGAAGATCCCGCCACGCTCGCGCTGCGATCCGCACTTTCCCCGCGCCAGCACGTCCTGACATATGGCGTCGGCAACATTGCCGCGCACGCGGACGTACACGCGACAGAGCCGCAGTCCGCAGACGGCGTTCAGACGTTTCGCGTGACGGTGCGCGGACAGGACTGGGGCGTGTTCACGCTTCGCATACCGGGTCGGCATGTCGTTCTTGATGCGGTGGGCGCGCTCGCTGCAACGCTCACATTTGGCGTATCACCCGACACCGCGCGTCGCGCGTTCGAGGCATTCCAAGGGACATGGCGACGGTTTGAGCGCGTTGGGCAACTCAATGGTGCGCCGGTGATTTCCGATTACGCGCACCATCCCACGGAAGTGCGTGCATTGGCCGCCGCGGCGCGGCAGGGGTTTCCAGATCGGCGTCTTATTATCGCATTTCAGCCGCATCATCACGCGCGGACGATTGCATTTCAACCGCAGTTTATCGATGCGCTCCGCGGTTTTGACGCTGTGGTACTCGCAGAAGTATACGATGTTGCGGGTCGCGAACACGCGCAACGAACGAGCACGCGCGCGTGGGCGGACACGTTGCGCGCCGAAGGAAAAGATGCGACATATGCGGCCGCATTTCCCGAACTCGAGGCGCATCTCCGGAATGCCGTGGGGCCAAACGACGCGTTGTTCGTTGTCGGCGCGGGAGACATTGATACGGTTGCGCGAAGGATTGCGGGTCCTGCCGATTCCGCGTCCGCCTTGCGCTCGGCCCATCCCGTGGTCGGGACGCTCAGAATCCCCAGCGTGGATTCTGAGCTGCGACTCGAGTCCTCGCTCTCCTCCGCCAATGGCGGAGGAACCGTGCCCGCTCGGACCCTCGACGCCCCGCCAGGGATGGGACCGAGCCGGCGGACCGGCACGCAACGTGTCGTTATTGAGGAGCGGATCTCTCTCGCACGCTATTCCACCCTTCACGTCGGCGGTGAAGCGCGCTATTTCACGCGTGTGACAACGCTTCCGGAACTGCGGGAGGCGCTTACATGGGCGACAGAACAGGGAGTGCCATGGTTCATCCTTGGCGGCGGATCGAACTTTTTCTGTCGTCAGGAAGGATTCCCCGGACTCGTCATCAAAATGGAAAACCGCGACATTGCAATTGATGACAATGAACTCACGGTAGATGCGGGCGCAATCACGCGTCTGGCGGTCACGCACGGTGTGCGTCAGGGATTGCGCGGCATGGAGCGTCTTGCCGGCATTCCGGGTACTATCGGCGGTGCGGTGCGCGGCAACGCCGGCGCGTTTGGGATGGAGACAAAGGATCGTCTGGCACGAGTGCACGTTCTCCGACGGTCCGCCGCGGGGTGGGAAGAGGATATGCTTCCACGCGAAGATCTGACATTCGAGTACCGGGGGTCCACGTTCAAGCGCGATCCGACATTTGCTGTCGTGTGGCGCGCAACCTTCGCACTTGAACGCGGTGACGTGGCGGAGGGAGAACGACTGGTGAACGAGGATCTGATGGCCCGGCGCGCGAAACAGCCGTATGAATTTCCGAGCGTCGGGTCGGTGTTCAGAAACCCGTCGTCGGAACGCCCGGCGGGGGCGCTGATTGAGGCTGCGGGACTCAAAGGACATCGCGTTGGCAGCGCAGAAGTCTCCACGAAGCACGCGAATTTCATTGTGAATCGCGGCGGCGCGACGGCCGCAGATGTCTCCGCGCTTGTCGCGGAGATCCAGCGACGCGTGTTCGAAACCTCCGGCGTGTCGCTTACACCCGAGATTTTCCCTTTGTAAATGCGTACCCGAGCGAAGAAATTTTCATTCCGCTCCGTGACATTCGCGCCCGCCGCGCGCACGATCACATTTCGGTATGCGGTGACCCTTGCGGACGGAACGGAACGAATATTTCGGGAGCAGCTGTTGCTTCCGCGCTCCATCGATGTGAAGCAGATTCCGCCGGAATTGTTGAAACGAATACTTCAGGAGCTGCACCACGTCATCGGCATCAGCTACTACAAACTCTTCTTCCCGCGAGTGATGACGCTTCCGCGCGCGCTTTCTTCGATACAGGCAACGTTTTGGAATACCGTGTACCGCCGTGGGCTCGGGGAATTTTTCTATCGAAATCGTCTTGATCCGCGTCACTGTGCACGCTTTCCTGTCGATCGATCTGTTCCGTCGCCCGTCTCCATGCGTCTGCCGCGTCGTGACCGTTCCCTCGTCGGCGTGGGCGGGGGAAAAGAGTCCGTTGTCGTAGTGGAACTCCTCAAAGCCGCCGGAAAAGATGTCACCGCGTTTGTCATCGAAACCGAACGCGCGCAGCCGATCATAGATGATGTCGTCAAAACGATGGGCATTCCGGTACTGCGCGTGCGTCGCACGCTTGATCCACAACTGTTCGATGTGTCGAGCGGAGCGCTGCAAGGGCACATTCCCGTTTCCGCCATCACGGCATGGATCGGATTTCTTCTTGCCGCGCTCTACGACTACCGATCAGTGATCGTGGGGAACGAATGGAGCAGCAGCGTCGGGAATGTGCGATGGAAAGGAGAGGAGATCAATCACCAGTGGAGCAAATCGGAAGAATGCGAGAGGCTCTTTCAAGAGTACACGCGCGCGACCCTGACGCCGGACATTACCTATTTCTCCCTCCTGCGCCCATTCACCGAGCTGCGGATTGCGGAAATGTTTGCGCAGCATCCCCGCTATCACCAGCATTTTTCAAGCTGCAATCGGCAATTTACCGCGCGCCTGCCTGCCGAACAGGCAGGCGGTGCGCGGCCCCGAACACGCTGGTGCGGACAGTGTGCCAAGTGCGCCTTTGTGTTTCTTCTGCTTGCCGCAGTGCTCCCAAAGCGCCACGTTCTGCGCATTGTCGGAAAGAATCTTCTTGATGATGCTGCGCTTCTTCCGCTCTATCGTGATCTCCTCGGCTTTGGAAGGCTGAAACCGTTTGATTGCGTGGGGACATTTGAGGAAGCACGCGCGGCGCTGTGGAGCGCACGCAAGCAGTTCGGTAGTGCGCGTGTGGTGAAGGAATTTCTTCCCCGCATTCGCAACGGCAACGCGTTGGCGGAAGACGCGCGCCGCGTGCGCGATGTGCACACGGTACCGCCGCATTTCCAGTTTTTCGGGATGCAGAACGCGCTGCTCCTCGGATATGGGCGGGAAGGGAAGGCAACACGGCGGTATCTGCAGAAACGGTTTCCGAGGCTAAAACTTGGCATTGCTGATGCGTCGCAAGGAAAAAACTATCTCCAGAGACAGAAAGGCTACGACATCGGCATCAAAACACCGGGCATGCCCAAACGGCTTGTCACGATGCCATATACAACGGCGACACATATCTTCTTTTCTGAACTCCGCGGGACACCGGTACGGATCGTGGGTGTCACGGGGACAAAAGGAAAGAGCACGACGACTGCGCTGATTGGGGAGCTCCTGCGAGCGGGTGGTCACCGCGTCCGCGTTCTCGGCAATATCGGCGTGCCGATGGTAGAAGCTCTCGAACAACCATTGAAAGGGGATGAGATCATCGTAGTAGAGCTTTCCAGTCATCAATTGGATGATCTGCGGTTTTCACCACACGTCGCGGTTGCGCTGAATCTCTTTCCTGAACACATTCCGTATCACGGAGATGTGGAGGCCTATTATGCCGCGAAGAAAAACATCGTTGCGTTTCAACGCCCACACGATGCGTTCGTGTACAACCCGCGCGATGCGCGCCTACGGCAATGGGCGCGACACGCACCGGGTCACGCGGTGCCATGGGCCGATACCCTGCCCATCGCGAGAAACGAGATTCCGCTCCTCGGCGCGCACAATCTCGAGAATGTCAAAGCGGCCGTTGCCGTTGCGAAACTCTTCGGCGTTTCCGATGCGGCGATTCGGCGCGGGGTGAAACATTTTCGTCCGCTTCCGCACCGCTTGCAAAAGGTTGGCACATTCCACGGCATTACGTTTTACGACGACGCAATTTCCACCACGCCGGAATCGACCATTGCGGCACTGCGCGCACTGCCGAATGTCCAGACGATTCTTCTTGGCGGAGAAGACCGCGGCTATGATTTTCGTGCACTAGAGCGGGAGCTGCGGAAATGCCGCGTCAGAAACGTCGTATTGTTCCCCGACAGCGGAAAGCGGATGTTGCGTTCGCGACGAGAGTTTAATGTGCTTGAGACGAAGAGTATGAGTGACGCCGTCCGCTTCGCATATCGTGTGACACCGCCGGGGAGCATTTGCCTTCTTTCTACCGCCTCCCCCAGCTACTCCCTTTGGGAAAATTTCGAGGCAAAGGGCGCGCTTTTCCAGCGCGCAGTGCGGACATTGCGATCCCTCCGTCGCAATGCGCGTGCCGGTCACGCGTGAATCTGCTTTCCTTGGGAAAGCAAACGCGCGGAACGGTGGGTGTGTGTGGGGGGGGAGGAGGATGAACGGGTGTATGAGCGAAGCGCGCGCGAGACAATGTCCGTGATGAGAAAGATCAGTGACACCCACTAAGGTGCAGGTGTCACCCATC
>CAZVRG010000012.1:0-29164 GCA_964630025.1 uncultured Candidatus Saccharibacteria bacterium
GTCGGAGAAGATCTAGAGCGTCGCGTCGTCATTCGCCCAAAGGATCCACTCGCGTAGCTTCTTAGCTTGTAGCTTTTTAGCTTGCAGGAACGGGACCATCCGCGTCTACAAGCTACCAGCTACAAGCTACACGCCCGTTATGCTTCCTCCACAGCTCCTTTCCGGGACGCTCGTGTCCACGGTAGGCAGAGTGCTCGGCACGCTTCTTTCCGTTCTGACGATCGGTATTGTGACGCGCGGTCTCGCGCACGAAGGCGGCGTCGGTGCCTACGGGACATACGCGACTATTTTTGCGTTTCTTGCTGTTGTTTCTATTATTGCCGATGGAGGGCTCTATCTCGTGTTTACGCGTCGCGCGGCGCAGGAGGATCCCGCAGACGAAGCGCGTCTTCTCCTTTCCGTTCTTCGACTGCGTGCGATAAGTTTCGCCGGCGCGCTCGTGCTCCTTGTCATCGTCATGTCCGTGCTCCCCTACCTGCCTCTTGTGCGCATGGGGATTCTTTTGGGCGCAATTGGTATCGGCAGCCAGCTCATCGTCCAGTTGTTGCTTGGGGTTTTTCAAAAACGTCTTCGCATGGTATCGCCCGCGGTTGCGGAAGTGTGTGGGCGCGCAGGCACGCTCCTTCTTGCGTTGCTTATTCGCGCAAGCGACGGAGGGATTCTCGCGTATGTCGGCGCATTTGTTGTCGGAACGCTGATTACGCTGTTGATCACGACAGGGGCTGTGTGGCGCATGCTTCCCGCGCCGGCATCCAAAGACCGCGTACCATCACGTACCTTGCTTCGTGAGGCATGGCCGATGGGCGCGCTGCTGCTCTGTTGGATGATCGTGTTTCGCGCGGATAGTGTTCTTCTTTCCCTGCTGCGGCCGCCCGAGGAGCTCGGGTGGTACGCGCTTCCCTACAAAGTGCTGGAGAGCCTTCTCTTTTTTCCCGCGATGATTGGCGGGCTTCTCTTGCCGGCATTCTCACGGACGGCAGCAATGGAACGCGAGCGCCTTCCGGCTTCGCTTACTGCCGCAACGCATCTCTTTTTTCTTCTTGCACTTCCGGTTGTGCTCATCCTCTTTCTCGCGGCTCCGTGGATGATCACCATACTGGGCGGAGCAGCGTTTGCGCCATCGATTGGCGTATTACGCATTCTCGCTCTCGCACTTGGCGCGCTCTTTTTTGGCAATCTCTACGGGAATGGCGCCATCGCACTCGGCCAACACCGTCGACTGCTCTGGGGTGCAGCCACGCTCGCCGTGCTGAACGTTCTGGTGAATAGTGTCATCATTCCTCGGTATTCGTTTCTTGGTGCTGCCTGGACAACGCTTGGGACGGAGATACTCTCGGCGGGTTTTGCGGCGCGCATTGTGTGGAGCCGTGCGCGCTTTTCTATTCTGTCCTCAACAAATCTGCACATTGCGAGCGCGGGCGGCGCGTTCGTCCTTGTGAGTCTTCTTCCCATACCACTTCTCCTCCGCATCATCGGCGGAAGCTGTGTGTATCTTGGCGCGCTCTGGATGCTCGGCGTGCTGACCCCGCGACGCGTGTGGGATCTTGTGCGGGCACAGCGATCGTTTGACGCTTTTCGTGTGGGGGTCTCATGACACTAACGGTTATTATTCCGGCGCGGAATGGCGCCGGTACCCTCCCACGCGTTCTCCGTTCACTGCACCAACAGCTGCGTCCTTCCGATGGGTGCATTGTTGTGGACGACGGATCGACGGATGACACCGCGCTGATTGTCGCCCGAGAACGCGCAGCGTTTTCGTGTCATCTGCAACTTATTCAGCAAGCGCATCGCGGCGCCGCCGCCGCTCGGAACGCAGGTATTGCCGCTGCGACAACCGAACTCATTGTGTTTCTCGGCGCGGATATTCTTCCGCATCCTGCGTGTATTGAACGTCATCGCTCGGTACATCAGCGGTTCTTGGAAGCATCTGTTGGTTGCGTGGGGTTTGTCACGTGGGATCCGCAGCTGCCGCCCACGCCGCTAATGGTGTGGCTGGAACATGGCGGTCCAGAGAATGCCTATGGACAGATTGCCGGACAGACATGGGTGGACGTTGCGCAGTACTGCTATGGCGCAAATATCTCATTTAAAAGACAATTTGTTGCCACTGTGGGTGGGTTTAATGAACAAGAGTTTTGTACATACGGATGGGAAGATTGTGATTTTGGTATCCGCCTGGCCGACCACGGCGGGCGATTATTCTACGAGCCGACAGCCCGCGCGTATCACGCACACGCGTACTCCTTTCCTGCATGGGAGTCTCGTCAGATCGCTGCGGGGAAAAGTTTTGTGAACCTTGTCCGTCTTCATTCGAAACGCCATGCACTTCCCGCGTCTGCGCATGGATGGCGATACGCAGCACGAAGGGCTGTCTATGGCTCGCCACTCGGGACATTGCTCTTTGCACTCGCACGGTTTGCCGAGCGGCGGTGGATTTTCCCGCGGCTCTATGCCCGTGTTTCCGGATGGGTGTTTACCGAGAGTGTTCACGGTTCACTGTCGCGCTAAGATGAGAACCTGTGGAAAACTCTACTTCAGGACATGTGAGGGAACCTCGGATATGATGGCATTTTGTGGCTTCATACAGAGGAAATATTGCATGTGTGGTCTGATATATCCGCAAGATTTCCATCAAAAAATCGCACGCAATCCACAGCTTGTACACATTTGATAAACACATAGATATGGATGATCTTCGCGACACAACGGTCATTGTCCTGCATTTTGGGGAGCCCGCGATCACCGAGGCAACGCTCGAGACGCTTCGTCGCTTCTACCCGAACCCCCGCGCGCCGCGCGTCATTCTTGTAGAAAATGGTTCGCCCTTCCCAGGCGAGCGATTCCCGGATATGCAGCGGATCACGCTTTCAACGAATAGGGGATATGGCGCTGGGAATAATCGCGGTATACACGCAGCACTCAACGCAGGAGCGACATATGTTGTTCTTCTCAACAATGATGTGCGTATTGTTCCGGGGGTATTTGAGGCAATGCGTCGCGCTGCGGAGCAGTCTTCTGTTGGTCTTGTCGGTGTTCCCCTGCAAGAGCTGGAAGGGCTTGTGTGGGGCGGTGGAACAGTTTCCTGGTGGACGCTTCAAACATCCCTTGCACGCCAAAAACACACTGTCGCGCGCCTTCACTACATCCATGGCGCATGCCTGGGCATAACGCGCCAGTGTATTGAGCACGTCGGATTATTGCGCGAGGACTTTTTTCTCTACTGGGAAGATGTTGATTTCGGATTGCGAGCCCGACGCGCAGGGTTCGCACTGTCCGTGGCAGATGTTGCCCCTCTTCAGCATGGTTCTGCCACAGAAGTCAGCGCGCAGAAGCGTTCTGCAAAAACGTACTATCTTGTGCGGAATGCAATCTATGCCGCACGGACATGGGCGCCTATTCCTGCGCGTCTGTGGGTGGAGGCGCTTCTTCCAGTACGGTGGGTTGTTGCGGCCCTCCGCGGGAAGCAGGGTGTCGCGCGTGCCCTTGCAGACGCTGCGCATCGCGTGACGGGAACCTACACAACACGCCCATGAAACAACTTTCCATTATTATCGTTACGCATAACTCCGCCGACGATCTTCCGCGGTGTCTCGCCGCGCTTCCTGCGGCAGTTGGAGCGCACGCGTTCGAAGTGATTGTTGTTGATACCGATTCTCACGATGCAAGCATAGGGATTGCGCGCACGCACATGCCCTCGCTCATTGTTCTCCATATGGAAAATCGCGGGTTTGCCGCTGCAGCGAATCGCGGCGCCGCGCGCGCGTCCGGCGACGTTCTTGTATTTCTCAATCCTGATACGCAGCTTCCTCCACAAAGTCTGTCACGCCTCTTCACCCTCTGTATGCGCGAGGGTGTTGCGGCGGTTTCCGGAATGTTGGTAAACGCGGATGGAACACCGGAACCAGTCAGTGAGCCCTTTCCAAGTTTGTGGCGGTACATTCGCCGTCGGCTTCCACGCGCTCGTGCCCCACTGCCCACGGAACCCTTCAGCGTTCCGTGGATTTCCGGTGCGGCATTGTGCGTGCGCCGCGACGACTTCCAGCACGTGCAAGGATTCCACGAAGCGTTTTTTCTCTATTACGAAGATATTGATCTGTGTTATCGTCTTCGCGCGCGTGGGAGAGACATCCTTCTCGACCCCGGCGCGCGCATTCTTCATCGAGGCGGGCAAAGCGCCTCGCACGAGGAGCGCACACGACTCTCTGACCAGGCAGAGGATGTGTATTTTGCACGGCATCGTCCGTGGTGGGAAAGAGTGATCCTGGGCGGCATGCGCGCGGTATTTCGTCTCTTTGTCCCCCGCGTCCATCCCATCGTATGGGCAACTCTTCCGGCGCTCATGCTTGGCGCGGTGTTTGCGGCACGCAACGACATGGTTGCTGGAGGCGTGCTGATAGCCGCATTTCTGACCGTGCTGACGCTCTCCGCGCGGATGCCAGAGAGTGGAGCGCTGCTTCTTCTGGGAAGTGTCGTGTTTGGCCAACTCCTCCGTGTACCGCTGGGAAGCAGTGGCACAATCACGTTCACGGACGCGCTTCTTCCTGCGGTGGCAGGCGGATGGGTGCTCGCTCTCCGAGCATCCGTACAGAGAACCGGCGTGCGTATATCCTTCGGTGATCTCGCAACGCTTGGCGTTGTGAGCGCATTTCTCCCTGGAGTACTGCTTGCTGGCGAGCGCCTTCCTGAAAGCGAATGGAAGATCGCAGCGAGCTACGCACTGCGCCTTTTGCTTATTCTTGCACTGATTCCACTCGGAACGCGCGTGCTCCGTCACCCTCGTCGCATGCTGCTCGGTATCGTGAGCGCAGGCGTGCTCCTTGCGATTCTTGGTTTTCTGCAGTTGGTGGTACTTCCTGCTGCGAGCCCCGGTGCCGCAGTTGCGACCGTGTGTGCGTGGGCGCCGCTCCCCGTGTGTCCGGTTGAAGGGTGGGATCCGCATCCCGGACGATTATTTTCCACATGGCTGGACCCGAATCTCCTCGGCGGATTTTTTGTGCTGACGATTTCGCTGCTTCTTGCATTTCCCGTTCCATCGCATTGGGGGAACCGGCTTCTGCTTGTCGGGGCGGGAGGCATGACATCTGCCGCGCTCCTCCTCACACAGTCGAGAGCGTCGCTTGGGGCGCTCATCGCAGTTGTGTTGGTGAGCGTCATCTTCCTTCGCGCGTGGAGGCGTGTGTTTCCGGTCATTACTGGAGCGTTGGCGGGCCTTGTTTTCCTCCCCGCGTTTCTTACGCGCCTGCAGAGCGTAAGTGTGGTGGATCCCACCGTTGCGCTTCGTCTACACTCATGGCAACAGGCAAGTGAGCATGTGGTCCGATTCCCGTTGTTTGGTGTTGGGTACAACGCGTATGGTGTTGAACAACTCGCGGTAGGAAATATCGGAACCCTCGCGCTGCACTCGCGCGCTGGCGCAGAAAATTCTTTTCTCACAATTCTTGCTACCACCGGAATGTGGGGCGCGGCACTCGTGTTGTTTGTTATCACGCTTCTCGTATGGGTCCTTCTGCGGCGTTCTGCGTCCCGCCCCTTCGTATCTCTTGTTCCCGCCGCGTTGCTTACCATCGTGGGTGTATCTGTACACGCCCAATTCGTGCACAGTCTTCTCTACGTGCATCTTCTCCTACCGCTTGTCTTGATCCTCGCGCTTGTAGGTCGGCAGGATGCGCAGTCTGTTGGCTCACCAAACGCTGCATGACTGTTCCCCTCGTCACACTCGTTCCATTTTTCATTGCGGTAGGCGTGTGCGCATGGTGGCGACCGCGTTTCGTGATCGTGCTCCCGCTTATCGCGCACGCTGCGTACCTTCTCCGCTCCCGCGTTGTGTTTGGCGCCATAGACATTCCTACAACACTTCTCGAGCTTCTCCTCGGTGCGGCAGTCATCACCGGCATCGTGCATTGGCGAGCACGCATCTTGAGCGAGCTGCGCGCGCTTCCTCGAAGTGTTCTTGTAAGCGTTGGAGTCTTTCTCTGCGTAGCAACGATATCTGCATTCATTGCTCCCCATCCGCGAACGGCATGGGGGCACTGGAAAGCGTTCGTCATTGAGCCGATCGCATACGCAGCGGTACTGCTTCCGCTTCTCCGCGTGAAGGAGGGGCGCATGCTCGTCGTGCGGGCGCTTCTCTGGGGCGGTATCGTCTCCGCGGCGGCGTCACTTATCGCAGTTGCGCTCTGTCCCCTGTTTCCTGTTCACTGTCCCCTCACCGCAGACTTTGGTCGTCTTCGTGGGATCTATGATGTTCCTAATTCACTCGCGCTTGTCCTCGCACCGCTTACCGTCTTTGCTGGCGTACTTGCATTCGATTCTTCCTCGCCATTTCATCTTCATCGCTTTGCGCGTCGCGCGCTCGTACTCTTTGTACCAGCACTGCTATTCACGCAGTCATTCGGTGGCCTTTTGAGTGCAGGAATTGCTTCGTTTATCTTTTTACGTAAAAAGGTAAAATCCACTTTTCCACTTGTGGGAGTTGTTCTGGTTGTCGGGCTGTTCTTCCTATGGTCGACGGGGAGAATAACGCATGTATTTGCGGAAAGCTCTCCCCTCCGCGCGCGGGCGCAAATCTGGGCAACATCTGCGGAGCTGATTCGCGACCATCCGTTCCTCGGCACCGGTCTCGGCACCTTCGAACCGGCGTATCAGGCGAAGCTGCACGAATTGCTTGCGAAGGGAGCAGAGAACAGAGAACAGGGCACAGAGACACTGTTTACTGTTCCCTGTTGCCTGTTCCCTCCGTTGGAATGGGTCGTGCGCGATCCGCATAACGTCCTTCTTTCCTTCTGGCTGAACACCGGACTGCTCGGTCTGCTCTCGATGGGAGCGTTAGTTATTTTCGCTCTTTACCGTGCCGACCCCCGATCCCCGACCCCCTACACCCGCGCAGCGCAATCCGCACTGATTACGCTGCTCGTGTTCGGCCTTGTCGACGTTCCCTATATGAAAAATGATCTCACCGTACTGTGGTGGGTGTACAGTGTTCTTGTCTTCAGCGGGTATTCGCGGCGGGGGGCGGACCTGGCTCCCGAAGATTCACAAGCTCCGGGTTGATAGTGTTCAGAATGACCCACGCAAAAAGCCCAATCACCAATCCAATAATGGCGCGCTCAATATACGTCCTTCCCGTTTTTGCCATCTCGGCATTTCCGGCGGCAATGAAATACATGTAGGCGCCGATCGCAATAAAAATCGCCGCAGCGATGATAATCATAATAATCCCAAAACGAAAGACGGCGCTCATAAGTCCGGAGATTCCTGTAATGTTTCCGAACGGTGCGTCAAGAGGATCTAGCGACGGCGGTGTCGCTCCTTGAGAAGTTTCGGCACTGCCCCTTACAGCATCGCCTACATTCTGACCGAGTGCAGGGGGCAAGACAAACGCTGCAAGCATCCATACAATCAGTACGTGCACTATGCTACGAAAGAGTATTGAGTGACGCATGCGGGAAGAGCAGGTTCTCTAGATATTATCAGGATTCTGGTTGCGTGTTTTTGCTTTCTGCTGCCATGTCTTGTCTCTCCATTTCCTTTCGGGCAGCCTCAATTTCCAGAACCTGTCGCGGATCACTCGTGATGATCTGATCTTCCGCGTAGCTTGCAACGATTTTGATTGCCACATGCTTCAGTCCGGCAAAGAAGAGTCCTTCCCCGACGTCGCTTTCCAGAAGCAAGTATTTCTCTCCCTCCGTGAGATAGAACGTGTCCGCAATAAGATCGATGGACGCGGGAGACTGTCGCAGGAGAATTTGGATAGACGAGTTGGTCACAATAGGTTTCCCGTACCGTGAGGTGAGGAAGTCGGAAATATCCTGCGTAATAGTGGTCACGCCGAGATAATATTTTCGCGCGCGCTTGGCGATGCCAAAAAGGAATTGTGCGGATTCTTCGTGCTGCATGAGTACCCACGCCTCATCAATAATGAGCAGACGCTTTTTCAAATTGGAGCGGATTTTCTTCCAAATGTACGCAAGCACCACGTACATGGCCATCGGACGGAGCTGCTCTTCCATATCGCGCAGGTTAAACACCACCAACTGCGTGGCCATATCAATGTTTGTCGGCTTGTTGAAGATGCCCGCGTAGGTGCCGGTGACATACTGTTGGATGCGGAGCGCAAGATCGCGCGCGCCCTGCATGTCTTTCAAGATGTGGTAGAAATCTTCCAACGTCGGCGGCTCGCGATTCCAGTTGCGCGTCGTGGGAGTGATGTCTTTCGCCGCGTATGTTTGCCATGCTGCCTCGTCCGCAATGCTTTTCTCTTCTGCGGAAAGGCCATCGGCCATGATCGCGATCAGTCCGGTAATGTGCGTGATTTGCTCGCGCAGGATGTCTTCGGGGTTTTCATCATCGCCAAGCGGCGGAAGGTCAAACGGATTGATACGGTGTTCGGACGCGCTACTAATACGAAGAAACGTTCCGCCGGTTGCTTGCGCGAGGTAGCGATATTCGTTTTCCGGATCGATCACGATCACTTCCGTGCCGAACATCATGCTGCGAAGAATTTCCAATTTCACAGTGTAGCTTTTCCCGGCACCGGACTTTGCGAAAATGACCGTGTTCGCATTCTCCAGCGAGAACCGATCGAAGATAATAAGCGAATTGTTGTGCCGGTTGATGCCGTAGAGAATGCCCGTGTCGGATGTCAGGTCGCTGCTGACGAACGGAAACGCGGTCGAAAGCGGCGAGGTGTTCATGTTTGTTCCCACCTGCAATACGTCGTGAGCGAGTGGAAGTGTACTGATAAATCCCTGCTCCATCTGATAAATCGCCGGTTTTGTGTAAATCAGCTTGCCCTCCAGCATGGATTCGATCTTTGCCACCGCGTCGTCAAGCTCCTTTTTCTCTCGCGCGTGGACAGTGAAATACAATCCCATGCGGAAGAAGCGCTCGGTCCCCTGCGTGAGACGATCACGGAGCTCTTCAATGTCCTGATACGCCGTTTCCAGCAGCGGATCGCGCGCCTGTCCTTTTTCTTGTGCCATGGCGATGCTTGCCTGCACCTGCGCAACGCGCTTTTTGAGGTTTTTCAGGATCACTGCGGATTCAAGGGGATACACGAACAGCGCGATGTCGAGCTCGGTGTCCAGATTCACCAGCGGCGCAAGCCATGGCGATGTGAGGAAGCGCGGAAACGTGAAGGCAAACAGCGTGGCTGCGTATTCACCGGAGAGTTCCAGATGCTGCGGCGTGATGCGCAGCGCGGACGGCGCGAGCAGATCGCGCAGGGTGGCAACACCCTCACGAAACTGCTTCTCCGCAGTCGAGAGCTCCTTTTCCAGCGCTTGCGCTTGCGGAGACGTTTTCGGTTTCTTTGAACCAAACAAAGCCATATCCGTATTCTACTGCCTACTGCCCACTGCCGGGTGCCTCGAACTCATTTCAAAACCTCCTCGTGCGTCTGTCATTCTGAGCGGAGCGAAGAATCTCCGTGTGACGGGGGTACGAGATCCTTCGGCCGCCGGCCTCAGGATGACACAAAAGAGGGTCTTGAAATAAGTTCTCGCCACGTTATTCCTTCCGCCCGCGCCGCGCGCGGTATTGTTGTTCCGCATCGTCCACACTCGGCGGAGCCGCGGTGAGATACCGAAACTGGTCCATTTCTTCCGGACTCGGCGGTGTATCCGCAAGCGCTTCCGGTTTCATGTCTTCCAGTTCCAAATCCTCCACGGGAGGCAAATGCTGGGTGCGAGCATTGTTGGGATTATAGAGAGCGTGGAACAACTCAATAATTTCCTGCGTGTTCAACGGCGCGAGGCGCACGCCAATCCCGCGGAGGCTTGCAGACACCTGATCCACGCGCTGCCAGAGCTGATCTTTGTAGCGCGTAAACTCTGTCGGCGACAGCGATGTCAGTCCTCCGCGCACCCGTAGGCTTTTGAAAAATTTTGTCATCATGCCTTCATCTTTGGCGGTGATCGGCGCAAACGGAATCACGATATAAAAGTTCTTCGTCATCACGTTGCTCACCTTCACCAACTCTTTGACGTATTCGTGGTATTCCTGCAGCTGAATTTTCATCAACTCGCTTTGCTGGAGCTCTTCCAGGCGGTCAAGATCCTTGAGGTACGGCGTGAGATCAATGCGCCGCGACGTGACAAGAATTTGCAATGGGAAATCCAAGCTGTTTATGGCGTCCTGAAAACCATAGACAATCGCATTTTGTTCTTCTTCGCTCTTCAACGCGAAGTTCAAGCTGCTCGCCATAAGAATGGCGCGGAAGGAACCGTCGCGCAGAATCACCACGCCGTCACGAATCTCCGCAATATCGAGATATTGTTGGGAAGAGTATTTCGTCTTCTTTTTTGCGGTGGGGGGAGATGACATAGGGGTCAGTGGACAGGAGACAGAGGACAGAGCTTATTGTACGCGAACTCTTTCCCCGAGTACGTGAAGCATACGTAAAACTTCATCTGTACTCTCTAGGCAATATTGAATAAACTGCGGATCGCCAAAGCCGAGTTCCTGTGCGCCAAGAAGGTATGTCTCAAGTTCCGATGCCGATCCTGCAGAAGTTCGAAGAAAGCGCGCATAGTCATTTCCGCGGCGACGAGATCCTTCAGCAATATTTGCTGGGATCGAAAACGCCGCGCGTCGCATCTGGGATGTCAAACCGTACAACTCCTCTGGAGGGAACGTACTTGTGAGCCGGTATACATCCAAAGCCAACGAAAACCCTTTCTTCCACACCGTGAGATCTTTATGCGAACGGATAACATTGCGCACTGCCCGCTTTTCGTTCCCTGTTCTCTGTTCCCTGTTCTCTGTTCCCTGTATCATGCTTTCTCAAATCCTGAAGGAACCGGCAGATCCTCATCCACAATCTTCCCGGAGGTGTCCAGAATGCGCGCAAGCTGCTGGATGCGACTTTCTGTGGTTGGACCACGACGTTCTGCAAGGCGGACACCGCGTCGGATGAGTGCGGTCTCTACGGCGCTTGCAGATGCCACGCGAATCTTTTGCGTTTCTCCGCGACGCTCCCACAGAAAGAGTTTTCCCGTCATCACGTAATGCAACACGGAGAAAAGAAACCACATGAACGAGCGGCCGTTTACCTTATAAAATGCAAGCAGGAGAAAAAAGATTGTTGTGGGAATAGCGAGCGTCACGGTGATGGGAAGCGGAAGCGCGACATAGAATGCCGCGATGATGAGGGCGTTCACCACGAACATAATGAATTGCTTCACCGTGAGCGGGCCGAAGATTTTATCCTCCACATCCACAAATTGCGGTACTTGAAATTGCAATGCCATGGGGCTAGGCAACAGGGAACAGGGAACCCGACTCCGCCAAGGCTTCGCCGGGCAGGCAGGGAACAGGCAACCAACCGTCGGTGATTGTGAGTGTTAATGTCATGCGTGCATTCAGTATAGCATGGCGTCTCTGCGCTGCAGTCGTGCAGAACGCGCGTGCAGTCGCCCGCACGCTATTTCGGTGAAGATGGCGGCGTTAATCGTTCCAATGGAACGCCAGGCGGAACCGGCGGTGCCGAAGGGTGTGTCGGCGGCGTGGGAACGTTGTCTTTCGTTCGAGGCAGTGGTGTGGCGGGAGGCGGAAGTCTGGAGGGAACGCCGCCGTTCCGCAGATCAATCACGCGCGGAGGTTTACCCTGAGCCGTGTCGAAGGGAGCGGCTCGCGGGGGCATGGGAGTTACTGCGGGCGGCGCTACAGAAGGTCGTTCTGTATCCATGCGCGGTTGCCGAATGCCGTCTGCCGATTGGGTCGTCCCTGTTTCCTGTTTCCTGTTTCCTGTTGCCTCGTATCTCGTCTCTGCCCCCTGCTCCCTGCCTGCCCCGCGTAGCCCCGCCGCTTGGCGGGGCGAAGTGGGGTGCTTCTTCTCATACACCTGCGCAATCTGAAAGTAATTCGGGGTAACAAACCCCTTCGTTACTTCTTGCGTGACGTTATCAAGTATTGTGTCTGATGTTTGGATTTGCTGCTGGAGAAGGGTGCGAAGGTTCGCGGCGCTCTCATCGCCTCGCAAAATTTTTCCAACGATTCTTGCTACACTCTGTGCTTCCTCAATCGAAAGTTGGTGCTTTCGAAGGGTGAGAATCTGAATCTTTCGGGCTGATTCTTCATCGGTAAGCGCTCGGCGAAGGTTTTCTGGCAGTAATTTCGCAGAAGCAACACGATCCCCGAACTCTTCAGGAGAAATCAAGCCGAAATCAGCCGTCGCCGGAGATGTCCATAGATACAGAAGCGTGTCAAGCGGAAACGATTCGGTTTTCGATTCGGCGGGCATATCGAAGACACTAAATGAGACCGCGACGTCGGAGCTCCTCGTCAAAGGCGGGGTTGGCGGGCGCTGCACCGGGCGCGGCCGCGAGGCGTGTCGCCATCTGTTGGTCACCCGCGTTTGCGATACCCGTCGCCAGGTTACGCGTTGGTTTTACTTGACCGTAGAAAACCTTATCAAAGAATGCAGGTTCTCTCTTCGCTGCTTCGTACACGTCATCAGCAGAGAGGCCGCGCGCCGATTCTTCGTAATCTGCATCAGTTGCCTGTGTATTCTTGCGTACCCGAGTCACAAAGTTTGTTCCCGCAACGACGAATCGCTTCTGGAAGTTCTTTGCGCCTTTGTTGAATTCCGGTGAGTTCACTTTTACCGCACCGAGAGCTCCTTCAAAATCTTTCTGATCTCGGACAAGCTCTTTGTCGAGCGCGTAGCGCGCGTGCGCAGGATTGGACAGGTTAAGCTCTTTCAAAGTCGCGCTTCGCGTGCCGAGATCCTTCACCTGCTCGTCCTCCAATCGTCGCTGCATCGCCTCGCGCTGCTTGGGGTTGAATATGGATCCGGCACGCATTCCAACCTGACCGAAGAGTCCCGTTCGTACACGATCCTTTGCCGCTTCTTCTCTTGCGCGCTTGTATCCGGCCACGGCTGGTGCTCCTGTTCGAGACCATAGGAATCCTCCGGGCCCGGTAAATGGAGCTCGCGCGATGCTTGGAATCCATCCTCGTCCAACCGCTGTCCCAATTGATGCACCGAATGCGCCGGCTTCCGTCGCGATGTACAAGGCCATAATAATGAACAGCGCGACAAACAACGCCTCGAACATCGAGCCAAAGATCGATCCCAACCCTTCTTTCGCGAAGAAAAATTGAGATACCGGATCATCTGTTCTGATACCCAGTTGTGTTGCAAGTGTCGAGAATTCTGCTTTCCCGTTCGTGCTCACACCGATCTGCGCCGCAACGGTAAGAAAGAACACCATAATCGGTCCATACACGAGATGGTTGATGAACATGTCCCACCATTGCTCCGCGTATTTCGCGGTACGGGGGAGAATAGAAGCCACAAATCCGATCGGCGAAAGAATAAGAAGCACGTACAACACTACCACGCGGATAATAAACATCAGCGTCACTGCGCCCAACGCCACCGTGACAATGGTGAGCATCACTGCGGCAATAATAGCGCCCGTAACAAACTTTATAGAATGCATTGTCGTCGCCGCATCTTTGTTTCTTTCTGCCGGGTTACCCGATTCGGCTATATTCCAGATCACTTCCGGTTTGATATCAAAGAAATTTTGGACAACAGCTACTTTCGCAAGCTTCACGCTGATAGAAGTTCCTGGCTTGAGGGTATCCCCGGCAAGCGACGTCATCGCAATACGCGAGGCGCTCACGGCTGCGCCGCCAATCGCGAGGCTAAAATTCACCAGCAGCGCGGCCATGATCAGTCGCGGAAGAAGACGCTTCATGTCGTAGCGCTCGATGCCGGCAATTGTTGCGTAGGCGATTGTGAGGAGCGCGGGAACAAACAAGAGGTTCATAAAGTCGCGCATCATGCGCCATCCGGATTGTACCCACGGATTTCCCGCAAACCGTGAGACGTTAATGACGAAATCCAGTGTCCTCCCAAGGAACGCAAGCGCGATTGCGACAATATTCATGTAGACCCAGAAGATCCCAAACACCACCGTATTCAGTTGGCGTTCAAGCCAATTTGGTCCCTCTTGCGAAACAATCTCGAGAACTTTCTGTTGTACTGGAAGAGGGATACCCTGCACTGTCAAAGCTCCTCGGATCAGTGCATCCCTTGTCTCCAAGAGACTTGAGCGTTGTGGGGGGGGAGGGTTTTGCTGTCCGGGTTGCTGCGCGTATACGGTATTCCCCATGATGATTCCTCCGCACACAACGAACGTGAGTACAGCGATTCGAGCGTGTGAGAAAAAATGCGTACACATATTATCTGTACTGTACGTCACGAAGCCGCACCGCAGTGCGGCTCGTATCGCTGACAAACACCGCTTCATTCCCCGCACGAACCACCCACGCATTCGTTCCTCGCGGGAACATGCTCTCGCCAAGCGTGACGCGCTGGCCGGTTTCTGCATTTGTCCCTCGAATGCCGTAGAGGTCTTGTGCGGGAGAAAGGCCGATAATCCATTGTTCGCTTGTTGGAAGGCCGAGGAGGCGAGCAGCATCCCGAACAGTAGAGGCGTCTCGTTGCGCGGAATTGGTTGGAGTATTTGGGTGTTCTTTCGCAGGGACAAGGTTTGGTATGGGAGACGTTCCGCCGCCCTGCCCAAGAAGATTGAGAAGGCGCGGTCCGTCAAAGATCCCCAGCAACGCTTCGCCGGAACTTGGTCCGAAACGATCGAAGAGATCGGACAGACTCCCCGCAGTATCAAAAATGTTCCGCAGGCGGTCGGTAATATTGTCGCGGTAGACATCCGCGACGTCTGGCGGAACGTTCAGGAGCGGAGAAAACGGATCCGCTGCGGGAAGAAGCCCTAAGCTGCGTGCCGCTTGAGACGCAGCGTTTGACCCTCCGCGGATCACCGCGCTTCGCGGTGGTTGAGGAGAAGGAGCGAACACGCTCGGAAGCGGCGCATCGGGGGAGGTTACGGATAACACGGCAGGATCCTGGGTTTCTGCAAGTTTTACAATTGCATCGCCGGCAACTTCTGCAGCCAATTTCACGTCTCCGGGCTGAATCACATTCCGCCCAATATCCTGGCCGCCTATGCCGCGGGTGCCCCCGGTCCCCTTCAGAGCCAGGCGCCCATCGCCGTGATCTAGTTCCCTATTCAACGCTTCAAGGTGTTCTGCTTCCCGCTGATAGTATGTTGAGAGAATATCAAATGCCTGCGCGTGCACGGAGTGTTGAACGTCTGCGAGAAAATTGTCCCACGTGAAGTTTTCGACGCTCTTTGCCCCAGTGATGAACGGCGTTTCGTTGCTCGTCGCTGGGTTTGGGGAGGGGAAAGGGATATCCTTTCGATCGGCAGGCTGTACGTTCGCGACATCATAAGGAAGCCAGGTTTTGAAATAGGAAACAACCTCGGGGGAAAAGTATTCCGCGTTGCGTTCAATATATCCGGATTCACTTGGTGGGGATCCCGGAAATCCAAGCATTTCCAGGAGCGCCGTGACTCTACTCGCGCCGGGGATCAGAAGATAATTCGGCGGCCATCCCGTTCCCAAATTTTTCTTCACAGTTGCCAATGCTCCTCCCGCAATATTTCCCACTGCTGAAGAGTCCTGCGCGGACGCAGAGAAAGCGAAACATATCCCCGCAAGGAGAAGAGAGGATGTGACGATTTGCGCGCGAGAGTTCATGAGAGTGGCGCGACTACACTCCCCCAAGCCGCTGTTGCTCCAGGCATTCTTTTGCCTCTATTTCACCAAAGTAGAGCAGACGAAAACTGCAGAGGAGATTCGTAAACTCCACACGCTGCGCTTCAACCAGTGCACGCTGCGCAACGCGTTCGCGGAAGTAAACGTCTCCATCATCTGAAGTTACCTGCCGAACACGAATACGTGGCAACTCGATACGTTCCGCAGGCTCTGTAAGAAGAGAGCGATTCGTCAGCGTGAAGAGCGAAGATGGCTGGGGGGTTGGAACTACTCCGTCGCGAAGATGATCTCCTATGCGCTCTATTGAAGAAATGTTCAAGGACCCCGTACTACCTGATGGAGGTTCCACGAAGTCCGACTGATTCAGCGCCGCGAGCACGTTGAAGAAGAGTTGCTCTTGACCGCGATTCGTGAAGAACGTGGCGTGGGGGTCGGCAAAAGCAGCCTGCGGGATGATGAATAGCCCCCCGGCAATGAGTGTCCCCAAGACCAGCGCAGGAAAGAAGGAGAAGTGCTGAGGGAACAGAGAACAGGCAACAGGGAGCAGAGACGCCGCATCGCGTCGAGGAGTCGGTGCCTGTTCCCTGATCTCTGTTCCCTGTTCCCTCATCCCTCCTCCTTTCCTCCCGCCACAGGCGCCGCCACTCCCCCATCCACCCCGGTAGAAGCCCCGCCTCTAACGGGGTTCACAAGAGTTTCAAAGTCCTTGTAGGGCATGATCACCGCTTCGGGCTTGCTTTCCCGAATAACCACAACGGGCCCGCCGTCTTTTGAGAGTCGGTCAAAGACTTTGCGGACGTTGTTTCGCAGTTCCGTAATGCCAATGAATGTTGGCAGGGTCATGAGGAAAGAAATGTGTTTTTTGGGTATGAGTGTTTGCCACGCTCATGGTATGAGCGTTGGTTGAAGTATAGCGTATTTTTAGCTGTCGGTCAAATCGGACGGTTCACTGTACGCATAACTGTACACAGAGTGACTATTTCGCCACTCGAATATCCATGCCGGCACGCGCTCGTGCCGGGGCCAGTGCGGGGGTACGGGATGGTAGGGGTGCCGTGCTCCCCCGTGTCCTTTGAAGCGCTGATTGTGCTTGTGTGAGAGCAGCCTTCCGCTCCTCTTTCCACGTCATCCACACGGTGAAGATGAACGACATCGTGCGGAGCGGAAGCGATCCAAGATACGGAACGAATTCGAGCATGTTCCCCAAGAGATTGTATGTGCCGCGCACGCCCATCCAACGCAGGTAAAGCTGTGTAATGGGGAACGCGAGCATGTCCGTGATGAGAAAATCGTCGAGACCAAAGAGCAGGAGCAGCACATCAACTGTATCAAGCATGAGCAGATACCCGCTAAACAGAATGGCGGCGATCCAGGAAATCTTTGATTTGGTTTGCTGGCGTGGCGGAGATTCTTGCATGTCACCTCACGAAATCTTGTACTTTTTCTCAAGATCGCGGATGCCGGTTTCCACTGCTTGAAAGACACCGCGAAGATTTTCGATGCGGGACGCGGCAACGAGCGCGCCAACATAGTCCTCGCGGTATTTCAACAAACGCTCCGCGTTTTCTTTCAACGCAAGTGTCGCGGCAACGTATTGCTTGTGGAGAGCCACGGCTTCCCCAGGAACGGGCGCTTTCTTCAGTTCTGTGAGATTGCGATCAAATTTCCCAATAACGTCGCGCAGTGGCGCATCATTGTTTGACTGCGTGAGGGTTGCAAACGCTTTGGACACATCGCTCACGTCGACAAGCGCCATGCGCGGATTTTGCGGGATACTCACCGCATTCAGGTATCGAACGATCGAATCTTTCCCCGCCGCACCCACAATGGTGAGATCTGCGTCGGTGACGGTGGGAAGAAACCCGCGGACATTTGACTCCGCGATGAAATTTCCTACCTCGTCGCTCTTCAGTAGGCTCTTTGGATCATTCGGCAGTCCCGTGCGTGCAAGAAATTGTTCTGTGAACGTCGGTGCAGCCGAAGGAGATGGCGGGGCGGGAATCGTGATTTTGTCCCCCGGCGCTTTCTTCGTCGGATCATATCCATTTGCCACCTCTACCCCATCGGGGAAACCGTCGCCGTCCGTGTCGGGATTATTCGCATCGGTTTGGTAGATACGTTCCAAATCATCCGGGAGGCCGTCCTTGTCGCTGTCGGCGCGAATTGTGGGGAGTGCGACATCAGGCAATGGATCCGCGCTCGGAAACGAGATCGGTGACGGTGAACGCGGGAGCAACGTCGGCGCAGGGGGTGCGGTGCTGCGCACGAGGCTGCGTACGCCTACCACACCCGCAAGAATTATCACGGCAATAAGCGCGGGAATCGCAACGATGGAAAGTCTCAACATGCAGCGCTCTTAGAATACCACCTTGGTCTTTTCCCGTGTCATTGCGAGGAGTCCCCTAAGGGACGACGAAGCAATCTCATCGCGTGAGAGTACAGTAATGACGTGGAAAAACAGCCAGCCGTATATATCCTGACAAACAAATGGCACACGATTCTGTATGTTGGTGTGACCAGTAATCTTTTGAAACGTGTGTGGCAGCACAGGGAAGGTGTCATCGAAGGGTTCACTCATCGGTATCATCTGCACAAACTTGTGTATTACGAACTCTGTCCAGATATTCGGGTTGCTATCGAGCGAGAGAAGCAACTCAAAGGCGGATCGCGTCTCGATAAAATTCGCCTTATCGATAAAGTTAATCCATCTTGGCAAGATATGTACGACGAATTAACTGGCGCACGATGAGATTGCTTCGTCATCTCGCCGCAGGCGAGATTCCTCGCAAGGACAGCTAATTACATTCTTGGCCGTGTTTTAGCAGGCTCGCGAGGTACGCGCGAATTGCTTCGTCTGCCATCGCAGACGCTTCTTTTACGTTTCGACCATACGTCACGCAGCCGGGAAGCGCGGGCACCGTTACGGTAAACCCGCCTTCCGGTTCTGGGCGTAAATACACATGGAAGCGGCGCGTTGTTCGCGATTTCATTGCAGGCCAAAGGCTACGATGAATCCAAGCGTCACGACAACTGGATACTCGTTTACCGTTCTTCTTCATGCGTATGACCAAGATCCTGGCGGGTCAACTCTTCGGGGTCGCCGCTGAATCCTGCCACGTCATGACATACTTCCCCCGCACACTCGCCGGGAACAGGTGATGGCGGCGTTCCGCGTCGTGCGGGGAGGGGCACGCCGGACGGAACGGCCGGGGCTTGATAGAACAGGCGGGCGCCAAGCTGAAGGCGATCGGGAATTTTGAACGTCTGCAATGGTCCTCCAACAAGGCTTTCGATCTTCTCTACGAGATCGCGCAGGAGGCTTTGCACGCGGGAAAACAGCTGCGGCGAATCCGCTGTGAATGGTGTCCAAATAGCGGCAGATGTCCCACGCGGCAGAAGGAGCGCACTTCCTATGCCGAAGAAAAGGATGGCCGTAATAACAACGCGACGCATGGACATTCATAGTAACACTCTTGTTTACGGTACTGGTGGGTAGATATATCACGGATACAGGTTTGTCATCCTGAAGCCTCTAGGCTGAAGGATCTCTGCCGCGTGTCGCGGAGAGATTCTTCGCTTTGGCCCGTCGAGCATGCCTTTGCTCAGAATGACAACGATGAAAAGAAGAGCTTTGAAGCAGGCTCCGCGAACCATTACGGGAAACTTGACTACCGTGCGGCAAGCCCCCGTGCTTGGCACGGGGGAGTCAGAGCACACAGCCGCGAAGCGGCTGCCCGTCCGTGCGCCCTGCGAGCGAAAGCGAGCACCCCGATGTGTCCCATGCCCCACAGCTTGCTGTGGGGAGCCAAGCGCTTGACAGCAGCCGTGTTTCGTGCTATTTTTGCCCCACAGAGTTTTCTTCTTTAGACAACCAAAAACCAGCACTCGAACCGGAGGGTCTGTCTGATGGTGATCAGTCGAACCATATGCAAGATCTGTGTGGTCTGCCTCTGCTGTACCTTCTGCACGCAGGCGTTCGCGCAGGACGTGAAACGAATCGCGCGGCGCGTCGAATTAGGAAGTGATGCCGTTGCTCCAGCTGGCACCGTCTTCACGGAAAAGAACGAGCTGTTTCGTATCACGCTTCCGCGAGGATGGAAGGAAGTCGCGACTGCGGATACGCAGCATCCGTGGTGGAAAGACGCGAAGAATCTTCAGGCATGGACGTTTGAGGAGCAGGGCGTTGAACCGGGATGGACGCGACTGCGTATCTTCCGATTTCCGCGCTCAACCACGCTCGACGATGTTCGTGCCCGCGTCCGAAAACGGGTTGCTACGTTTCGTGACATAGCAACAACGGCGGGGGTAGAAACGGCATCGGAAAAGGAAATCCCTGTCGGTTCGCGTGGCGGGAGGGGGATCGGATATGAGCGATGGACAACCAATCTGATCGCGCGTACGCACTGTTCGAGGTATGAAGTATTCGTTTTCTTCGCGGGGAACGGCGTGTGGAACCTTCAGTACGAATCTCTCCTCGGTCCTCTCCAATCGGGAAGGGCCTGCGGATGGGACGGCATGCTGAATTCGTTTACCATCACCTCCGCCAGTGACGGGAATCTCTCCGTCTATCTCGCGAATCCCGTGCCACTTGGCCGGACGCCAAAGCTTCTCGGTTTGGAGTGGGACGGCGGCATAGTCGTGTCTGATTACGGGAAAGGGGAAGTATACACACGGGAACTCGTATGCAGCTGGGCCGCAGATCAGTTTGCTGTGTGGTATCTCGGCTGCCAACTCCCTCCACCGCCGAAAGACAATTACTGGGTAGATCCAACGCCCGGCTTTCGGAAGGTCCCCTACACGGGGAACAATCTTCCCCCGCCCGGTTCTCTCCTCCTCTTTGATCAGACGGCGACGAGCAAGAAGCACATTGTGGTGGTACTGGCGTCGGATCCGCGCACCAAGACGGCGCGCGTCATCGAGGGTAATTCCGGAGGACGGAAAGGGTATGTGTGGGATGTCCATCTTCCCAGCTACCGTTCCATCGAAGGATGGCTGGTGCGGGACGAACAAGTGCAGTAGTTCTTTGCAAGATTTTCAGGCTTCTCTTCACGGGGAAGCCTGTTTTCTTGTAGTCAGGAATACATTAGAGGCCGTAAATTTGCTGCGGATCTGTGGGACTGCCGAGACTTTGCCGCAGGCATTCTTGGTAGCCGGAGTCGCCCGCCATGGAGGGATATCCGAAATGTGATCCCTTTTTTGTGCCGACGTAGAAATCGTGCTTTCGAATGTTGTGCGGGCCGAAGCATTGAGAACAGGAGATAAATCCCGCCGTGCCTCCGTAGCTGCGGTGCAAGTTTAGCCCCGGGGTGAAGATCGGAACGCCAAGAGGTGGCGGAAACCCCGTCGGGCATGCGACCTGCTCATCGTACCGGCAGAAACAATCCCAATCGAAATGCGTCGTTTGGTACGGCGGAGGGATTTCGACATTGCTAGGTCGTGGGAAAGCAACCCAGAACGGATCACCCGGACACTCCCTCCCCACAACGCCCAGCTGTGACACATCAGTCACATTCTGACCGCCAATCCCCTTAAATCCCCTGTAGAGACGGCTGACATTTGGTTTATATCCCTGCGAGGTGAAGCCCCAAAAGAAATCAAACCCGGGTTGCTGGCCGGATTTATAGCCGAGATACCTTGGGTCTGCACTGAAGGGCTGCACAAGACTCCCGATCGCACCGAGAATATTGCCGAACCAGCTGTAGCTGGCCGACACTTGCCCGAGAAGCGGTTGGACTCTTTTAAATCCTGCTTGCTGTTCTCCAGACGGAGCCTCGAGTATTGAGGGATCACATTCGCGACGCGTGATCACCTTTGGGCCCTGTTGTTGGGATATGCTCGTCGGCGACAGAAGGAGATGCACGAAAATCGCAATTCCTCCGCCAAGGAGGAATGTCCATGCTTGGATGCGCCTCATGTGCCACAGTGCGTTATGTCTGAAACACGCTTAACAGAAGTCCAACAACTCCCCGAATGATTTGCATAAGAAGCGATCCAGGTACGCCACCTTGAAGAAGACTTTGCACAAGTCCTGCTGCGGTGCTTCCCGATGTCTGCGACGCCGCCATGCAGGCTCCCGTGTGCGCGACAGCGACTTTTGCCTGTTGTTCCGCACTGCAGCGGTTTGTATACGTTTTTCCGTCCACGCCGCAGACGGGGTCGTAGTTTTGGGCGCAGACAACAGGATTTGACGACGCTGTCGGGGATGGTCGCGGCGTGGGACGTGCGGGAGTAGTACCGCCATTTCTTTGTTGCTGGAGGAGTGACTGCAGAAGTGAACGCTGCAAGAGCGCCGGCAGGAGTTGCGCGAACGGGCTATTGCCGCCGGGTCCGCCGCCACCACCGCCCGGGCCAAAATCATTCCGTCCTCGGTCGAAGTCTCGGAAGTCGTTACCTCTGTTATCTGGGGGCGACGGGGGAGCAATAGGCGGGACAGAGCGTTGGCTCTCGTATGCCGGTCCCGGTTGCGGATTTCCGCTGGAATCCTTCGGACAATCCTTAGTGTCTTCTCCTTGTACGTTCACGAAGTGATACTGGGCTTCAGAAATTTGGCTGCGTGCCGCGGTTGTTCCACCCCCGCCAATGAGGCCCTCCGCGGGACTTCCCGCGTTGAAGCGCGCAACCTCCTTTGTGCGGATATATTCGATGAACGCCTTTTGCCATTCTGTGAACTTCGGCATTTTATTTTGTACGGTATATTCCAACGCTTGGAGCATAAGGAGTTCTTGCTGATTCACTAGCGCCGCTTCCCACTTCGGGTCGAGAATCGTCACAGAACCGTTGGGTGCGGGGAATGAGGAGTGGTGTGTGCCTTCAAAAATAGGGATCTCCGCACGTACGCGATCCTGCTGGAGGTTAGCACAGACTGCTTTGACGTTGGTGTTTGGTTTTTGCTGATTCGGAGGCGATGATCCTCCTCCCGGTTTTTTTGAGAAGAGGGAGCGCTTGAAGTCACTCGCCCCGAAACTGATTGTCTGGAATCGGGGGTATCCGTTCTGTGACAAAAAATCACGTGCCTTAATCAGCTCCTCAACCGACAAGTCACCATCTCCATTCAGGTCAAAACGTGGATTTTTGGTGACAACATTAAGAAACGCATCAACGCGATGTGTTTTTGTTGAGGGAAAGAATCCCTCCTGTGTTCTCCCACCGGACGTGATGACGGTCGCGTATGGCTTCAGATCGTCCGGGAGACGATCCCACACCTGTACACACGTGCCGCCGCCGCAGGATCCATCAATGATGAGCCCGTGGGCGCCATACCGTCGAGCGGTTTCCGCCACGTTCCTTACTACGCCGGCTCGTGTGACGCCTGGGATGTGCGACCAGCCTTCGAGACCGGGGGAGCTGTGCGCGCCAAAACCGAAGGCGACAGTGCCTCCTCCGGCCCCGGAAAAGGCCCGCTCAATAATTTGCGGAGAAATTGTTCTGACGGGTGCCGCAACGCGAATAGGAAATCCGCCGGCGTTGCGAAGGTTAGCGAACCCGCGCTCGAAATCTGGTACGATGGTCCTCCAAGGAGGCAGGTTGTCGTAAGGTATGACCGGCAAGAGGCTGATCTGCGCCGCGGCGGAGGAGGCAACAAGGAGCCAAGATCCAATTGCAATACCGAAAGCGGCCAGTTGGTATGCGCGTATTTTTCGCAACACTCGAAACATGTATCTCGGTGTGTTACTGCACTGTCACGGTCGCACGTTGTGTGGGAACTTCATGCACGTGAAATCCAAAAGCTCCGGGCTCGGTAAAATAGACGCGACACGTTTGATTTGGCGAGAGCGTCCCGCACGCATCGGTCACCGCGCCGGGTGTTGCGCGGGCGGGATCATGCGGATCGGAATAGAGTGTGCGATTTCCGTTGGCCGTATTCACGATACGGATGAATTGTCCGCGCTGAATGGTGAAGAATGAAGGCGAAATCCCTGATTCGTCTAAACGATACACAACGGCAGGTTCCGTGAGTGAAAACGAAGGTGTTGTCCCGCTTCCATCGCGTGAGCCTGTACGGGTGGGACCGATAGAGCCGCTTCCAAATATAGGCTGCTCTTCCACTGCTCCTGTTTGCGGCGTCGCTCCGCCGCGTCCAAAACCACTGAACAATTGCTGGAGAAGCGTCACGAGCAGGAGAAGCATCGCCGGATTTTTTAACAACCCACGAATTGCTCCACCGAGAAGCCCACGCAGTCCTTCTCCGCCTCCGCCGCCGCGGAAAAAACCACCGCCAAAGAGTCCGCCGCCTTGGTCGAATTCGCCACGGCCGAAGTTAATTCCACCACCGCCAATATTGCTGGGAGGGATGGAAATCCCGCCTCCACGCTGAAGGGGGCAGTTTCCTCCTGGACATGTCTGTGCGAAAACTTCCTGCGGAAAAAGAGTAAAGGAGATAGGCGCAATAGCGCTGATGAGAATATACATAATCAACCACCCCGCGGTGAGCTTCTTCCCGGCCCTTGTCCACTTCGGAGATATACCGTGGAATTTCATGTCTGCGTTTGTCTTATGCGCAGTGTAGCACAATTTTTCCCTTCGGGGAAGGTTCACTCGTCCCCGCGCCCCTTTATTGTTACTGCGCGAGCGATTCCAGTTGCGCGCGAGCGGTTTGCAAGTTTTGCAGGTGTTCTGGAAGACCAACTTGAAGCGCACGCAGCGCAAGGTACGCTTTCACCGGATCGCTGCCGCCCCCCGCAACCACTTCGCCGAACCGCTCATTCACAAAGCGGGTGTTCGCGATGAGCAACCGGTGGTGCTCGACGGCAGATGGCGGCACGGAGAGTTTTTGGAGACCTTGGTCGTACGTCGTGAGGCGCGAGCGCAGGGAACTTAATCCCGACGTATTCCCCGAGACTGCGCTCACGAGTGCATTTGTCAGCGATGTGGAATCATTAAACTCCCGCGGGCGCAGCGCGTCCGCTTCCTGGATGTAGCGCTGAATATCCGCGGCGGTGTTTGAGCTTCCCACTTTCAATTGGGAAAGAGAGACGCTGGGAAGCGCGGTGTTCAGGCGCGCCGTGCTTAAAATCTGCTCAACCTGCTGCGGTGTCACCTGTGTTTTCCCGAGTTCAGACGTGGGTTGGCCTTGCGTAATAATGCCGGCCAAGCCCTCCGTGTAATTTGAGGAGTTCGGATTCGGGCGCAATTGATCAAGGCTCTGTTGCGTTTGTTGGGCGCGGCGGGAGGGTAAGGCATCATTTCCCGTGCCATCGCCTTTAATGGTGGGATCAAATTCATTTTTCACTTCATCGCCATCGCGAAAGCCGTCGCCGTCTGTGTCCGGATTGAACGGGTCGGTGCGCCACTTGCATTCTTCATGCTCGAGGAGACCGTCTTGGTCGCTGTCGAGGCGCGGGTTCCCCTCTTTCTTCAGCGGATCGTAGCCGCCGCGGACTTCTTGACCATCAAGGAAACTATCCCCGTCCGTGTCCGCGTTGGCTTCGTTGGTGCGATAGACGGTTTCGGCTTGATCCGGAAGGCCGTCGTTATCTCCGTCCGACAGTCCCGTCCAGCTTTCCGGGCAGGCAATGGACAGCGATGTTGAGACGTGTGTGCCGCCGGGTGGCGCCGGCGATGCCTCGCCGCCTTCCGGCAGAGTACCGCCCGTGCCGTCGGTGACCTCCGGCGTCGTTGTGTCTGCGCCGCGACGGCTCACAACGGCATACCCGGCAAGCGCCACTCCGACGAGGAGCACGAGAACACCTCCAATAAGAAGAATCCGTTTCATCGGTGGGTATGAGCTCGTGGAAAGTGTAGCACAAGAGGAGTCGCCGGCGCTTCCCTCGCTTCCTTCGTCCCGCCCAGCGTGCGGGACTCAGCCAACGCGCGCTCGCTCGTCCCGCCATCGCGGGACGCCGTGCCCGCTCGCGCGCTCAAGGCGCTCGGGGAGCATCCGGCGCCTCCCACGATTTTAGTAGTTGTATCCATTCAGGAATTGAAAGCGTTTGCGCGCGACGGGAGGGATCAATCCCGGCTTCGCGCACGCGCTTCGCCGTGGCTTCGGCCGGTATTCGGTACGTAGCCGCGAGCGCATTTGCGAGCGTTTTTCGCTTTTGCGAGAAGCCGGCGCGTACCAGACGGAAGAATCGTGATTCCTCGGCGCTGTTCACGAGCGGTTCTGGACGGGTATGAAGCAGAAGAATGGCAGAAGAAACTTCCGGTGGCGGCAGGAATGCGGAGGGTGGGATAGACGCGCGGACAACGGTCGGTTCGGCAAAGACTTGAACGCTGATGGCGCGGATGCTCATGTGCGGCGGCGTAGCGGCAATTGCTTCAGCGACACTCTGATCCGCAAGAAGAGTCATCTGCCGCGGCCGTGGCGGAGCACTTTTTTCTCTTTCAAGATGGTCAGCGACGCCCACCGAAGCCCGTCCCCCTTCGCCAAGGCTACGGGGGACACCAATATTTTTTTCGGAGTCGCGGTATGAACCGCGACTGGTGGCGAAGGTGGGTGTAAGGAATTTTTTGAGGATCGGCGCCGTGATGTTGTACGGGATGTTGCCGATGACGTCGTATCCATGAGGGGACAGGGGCCAGGGAGCAGGGAGCAGGGACGAGACGGGCAATTTCAGAATGTCTGCATGTACGACATGAACCGAAGGATATTCTTTTGTCCGTTCCTTCAAGAGCGGGATAAGCCGCCGGTCGAGCTCGACAGCGATAAGAGGGGTCGCTCCCTGTCCCCTGTCCCCTGCTCTCTGCTCCCTCTCGCGCGCCAGCGCCCGTGTCAGCACTCCGAGCCCTGCGCCAATTTCCATGACGGGAATTGTGGGGTCAGTTGCGCTTGCATCCACGATTGCCTGAAGAACTTCCTCGTCAATAAGAAAATGCTGGCCGAAACGATGGAGCGGAGGAAGATTGTGCTCGCGCAGATATGCCGCGAGTTTCTTCGCGTCCAGAAGAGAATCGGGCATCCTGTCTGTCATTGCGAGGAGTCCGCGAGGACGACGAAGCAATCTTTTCGTTATGACACGATGAGATTGCTTCGCTGCGCTCGCAATGACATGATCTACATTTCTTCTTATACTTATAACCGCTGAATCGTCACGCGCAGCACTCCGGTCCCAAGCGTGGCAAGACGTTTAAATGCATCGCTGCTCAAGTCAATGACGCGACCCGGAATGAATGGTCCGCGTCCGGCAATAGTCACCACTACCGATGTTCCCTTCGGCGTTGTCACCTTGACTTTCGTCCCCACGGGAAGTGTGCGATGCGCGGCAACGAGCGCTCGTTTTGAGCGGTACCACGACGCAAGCCCCTGTTCTTTGGAACTCGGCTTTTTTGCGGCTGTGGAAGCTTTGGGTGGCGGCGGCGTATCGTCTTCCCCTTCCGCCGAGGCCGTGTGTGCGCTCATCGCAATGGCGCACACCGCGAGAAGAAGAACCATGCGTCGCAGAAGAATGTGCATGTGCGCCAAGTATACTCCGGCCGGAGCATGTAATTGAACAGCGTTATCGACAATGAGCCGCTTCTATGTTCTTACAATGCGTCAGGAGAGCGATGATGTGTCATTCTCCCTTGACAGCACATTGACCATACGCCGCCCGCGGGGGATGATCGTTTTCGTCCTCTGTGGGATCCCCTGTGCCCTTGCACACCTTTGTACGTCGTCTTCAGCGACTGGTGCACCCTCGCTCTCGAGCCGAGCATGGGCCTATTGCGCATGGAGCAGAAATATCGCATTCCCTCGCGGAGCAGGACAAACAGGCGCTGACGCCGTTGCCGCTTCCTCTTGCGCAACAAGAACGGTCGTTCCCTGACCGATTGCGGGAACGGCTTGATGTGAGTCTGTTCCTCCGGCGTCTCTTTGGCGTCACGGGGTTCTGGATGACCTGGTTTCTCCCGCGTCGGAAACTGATGTTCCCCAAAGAGTATTGGGTACATGGTGTGGTCCTGCTGCTTGTCGGGGCTGTGGTCGGGGCAAATCTCTTTACGACCGCCGCCGACAGAGGCTCTCTCCTCTTTGCGCTCTTTGGTGAGGGAGAAATCGAGGAAGGGGCGGTTCCTCCCCAGCGCTCGCGCGAAGCAGCTGCGCGGGGCGCGCTGATCGGCTTGATTCCTTCCGCGGTTGCGGGTGGCGTGTCGGAAGACGATATCGAATTTGAGCTCGCCAACACGTTGGGTGGTAACGCACTTATTTCCACCGATGTGCCAGAGACGGCAGAAGCGTCTGCCGTCCGCCGCGAAGGCGTTGTAGCCTATGCCGTGAAAGACGGTGATACGCCTTCCAGCATCGCGGCGCGCTACGGCGTCTCGACAAACAGCGTGCTGTGGTCCAACGGTATTCGTGACGGCGATCTCATTCGCCCCGGCGATATTCTGGTGATTCTTCCTGTCTCCGGCGTGCTCCATACGGTGGCAAAAGGAGATGATGTTGTGGGTATTGCGAAGAAATATGATGCGAAAGCGGAGGACATTATCGCGCAGAACGATCTTGGGGAAAGCGGAGCGATCCGTATTGGGCAGAAGCTGGTCATCCCTGATGGCCAGCTGCGCGCAACGCCGCGTCCGGTCATTGCACGTCATGAGGAACCCGAGGATACGTCTGCGCCGCAGGCGCCGGCGGTTTCTGCTCCCCGTGTTCCTGGCGCAGATCTTCTGTGGCCGATTTCCGCCACGCGAGGAATTTCACAGTATTTTGGGTGGCGGCACACGGGCATTGATCTTCCCGATCGAAGTCACCAGTCCGTGAAGGCGGCACAGGATGGAACCGTTTCGTTCTCTGGGTGGCTGGGCGGATACGGCAGACTCGTGATTATTGACCACGGAGGCGTGAAGACCTATTACGCGCACTTGAGCGCCGCGAACGTAACCGCGGGACAGAAGATCGGCCGCGGGGAAGTGCTTGGGAAAGTGGGGAGCACCGGACGCAGCAGCGGCCCGCACCTCCACTTCGAAGTACGCCAAAACGACAGACCAGTAAACCCGCTCAAGTACTTCTAAAGCGGGGTAGAAACCTCTGTAGACTATTCACGCCGGAAGCGGCGTGCTACTTGGTTGCTGTCCGCGGATGGATTTGATGAAGAAGAAGCCGATGACACCAAACGTTAGGATGGGACTTATCCAGCTTGGAATGTGAAAGCCGAAACTATCCAGGAGCATGATGAGACCAAGAAACAGAATGGAATACATTGCGCCGTTCTTGAGATAGGCGTACCGCTTGATGCGGTCAATATTTCCGATGGTCAGCTGCCGCACCACCAACGCGCCAAGACCGTTGCCGAGCAAAATGAGCGGCACGGAGAGCGTAAACGCGAAGGCGCCCAGCACGCCGTCGATGGAGAACGTAGCGTCAATGACTTCGAGGTAAAATATTTTGCTCATGTCCGTGAGGCCCTCGCGCATGAGTTTCTTCTCGCTTTTTTCTGCGTTTTCTTTGAATCCGTGGGTAATAAAGAATGCGGTGGAGCCCACGACGGCTCCAAATGCCATCAGCGGATGCATGCGGAGGGCAAACCAGACGATTGCCGAGAGAAGAATGGAGACAACTGCAAAAAACCACACGCCTTGAGAAATAAAGAACGATTCGCCGCGGAGTCCGAAATTGTTCGGTTCGAGAAACAACCGATGGAAAAATAGAAACAACAAGAAT
>CAZVRG010000013.1:0-8741 GCA_964630025.1 uncultured Candidatus Saccharibacteria bacterium
GTGTCTCCACGCACCTTCCCCTGCGCGTCAATCAGGCGGGGGTGATTCCCATCATTTTTGCGCTCTCGCTTCTCCTCTTTCCGGGTGTCATCGCGCAATTTTTCGTGGGGACGCAGAACGGCGCCGTCGCGCGTATTGCCCAACAGGTGGTGCAACTTTTCAACACGAACTGGGTCTATGGGCTGTTCTATTTCCTCCTCGTCGTCCTCTTCACGTATTTTTACACGGCCATCGTCTTTGATCCGCAAAAGATCGCGGAGCATCTTCAGAAACAGGGAGGATTTATTCCCGGCATTCGCCCGGGCGGCATGACCGCGCAGTTTCTCAAACGCATCGTGAACCGTATTACCGTTGCCGGCGCGCTCTTTCTCGGTGCTATTGCCGTCTTACCACTCGCGCTCCAAGGATTTACGCGTTCCGCAGCATTGACGATCGGTGGCACGGGACTCCTCATTGTGGTCTCCGTTATTTTGGAGACCATGAAACAAGTTGACGCGCAGCTCACCATGCGCGAGTACGAATCTCTCTAAAACCTCAAAAATCCGCGAGCTGTGTGCACGTCGGTCCACTGGCAAAGCCAGATGCTCCGATGTGCACATCCTTCGGACTCGAGCTTCGCTCCGTCCCTCCTTCCGCGTATCGCCAATACGCGTCAGTCGGTACTCGCTCCAGCTCTTCGCATCTCATCGCGTTTCTGCGGTTTTCGCGTTCCCTTCGTTCGCTTTCAGCTCTCAGCTTTTTCCCGCTATCAGCGATGAGCTTGCTACGCTACAGTATATGCATGGTGGTCATGTTTATGGGCCCGCCAGGCTCTGGAAAGGGAACGCAGGTTTCTGCGCTGAAGCAGGACATGGGTTTTGAGTCTATTGATACGGGCGGCATGCTGCGCGCATTGAGCAGGGAAGATTCTCCACGTGCGAGGCAGGTAAAAGTGATTATTGATTCCGGGCGTCTTGCACCGCCGCCGCTTGTTGCGCGCATTGTGACAGAACGTGTCGTCAGCAGTGTGCAAGAAGGGAAGTCCGTGGCGCTTGAGGGATCACCGCGCACATTGCACGAGGCAGAAATTCTTCTCAAGACTCTTCGTGCAGAGGGCATTCATGATATCCTAGTAGTGTTTCTTGATGTGCCAAAACCGGAGACCGTACAACGTATTTTGCAGCGGTGGGTGTGCGAAGCATGTAAGCGCTCGACGATGCTTCCCGTAGATGTACCGGAACAGTGTCCCGCGTGCGGAGGCCGACTCGTCAAACGCGTAGACGATACGTTGGAAACGTCCCATAAGCGGTGGGAAGAGTATCGCTTTCGTACGCTTCCGGTCATTCAATTTTTTCAGCGACAGGGACTCGTCGCCCACGTCAATGGGCACCAGTCCATTCCAGACGTCACGCAAGAAGTACACGCCGCTGTGCGGGGACAGAACGCATGAGCCGACGTTCCGGTCAATTGAAGTCTCCGCAAGAGATTGAGCTTCTCGCTCGCGGTGGCGCGATTCTCCGTAGCGTGCTGGAGGAGGTTGCCGCCTTGGCCCAGCCAGGAACAACAGGCGCCCAGCTTGATCGGGAAGCGGAGCGGCGTTTGCGTGCCGCCGGCGCAGAGCCCAGTTTTAAAGGATACACCGGCGATTATGGGCGACCGTTTCCGGCATCACTCTGCGTGTCTGTCAACAATGCCGTTGTCCATGGCGTACCCACCGAAGAACCGCTGCAGGAAGGCGATGTGGTCGGTCTCGACTTGGGCTGTATGTATAAAGGTCTCTACACGGATACCGCCATAACGATTATTGTCGGACGGGGACTGCCGGTTGCGGTGCGACTGATTACAGTGACCCGCCAAGCACTTGCTGCGGGCATTGCAGCTGTGCGGCCTGGCGCCACCACGGGGGATATCGGTCTTGCCATTCAACGCGTCATTGAAACCGCAGGATTTTCTGTCGTACGCGATCTGACGGGGCACGGGGTTGGCTATGCTGTCCATGAAGACCCGCGCGTTCCCAACTACGGACGTCCGGGCGAAGGAACAACGCTTGCGGAAGATCTGGTCATCGCGATTGAGCCCATGGTGATCGCGGGAAAAGACGATTCGGTGCGCATTGCGGAAGATGGATGGACGGTACTCGCCGCAGAAGCGGCGTTGACTGCGCATGAAGAACACACCGTTGTGGTCACCAAAGATGGTGCACGCATTCTGACGCTCGCTCAATAAAACGCAAAATGCAAAGCGCAAAAATCAAAAGTAAGCAGAAAGGCCAAAAGAGCTTTTTGCCTTTTGCCTTTTGATTTTTTTATTTATGGTGGTTCTCGGCATCGATTATGGCGATCAACGCATCGGTCTCGCAGTCACGGATCCCGCGGGCGAAATTGCACTCACATATAGTATGATTCCTGCGCAACCGTTGGATGCGGCGTTGTCGGCCATTCAACGCGTGATTGCTGCAGAGCATGTGGAGCGCGTTGTGCTTGGGCTTCCGTTAACGCTTGAAGGACAGGAGGGAGAACAGGCGCGGAAGACCCGAGCGTTTGCAGCAGCGCTCGCAGAGCGGACGGGATTGCCACAGGAATACATGGATGAACGATTCACATCTGGTGCTGCAGCAGAAGCAGCACATGCGAAAGGCACGTCGACGGACGCAGAGGCCGCGCGTCTTATCCTTGAAGGATGGCTCGTGCGCCGCGGTGGAAAGAGAAACACACGCACGGAGGATATGTGATACTGTTCAGATGCCGTGGGGGCGTACCCCACAGCGTTCTTTTTTCAGGAGACGAGTGCAATGATGCGTACATGTTCTCTTGTGATCATTGCGGTCTGCGCTCTCATGCTGGCTATCGATCGGTATCGGAGCAGTCCCGTATCGTGGGTACGGCCGACGCCTTCCGTGTCTTCCTCGTCGGTGGAACAGCGTTCCACATCGGAAACGCTCCAGCTGGATATTATTGTTCCCCGCAACTGTCGATTCCAGTCTGATCTCGACCGCAACCGACTGAACGTCACAACAAAAGAACCGGCGCACGTTCACGTGTCCATTCGACGCGAGGAGTAAGAGGGTAACGGGATATGGCTCTGCCGTCTGTCCCGCGCGCATACGCCCGCGGGACTTTTTCGTCAGCGGTTTCCTCCGGGGTATACTTCATCTATGGCGCAGCTGCCTTCGTCCGCTTCGTCGGATATTCGTCTCTCTGTGGTGATCCCCGCATATGATGAAGAACAACGATTACCGCGCACCTTGGATGACGTTCTGCACTATCTGGAACGACAAACATATACATCGGAAGTGCTTGTTGTTGACGACGGTTCAACCGATCGCACACAGGATGTTGCGCGCGCACAGCGGGGTGAACGTGTTTCCGTGCGCGTTCTCACGCATCCTGATCGCCGTAACCACGGCAAGGGTGCGGCGGTACGGCGCGGGATGCTTGCCGCCCGCGGGCGCTTTCGTCTCTTTATGGACGCGGATAACTCCACAACCGTTGACCACGTGGAGCGGTTTTGGGCGTTCTTTGACGAGGGATATGACGTGGTGATTGGTTCGCGTGATGTCGAGGGAGCAGTCGTGACCGTCCACCAACCGTGGTACAAGGAATGTGCCGGGGATGTGGGCAATATGCTTGTCCGCACGCTTGCCGTGCCCGGCATCTACGATACGCAAGCGGGGTTCAAAATGTTTAAAGAAAAAGTTGTCGAAACGGTGTTTCCTCGACTCACCATTGATCGCTGGGGATTTGATATTGAAATTCTTGCCGCAGCGCGACATCGCGGGTATCGCATCAAAGAAGCGCCCATCACGTGGGTGAACAGTCCGGAAAGCAAGGTCACATGGACAACGTATTTCGAAGTATTGAGTGAAGTCTGGAGGGTGCGGCGCAATCTCCGTACCGGATTGTATGGCTAGACATCCACTCTTGCGATGGCTCTACGGCGATGAGCGAACACAGTCGCCACGCGAGCCAGAGCATACCCGCCCGCGCACAGCACCCCCCCGCACACCTGCTTCGCGGGAACAAAAACGTGTACGCACAGCACGTGCACAGAACGTATCATCGCGTCGACCGCGCAGGGAACGTGTGGTGACCTACGGCACGGCGGTTCCCGGAGAACACGCGAAAGTGTCAGAGCTGCGGCAGGACCCGATCACCGGGAAATGGGTGGTGATTGCAACCGGTCGCGCGAGGCGCCCAAGCGATCAGGCGCGCATGCAGGCACCGCAGCCAATTCCTCCTTCCTATAGTGATACATGCGCATTTTGTAACTTTGAACGGTTTCCGCAGACGTCCCCGACGTTGATGCTCCCAGCAGGAAAAGACTGGCATGTCATGGCGTTTCCCAATAAGTTTCCCGCCTTCGCGCCCGCAGATCGCGTGACTGCAACAAAAGTAGGCATGTACACCGTGATGGATGGTGTCGGGTTTCACGAAGTGATTCTTGTGCGTCCCCATGACGGATTTCTTTCTCGCCTTGAACAGAACGATCTCGTGCACACCGTGACGGCGTGGCGTGATCGGTATCGCGCACATATGGTCAAACCATCCGTTGCCTACATTCAGCTGATTGTGAATCATGGACCAGCAGCCGGCGGCTCGCAGGAACATCCGCACGCGCAACTCTTCGCTATTCCCGTGCTTCCCAGCGACGAAGTACTCGATCTCTTGAACGGCGCGGAGGCGTACTACGATGAGAACACGAGCTGCGGCTATTGTGACATTCTGCGTTTCGAGCGCGCGGCAAAGCAACGCATTGTGTGGGAGAACGATCAGTTTGTCGTGCTCTGTCCCTTTACGTCGCGTGTGCCGAATGAACAATGGGTACTTCCGCGTACGCATGCGTCCGGATTTGAAACGCTGTCTGATGACAACCTCCCGGCGTTTGCGGAAGCGCTGCACGAAGCGCTTGCCCGGCTTGATCGTGGGTTTCACAACCCCTCATACAACCTCTATCTCTACTCGGCACCGTGTGATACGGAGGGATTTGTCTGTACAAAAAACCAATTCCAACACTTTCATTGGCATGTGCAGATTCTCCCACGCATGAACATGTGGGCGGGGTTTGAACTTGCCACCGGCCTGGAAATTCATTCTGTTCTGCCGGAAGAGTGCGCAGAATATCTCCGAGGAGTATAAGAAGAGGTATGTCTCCACACATCGCCACCGTTCGTCCTGTTATCGTCGCGAACTGGAAAATGTATATCGGCGCCATTGAGAGCGTCCGTGCAGCGCGTGCCGTTCGCGGATTTCTTGCACGCATCGCCGGCAAAGAAGCGGATGTGGTTCTCTGCCCATCATTTCCGGTGCTTGCGGACGTTCACGAGATCCTGAAAGGAAGCCGCATTCAGCTCGGCGCGCAAGATGTGCATCAGGAACCTTCCGGTCCGTATACCGGAGATGTGTCTGGAGCACAGCTGCGCGGGCTTGTCCGATATGCCATTGTCGGGCATTCCGAGCGTCGCCGATTCCATGGAGAAACAGACGATATTGTTGCGCGGAAAGCGCATCAGGCGCTGCGCATGAGCATGATTCCTATTATCTGTGTCGGAGAAACGGCGGAAGAACGCGATCGCGGCGAAACGATTGCGAAAGTGCGCCAACAAGTAGACGCGGCAATTCGTGATCTTCCGCGACTGTCTCTCACGCGCTGTCTCTTTGCCTATGAACCGGTGTGGGCAATTAGCGCGGGCCTTGGAGAAGAGCGCCCGCAACCGGAACCGGCGGACGCCGCACATATGGTACGGCTCATCCGGAAGGTTGCTGCCGAGCGTATCGGTTCGCAGTCGGCCGAACAGATCCGTGTGCTGTATGGCGGCAGCGTAACCGCGCGCGCCGTGCGCCCGTTTGTGGCGGAACCGGGCGTGAGTGGCGTGCTTGTCGGTGCTGCATCCACAAAGCCCGCGGAGTTCGCATCCATTGTCCGAGAGGTTATTGCAGCTGCAGGGAAATGAGTTGTTCCATATGATAAACCAAACCCCGCACGAACTGTTTGCTCGCGCGCACAAAGAAGGGTGGGCACTCGGCGCGTTCAACACGTCGAACCTCGAAGTCACGCAGGCGATTGCGTGGGCGCTGGAAGAAGCGAAATCACCCGGCATTATTCAAACATCCGAGGCCGCAATCCAATACGCGGGGCTCGAGACACTACGCGATATTATTCGCAGTGTTGCGGCTTCTGTGCGCGTGCCGATTGTGCTGCATCTTGATCATGGAAAATCTCTCGATATCGTTCGGCAGTGTATCGAAGCAGGGTATACCTCCGTGATGATTGATGGCTCCGCGCTTCCGCTCGCAGAGAATATCGCGCTCTCCAAGGAGGTTGTCGGACTTGCGCATGGCCGCGGGGTGTGGGTAGAAGGGGAAGTGGGGGCGATTCCGGGGAAGGAAGGATTACGGGGCAGCGGGCAAGAGGCAGTAGGCAGTGGGGGCGGCGTTGCGGACGAGTTTTTGACGAAGCCGGAGGAAGCGAAACGATTTGTCGAAGAAACGGGCGTGGACATTCTTGCAGTGTCTGTTGGTACGATTCATGGGGCATTTCGCGGGAAGGAAGGCATTCGGTTTGATCGGCTGCAAGAAATTCGGGACGTGGTGTCACTGCCACTCGCGTTGCATGGTGCATCCGGGCTTCCGGACGACGAGATCCGCCGCGCGCTGCCGTTTGGCGTCGCAAAGGTGAACATTGATACGGAGCTGCGGGAAGCGTTTCACGATACGCTTATTAAGCACGCGGAAGATGGTGCGGAGCATTCCATTGATCCCCGCGCGCACCTGAAACCCGCCCGCGACGCCGTGCAGAAGATTGTTGCCGCAAAAGTCGCGCTCTTGGGAAGCGCAGGAAAGGCCTAAGATATTTTTTGGAGGGTGTATACTGAAGAAACATGAACCGTTTCCCACAGACGAACGCGCAATTTATTGCTGTTCTCGTTGTTGCTGTGGGAGCCATCAGTGCGCTTGCCGTGTTCCAACGTTCTTCGTCGATCAGCAGTTTTCTCAAGGCTGATACCGCTCGTTTGGGCGGCGTGTGCTATATCGGTAACGTTAAACCTTCAAAGAATGGTGATCTGTTGACGCAGTGTGTTCCCGTCACAAGTGCGGAAGAATGTCAGGCGGAAGCAAGTGGAAGGCCGTTTCTTATTGTTCCAGGCGGGACATGCCCCAACCTCACGAATGCGGATAGCTGCACGCGGGCCGGCACCGAACTCTTATGGGGGGAGCGTGGTAGCGGCGCTGGAGCCACAAAAGAACATGCGCTCGAATCCGCGCGGCAGGATTGTGCCACGAAACTGATAAGCACGAAAGAGTACGCGCTGAAGTGTCCTGTCCAATGTACGCGGTATATCAAATACTTTGCAGCGAAGTGCGCGATAACGGGAGAATCCACCGGCGGCGACGATCCCGATGATGATGTATTTGTAGCGGACTGTACGTGCTCTGGACTCTTCGCGTGCACCCAGCAAAGTCCGCGACCGGAACCTATTCCCGTTCCGCTTCCTGATGGGCAGCCGCCACCGCCAACGGATTCGCCACACATGGTTTTCTAAGGCGTATTCACTCCACGCGTCTTTACGCCATCTGCTCGAGTGCACGGATGCTCCCGTTCATACCTTCATGGAACATATATCCAGTCAAAAAGTGCTATCATTCATGATAGCAATTTCATACGCTCTACTTTTGGCGCCCGGTTGAGACTCTACGCCATTTCCTGAAGCGCTTGGATGCGCGCTTCGATCGGCGGGTGCGTGGAGAACAGGCCCGCGAGTGCTTTGCCGGAGAGCGGGTTGGCGAAATAGAGGTGTGCGGTTGCGCGGTTTGCGGTTTCGACGGGCTGATGATGCGCCTGTATTTTTTGCAGTGCGCTCGCGAGCCCTGTTGGGTATCGTGTAAGGAGAACACCGGAAGCGTCGGCCAGAAATTCGCGGCGGCGGGAAATGGCGAGCTGAATGAGTTGCGCGATTAACGGCGAGAGGATCAGAAATATCAGACCGATAATCGCGAGGGCATTACCCGCTCCGCCTCCGCGATCATCGCGATTGCGTCCGCGTCCGCCAAATCCCAAAAAGCGCGAGCGGAAAAACCAGTCGCCCAAAAGCACAACCGTGCCGACAAGCACCGCGACGATCATCATCAGACGGATGTCATAATTCTGGATGTGCGACAGCTCATGCGCGAGCACGCCTTCCAACTCCGTTTTCTCGAGGTGCTCGAGCGCTCCGGTTGTCACGGCAACGGACGCGTGTTTCGGATCCCGACCGGTTGCAAACGCGTTGATCGCGGGGGAGGGAATGATATACAGCTTTGGCATGGGAAGACCCGCGGTGATGCTCAAGTTCTCCACGAGACGGTGAAGCTCGAGCGCCTGCTCTTTTGTGACGGGCTGTGCGCCGTTTGACGCAAGCGCAATCTTGTCGCCAGCGAAGTACCCGGTGAGCGCAGAACCAAGTGCAAATACCCCCGCAATCGGGAGAGCCGCCGTTCCGCCGTCCTCAACCTGATCGAATGCCCAGCCGACGGTAATGACGAGCACGACAAACAGCCCAATAAACAGGGCCGAACGGCGCTTATTGGAGGTGATTGAGGAGTAGGCGGTCATGACGGAGGGAGCAGGGGACAGGGATCAGTGAACAGGGGGCGTGTCGTCACTGCTCCCTGTTGCCTGCTCTCTGTTCCCTTAGAACTTTACTTTTGGCGTTTCGCGCGCGGCCGGTTCTTCGTCCAGATCAAAGAACTCGCGTTTGACAAACTTGAACAGGTTGGCCACCAAGG
>CAZVRG010000013.1:8751-18089 GCA_964630025.1 uncultured Candidatus Saccharibacteria bacterium
GATCAAAGAACTCGCGCTGCGAGAAGCCAAAGCTGCCCGCCAACAGGTTTGCCGGGAACGATTGGATTGCCGTATTGAGATCCCGCACCGTGCCGTTGTAGAATCGGCGCGCGGCTTGGATTTTGTTCTCGGTGTCCGAGAGCTCACGCTGCAGTTCGAGGAAATTCGTATTGGCTTTCAGGTCCGGGTATTGCTCGGCGACAGCGAACAGCGTCTTTAATGTCCCCGTGAGCGCGTTTTCCGCCTTCGCGTGCTCTCCCGGGGTTTGCGCGCCCATGGCGCGCGTACGTGCTTCCGTGACCTCCATCAGCACATTCTTTTCATGTGCGACATACCCTTTCACCGTCTCTACAAGATTCGGAATAAGGTCATACCGACGCTTCAGCTGTACTTCGATGTCCGACCAGGCTTCAGAAGCCTGATTGCGTACACTGACGAGACGGTTAAACGTCCAGATTGCCCACGCAACGACCACCGCAAGAATGATAAGAAGAACCCAGCCGATCATGTCTGATACCCAGCGTATTGTGAGCAGACTATTTTTGCAAGTCGTCGTGATATACTCATGGCATGGCACTCCGCATCGCGATTAATGGGTTTGGGCGTATCGGACGACCGAGCTTCAAGATTGCGTTGGAGAAGCCGGACGTGGAAATTGTCGCGATCAATGATCTGACAGACCCAAAGGCGCTCGCACATCTGCTGAAATACGACACGGTGTACGGCCGGTATGGGAAGGATGTTTCTGTGGATGGCGCTGCGCTCGTCATAGATGGGCGGAAGATTCCTGTGTATGCCGAAAAAGATCCTGCAAAGCTCCCATGGAAAGATCTCAGCGTTGATGTGGTATTGGAGTGCACCGGCTTTTTCACGACGCGAGAAAAAGCGAAGGCGCATCTCGCAGCGGGCGCGCAGCGCGTCATTATTTCCGCGCCAACGGACAGTCCGGATGTGGATACGTTGATTCTTGGCGTCAACGATGCGCAGCTCGCCGATCAGGACATTATTGCGAACGGGTCCTGCACAACGAATAACGTTACGCTCGTTCTCGCGATTCTGGAGGAAGCGCTTGGTGTCGAGAAAGCCATGATGACGACCGTGCACGCGATTACCGCTACGCAGAATCTCGTGGACGGGCCGAATAAAGATCTGCGGCGTGGTCGCGCGGCAGGATGGAACATTGTGCCCACGACGACAGGGGCTGCGGAGGCGACAATTCGCGCGCTGCCAGCCATGGAGGGAAAGTTCACGGGTATTTCCATGCGTGTGCCCGTGCCCACGGTGTCTATTGCAGATTTTGCTGTTGTGACAAAGCAGCCGACGACTGTTGATGCGGTGAATACTCTCTATCGTTCAGCGGCAGAGAATGAACGGTACGCAGGCATTATTGCAGTCACGGACGAACCAGTCGTCTCAAGCGATTTCATTGGTGACCCGCATTCGGCGATTGTCGATGTGCAGCTGACGCAGGTTGTCGGAGGCAATCTCGTGAAGGTGGTCGCGTGGTATGACAACGAATGGGGATATGCGAATCGGCTGGTGGAACAAGCCATCGCTGTTGGACGAACGGTAGGGTGAGGACATAGAGCAGGAAAATTTCTGCAGCGCAAAATGCAAAGAGCAAAAATCAAAAGTCAGCCAAGAACTCAAAAGCACTTTTTGCTTTTTGGTTTCGCTTTGCCTTTTGCGTTTTGAATTTTGCCCTCCCGTTCATGGCGCAAGGCCAGTTAAGGACTCTTCGTGGGGTAGAGGTACAAGGAAAGCGTGTACTGTTGCGCGTAGATTGCAATGTGGCGGTGGACGAGGAAGGGCGGCCGATGCCTGGTGGGGAACAGCGGCTGCGTGCCATCCTGCCAACCATTCAGCACTTGCAGTCCCAAGGCGCACGCACCATTCTTCTCTCTCATCTCGGACGTCCGGGCGGGAAACATGTTGAGACGTTGCGTCTCGAGAACGTTGCACGCCAATTACGCGCGCTTGCGGGGTTTCCCATTCGCTACGTGCCGGATATTCATGGAGCGCAGGCGCGCGCGGCAAGCGAGCAGTTGCGCGACGGCGAGGTGATCCTCCTTGAGAACCTTCGCTTTGATGCAGGGGAGGAAAAAGCGGACCTCCTGTTTGCGGAAGCGCTCGCGGCGCTTGGCGAACTTGTGGTGCAGGATGCCTTCAGTGTGTCACATCGGAAGCATGCGTCTGTCGCCGTGTTGTCGCGTCTCCGACCATCCTATGCAGGATTGTTGCTCGAAAAAGAAGTGGCGATGCTCGAGCGCGTGCTCACTACTCCCGAGCGTCCCGCGGTTGCCATTCTCGGTGGCGCAAAGCTGGAGACAAAACTGGGTCTCATGCGTCATCTTCTCACGCGCGTGGATGTGATTCTCACTGGAGGTGGAATTGCGAATACGCTGCTGCGCGTTGGCGGCGCATCGCTGCGCGTTGGCTTGGTAGAGACGCAACCGCCGCCAGAGGTCACAGAGCTTCTTTCGGAGCATCGAAAAAACATACAGATGCCCACCGACGTTCGTGTGGTTCGCGGCGTGGGGCGAGAGGTGCATCCATTGATGCTGCCAGTGTCTGCGCTGACGCCCGCGGATGACGTGCGCGATATCGGACCGGAAACTGCAGCAGCGTACTGCGCCATCATTGCGCAGGCAAAAACGTGTGTGTGGAACGGGCCGGTCGGAAAGTTTGAAGAGCCGCCGTTTGATGAAGGAACGAAGCACATTGCTCGGTGCGTGCAGTCATCCCCCGCCTTTTCTGTTGTTGGGGGCGGTGATACGGTGAGAGCGATTTCCGAAATGGGTTTGCTCCAGAAATTTACCCATGTCTCTACCGGAGGCGGAGCCATGCTCACGTTTCTTGAAGGCGCGCCGATGCCCGGACTGGAGCCGCTCTATGGCTAACGCACAAAGGCAAAGGGCAAAACGCAAAACGCAGAACGAAGCCGAAAAGGCAAAGACTCAGAACGTTTTTTGTTTTTCATTTCCCTTTGCGTTTTCCGTTTTGCACTTTACGTTTCATCGGTAGTTTCATGTCCGCAACCATCTCCTCCATCCGTGCATTGGAAATCCTCGATTCCCGAGGCGACCCTACGGTACGCGTAACAGTCACGCTCGATGATGGCTCGACGGGCGAAGCGTCTGTTCCATCCGGTGCGTCTACCGGCATTCATGAGGCACACGAACTGCGTGACGGCGACGCGCAGCGGTATCGCGGAAAGGGCGTGCAGAAAGCGCTTGCCTTCGTGGAAGGAGAAATCCAGAAAGCGCTGAAACGGAAAAAGGCGGATGCGCAGGAAAAAATTGATGACGCACTCAAACGCCTTGACGGCACAGAAAACAAAGAACGTCTCGGTGCAAACGCGATCGTAGGCGTGTCACTTGCCGTTGCACGTGCTGCTGCGGCATCCGCGCAGCTGCCGCTGTATGTGTATCTTCGACGCCTTACAGGGGAGTCAGCCGACGGTGCGTACACGCTTCCCGTACCGCATATGAATATTGTGAACGGGAAAAAGCACGCCGATTCGGGACTCGATATTCAGGAGTTTATGATGCTCCCCATAGGAGCGCCATCATTCAAAGAAGCGCTTCGGGCAGGAAGCGAGGTCTTCCATGCACTGGGCAGTAGTATCTTCTCCATGGGACACAGTCGGAGTGTCGGTGATGAAGGCGGATACGCGCCTCGTCTTGAGCGGAATGACGAGGTTTTCGGACTTCTGGAACGCGCGGTGGCCACAACAGGACGAACAGCGGGGAAAGATATTGTCTTCGGTTTCGACGCGGCCGCATCGGAATTCTACGATGCGAAAGAACGCGCGTATGTGTTGAAAGCGCCAAGCGTGACGCTTCCGACAGAGCGTCTCGTCGCACTCTATGCGGAATGGATCAGCACATGGCCGCTCAAAACCATCGAGGATCCGCTGGAGCAGGATGATTGGGATGGGTGGAGAAAGGCCACGGAAAAATTGCGCGGGCTTGGCGCGCAGGTCGTCGGCGACGATTTCTTTGCCACGAATGTGGAGCGCTTGAAAAAAGGGATCGAGCGGAAATGCGCAACCGCTATTCTCGTGAAAGTGAATCAGATCGGGACGCTGTCAGAAACGCTTGCTGCGATCGCGCTTGCGCAGAAGCACGGGTACGGCGTGGTCATTTCGCATCGCTCCGGCGAGACTGCGGACACTTTTATTGCGGATCTGGCAGTGGCCACCGACGCCGGGCAAATAAAAACCGGTAGCCTGTCACGGAGCGAGCGTGTCGAAAAATACAATCGTCTTCTTGCCATCGAACGCGAGTTGGGTGACCGTGCGCGGTATGCAGGAACGTCTGCATTGGCCGTCTAACGCTCCTTCTTGATTTTGTAGCGGGAATCATGCATCATGAGTCCCGTTCATCTCTTTTCTTTCCGCGCAGGAGCGTGGAATGTCAGGGCTCAACATTGCGGTACGGGGAGTGCTTGGACCGAATGAAGGACCCACCGTCACCGTTTATGGATCCGCATGTAACAGCAGACACCACATTCTCCGAACTCGGATTGGCACCATCGGTGCTCGCGGTGCTTACACGTTTGAAGTTCACCGTTCCAACACCCATCCAGACAAAAGCGATTCCCATTGCGGTTGAAGGAAAAGATCTCGTCGGTATTGCCCAAACAGGCACCGGCAAAACGCTTGCGTTTGCCGCTCCGCTGCTTCAACGTGTCGCGCACACAAAGAAACGCGGCCTCATCTTGCTTCCTACACGAGAACTCGCGCTCCAAGTGGAGGAAACCCTGCAAGAGATCGGACGATCGTTTCACGTGCGCACCGCACTCTTGATTGGTGGAGGATCGATGCTGCGGCAGAAGGAAGCGCTTAAGCGCAATCCGCATGTCATCGTCGGCACTCCCGGGCGCATCATCGATCATTTGCAACAGCGCACGCTCCACCTCCGCGATATCGGCATTCTCGTGCTGGACGAAGCAGATCGCATGCTCGACATGGGGTTTGCGCCGCAACTCGCACAGATTCTCGAACACGTCCCAAAAGAACGACAAACCATGCTTTTTTCAGCCACCATGCCATCCGTCATTCACACAATGGCCGCGCGACATATGAAAATGCCCGTGCGCATCGAAGTCGCGCCCGCAGGAACGGTTGCAGAGCGCGTGCATCAGGAATTTTTCGTTGTTGGGAACAATCAGAAGAATCGGTTGCTCGACAAAATTCTGAATGAACATACCGGCTCCGTCCTCGTCTTTTCCCGGACAAAGCATGGCGCAAAGAAACTCTGCCGCGCGGTCCGCGCGATGGGGCACAGCGTCGAAGAGATCCATTCAAATTTATCTCTGTCGAAACGCCGCGCATCCTTGGAAGGATTCAAGCGCGGGACACATCGTGTGCTTGTGGCAACGGATATCGCCGCTCGTGGCATTGACGTGACGAATATCGAGCTGGTGGTGAATTACGACGCGCCAAACAGTCCGGAAGATTACGTACACCGTGTCGGGCGTACGGGACGCGCAGGAAAGGTTGGGCACGCGATGACATTTCTCACGCCCGATCAGCGAGGGAAACTGCGCAGCATTGAGCAGTTGATTCGCGCGTCCGTGCGCATTACGCCCCTTCCGGAACTTCCGCCGGAACGTGCGCATACCGCACAGGTGGAGATGCGTCCGTCTTCATACCCGACGGGTTCCCGTCCTCCTTCACGTCCCGGTCAACACCATCGTGGCCGAAGTCCTCGCGGGCGCTTTCGTGGAAGCGGGCACGATCGTCCTTATCACCGAAAACGCACCCACCAGCGCGGATAACCTGTTTCTCACATACGGTTCTTTGGGTACTCGAACCCGAGAGGCTCGAGCTGCTACACTGTAAAAGGCCATGCGAAAACGAACACCCGACACGGGGTCGGAAGATTCAACAACCCGCGTTGCGGAGCCGACGCAACACCTGCACCAGCTTTCTTCCCGCTACGCGTGGCGCGTGCGAAGCGCGCGTACGCCGAATAACACGGACGAACTTGTCGCGTTACTTCTTGAGCATCGAGGAGTCACGTCAGCGTCTTCCGTCAGTTTTTTGAATCCTTCCTACGAGCAATTTCTTGCTGAAGGAGCGGTGCTCCCGCAGTGCGGGCCGGCCGTTGCGCGACTGCAGCGGGCACTACGCAATAAAGAACCTATCGCAATTTTCGGCGACTATGATGTTGACGGTGTCACCGGTTCCGCACTGATTGCTGACGTGCTCACGAGTCTCGGTGCAGTTGTGCGTGTTGAACTTCCGCACCGAGAAGACGGGTATGGTCTTTCGGTTGCTGCCGTACAGCGATTGATTCCGCCCGCAACCCTTCTCGTGACGGTCGATAACGGAACGAGTGCCACCGCCGCCGTCGCGGAAGCGATTGGACGTGGTGCAGACGTTATCATTCTTGATCATCACGCGGTTACCAGAAGTCTTCCCCCCGGCGCACTCGTGGTGAATCCCGCACTCCCGTCTGCGCACTATCCGGAGCCGTTTCCCGCTGCGGTGGGCGTTGCGTGGAAAGTCGCCACTGCACTGCTTGCCGCCGAAGGGCGAAGCGGGGAAGAACGCTTTCTCCTCGATCTCGTCGCGCTTGGTACGCTGGCGGACAGTATGAAACTGACAGGAGAAAATCGCACGCTCGTGCGTTGGGGACTGGAAGTACTCCGTCGCAGTCGGCGCCCCGGACTGCACGCGCTTGCGGATCGTATTGGCATGTCACTGCGCGATGTGGATGGAGAAATGATTACGTTCCGCATTGTCCCGCGGCTCAACGCCGCCGGGCGGCTGCGCCATGCGAATCTCGCACTCGAGCTTCTTCGCACAGCAGACAGCAGCACCGCACAGCGTCTTGCATCGGAGCTGGACGCCGTGAATGAAGAGCGTCGCCTTCTGACAGAGGATGTTCTTGCGGACGTCCGCGGGCGCCTTCGAGAGCCGTTGCCGATCTCCATTGTCGCGGCAGGTCCGTGGCCGGTCGGGTTGCTCGGGGTGATTGCTGGACGGCTTGCGGAGGAATATCATCGCCCCGCGGTTGCCATCGCCGTCCGCGATGATGAATGTGTCGCGTCCATGCGCGGTCCGCGCGGTGGTCCGGATGGAAATGGCATGAACATGGTAGAGCTTGTCGGAGAAATTGAAGAACTCCTCACACGGTTCGGCGGACACGCGGGTGCGGCGGGATTTTCCTTCTCGCGCCAGCAGCTCGCAGCCGTGACGGACTATTTTCATCATCATGCGCCGGTTGTTGCTGCGACAGCGCAACCAGAGCTTCATGTGGATTGTGCGCTTCCATTGTCACTCGTGACACTAGACCTTCCGCGCGCATTGAGTGCGTTAGAGCCGTTTGGCAATGGCAATGAACGTCCGGTATTTCTCTTTCACGGGTTGTCCGTTGCGGAGAGCCGTTCCATCGGATCGAATGGCGATCACCTTCGACTGGTGTTTCGTCATCCGGCACAGGCCACACCGGGATCCGGCGTTGCCTTCCGCTGGGGAAATCGTCCTCGGCCATCGCTCGGCTCCACCGTAGATGTCGCAGCGGAAGTACAGACGAATCGATTCCGCGGTGTGTCACGAGTCGATCTGCATGTACAGGACTTGCGGAGTGCTGTATGAAAGCGACACTCCATACAGACGGAGGAGCGCGGGGGAATCCCGGGCCTGCAGCAATCGGTGTTGTTCTGGAGATTGAAGAAAAAGATCCTGCGCATGTTGGCGAAGCCATCGGCGAAGCAACGAATAATGTTGCAGAATATCGTGCACTCATTCGCGGTCTTGAAGAGGCGAAAAAGGCAGGCGTCACTGAATTGGAATGCCGGTTGGATAGCGAGTTGCTTGTCAAACAATTAAATCGCGAATATAAGGTGCGCGACGCTAATCTCGCTTCGCTCTTCGTGCGTGCGTGGAATCTTGCACAAGGATTTCGCTCGATCCGGTTTATCGCGATCCCGCGGAAGGAAAATCAACAGGCCGATACGTTGGTGAATCAGGCATTGGACGCAGCGAATCGCCCTCGGCATCCTTCAACACCATAAGAAAACCCCTTGGGTATTCAGTGAATACCCAAGGGGTTGTTTAGCGGTAGCACCACCACGGATCGTACCAGGGGCTGCCGTAGTACGGGGTCGTATACGAGGGATACGGACGGTACGCGGGATACGACATGGCCGGATACGAGTACGAACGGTAGGGGTACGACGGAGAATAGGAGCCGTAGGTGCCCGTTGCGAACGTCAGCAGAGAGTACCCGGCTGGCGGACGGTACGCGTACTGCGGGTAGGATGACCGATAGGGCATCCCGTACATGCCGTGCCAGCCGTACGACGGCTGATACCCGTAATAACCACCGTAGCCGCCGGTATACGGACGGGACGCGTATCCCCACCCCGGTGGATGAGCGCGCACAGTGTCTTTCGTCCAGAGCAGCGTGACCACGGCACACAATGCAAACAACGTAGTGCGCATAACGCACTCCTTCGTAGAAAGAACCTCGGATGCACCAGCGCCAGAAATATAGAATGGAATTCTCGAATTGTCAACTGTGGTATTCTTGACAGTATAGATGTAATGCGGTACCGTTTTGCACGCAGGGGTGAGCGGATGATCGCAATTCGGATGCCGGACTGCGGATGCCAGACGTCAGAACAGCGCACGCGGAGACGCGTTTCTGAAGTCTGGTCTCTGGAATCCGACATCTGGGTTGAGGAACGTCCGGGCAGCATTCCGGTGGCCTGACGCGAGAAAGTCCGTTAGAGCGACCAGTTCTTTCTTCACTGAAAGCGTCAGTCTGCATCTATGATCAGACAGAACGCCCCGGAGTATGGGTGGCAGGTAACGCCTGCCCGCCGAACCCCTCGATAAACTCAGGGTCGCCCTGAGCAGTGTCGAACGGGCGAAGGCGAGGGAGTGGGAAAACGTTTGGGACCGAACAGACGACACGTGGAGTCTGTTCGCCGAAACTATGCCCACGGAAGAGTGCAACAGAAATGATACTGCTTATAGCCATCGGGTTTTTACGGTGACTATGAGCGATGGTGAAATCGTGTGTGAGGTGTACGAACCCAAGTGCACCTCGCCCCGCACCGGAGCGGCAACGCCGCGACTGGTGCGGGGGTAAGAGCGCACGCAGCGCCGCAGTAATGCGGAACTGAGGTAAACCCCACCCGCTGCAATCCCAAGATAAGGTAGGGAGCTACTGGGTATCCCCGTATACGAGTTCGCTGTAGCGAATCTCAAGGGACCCGCGAGATGTTTGGTGACAAGCATCCTAGAGAGATGATCGTCAGGCCAGATGCCGGACTGCGGATGCCAGACGTCAGAACAGCGCACGCGGAGACGCGTTTCT
>CAZVRG010000013.1:18189-27514 GCA_964630025.1 uncultured Candidatus Saccharibacteria bacterium
GAAGTCTGGTCTCTGGAATCCGACATCTGGCGTCACAGAACCCGGCGTATAGCTTGCCCCTGCATTGGAAACCCCCACACGATGCGTGTGGGAGTTTCTTTTTGCCCGCTTGTCAAGATGCGAGAAGAGCGCTATAGTGCCTTCCGCTCATGAAACGTTCCGAGCTTTTCTTTGACGCTATTCGTCTTCCTGTAGATTTCCTCGCCTGCTGCACAGCAGGCGTTCTGGCATATGTGATTCGTGTGAGTCCGCTCGTGCAGCAGATTCGACCCGTGCTCTTTGAAGTTGATCTTCCGATCCGCGAGTATCTCGGTCTTGTTGTGACGGTCTCTCTTGTGACGATCGTGGTCTTTGCGACGTTGGGGCTGTACACCATGAAGGCGACGCTGCGCATGGTAGAGGAACTTTCTCGGATTATTGCAGGAATTTCACTGGCACTGTTCGGTGTCATCTTTTTGATGTTCATTCGCGCGGAATTGTTTCACTCGCGCTTCATTCTTGTCGCCGCGTGGATCCTTGCCATTCTTCTGGTGACTGCGGGCCGCCTATTCATCCGGCGTTTCCAGTTTCGTCTCCTGCGCCAGGGAAGGGGAGTGCACAAAGTTGTTCTTGTCGGGCTTTCTTCCGTGACAGACGGATTGGCAGACATGTTCGCGCGTCGTCCCGAACTTGGGTATCGCGTGATTGCGAAACTGGATGGCGTACGGCGCAGTACGTTGGAGGAATGTGAAAAGACGATCGGGATTGACGGGGTCATTCGCTGCGTCTCCGACCTGACGCCGGAAGAAAATTGGGCACTCCTTGATTTTTGCGAAGACCACAAAATTGATTTTCTCTATGTGCCGGATATGTATGAAACGCGCGTGAGCAACGTTGTTGTGCGAACGCTCGGCGGCTATCCGGTTGTAGAATTGCACCGAACGCCGCTCGACGGATGGGGAAGAATCTGGAAGCGCGGACTCGATCTTTTTGGCGCAATTGCCGGACTGATTGTGCTTTCTCCGGTCTTTTTGCTGATTGCCATTGCGATCACGGCGGGCTCTTCCGGGCCGGTGTTCTTCCGGCAAACACGCATCGGCAAACATCGTAAACCGTTTCGTATCGTGAAATTCCGTACGATGGTGCAAAACGCCGAGCAATTGAAGTCACAGCTCCTGCATTTTAACGAGCGTTCCGGCCCATTGTTTAAAATGCGCAACGATCCCCGCGTCACGCCGGTTGGGCGTTTCCTGCGCACGACACGTCTCGACGAATTTCCGCAGCTATTCAATGTGCTTCTGGGGGAGATGAGCCTTATTGGGCCGCGACCGCATCTTCCCGCAGAGATCGAGCGGTATGACAGACGGGATCAGAAACTGTTTACGATCAAGCCGGGCATGAGCGGTCTTGCGCAGGTATCCGGCAGCTCATCACTGCCCTTTGAGAAGGAGGCAGCACTCGATACCCACTACATAGAAAACTGGTCCCCCAAACTCGATTTCATTATCCTCTTTCGGACACTCCGTCGACTCTTAGGAGATCGAAGCGCCGTATAAAAACCGCAAAAACACGCGAGCTGTATCCACATCAAACCTGCCGGCGAAGCCGGCATTTTGATGCGTATACCCTTCGGGCTCGGGTTTCACTCCGCTCCTCGCTCACCGTATGTCACATACGGCTCGCTCGGTGCTCGCTCCAACCCTTCGCATCTCATCGCGTTTTTGCGGTTTTTCGCTATAGACGTTTCCCCTTTTTCCTATGCTCAGACTGGTACACTACGCCTATGCGCGTTGCGATCATTCATGACTATCTCACGCAGTTCGGAGGGGCGGAGCGCGTCTTGAAGATCCTTATGGAGCTCTTTCCGGCTGCGCCCGTCTACACCCTCGTGCACGATCCGCGCGTCACAGAAGGCGTTCTGGATGCGCGGCGCATTCGCACGTCATTTCTGCAGCGTGTGCCGCTTGCCCGTTCCCGACATCGTCTGTTTCCGCTGTTCATGCCGCTTGCCGTCGAGCAATTCGATCTCTCGGCATATGATCTCGTGCTTTCCGCTTCACATTCATTTGGCAAGGGTGTCATTACGAAACCGGAGACACTCCATGTGAGCTATTGCTTCACCCCGCTTCGCTATGCCTGGGACGATTCGCACCGCTATGTGCGCGAATTCGGTGTTCCTGCGGTTCTGCGCGCGCTCGTTCCCGCAGCGCTCACCTACGTGCGTGTGTGGGATGTCCACGCCGCGGATCGCGTGGACCAGTTCCTTGCCATTTCAGAGTTTGTGGCGCAGCGCATTGCGAAGTATTACGGGCGCACCAGCACGGTGATTCCGCCGCCAGTGGATACCACGCGATTTCTTCCTGGCGGGCCAGTGAGTGATCGCTTTCTTGTGGTGAGTCGCCTTCTTCCGTATAAGCGGATCGATCTTGCCATTGAGGCGTGCAATCGCCTACGACTCCCACTCGACATTGTGGGCACCGGTCCGGAAGAAGAACGACTGCGTGCGCTCGCTGGCCCCACGATTCGTTTCCATGGATTTCTTCCGGACGCCGTCGTTGCGCGCATGTATGCATCCTGTCGCGCGTTTCTTTTCCCCCAGGAGGAAGATTTTGGCATTACCGTTCTCGAAGCTGCCGCTGCCGGCCGTCCGGTGGTTGCCTTTCGCGGCGGTGGGGCATTGGAGACGGTTGTAGAAAACGTGTCGGGCGTGTTTGTTGATGCTCAAACCGGAGAGAGTCTTGCCGCAGGTATCGAAACGATGCTACGGCAACCGTGGGATCCTGCCGCGATTCGTCGTCACGCGTTGCGTTTTGATGTGTCGGAGTTTCGCCGCCAATTTATCAGCACGGTGCGCTCGCTCTGGCGTGCCTTTCCGCGGAAACGGGCGGGCGTTGTTGACCATTTGCAGTGGCTTGCGGACGTTCCGGACACACGACGGGAACGCCCGTCCGCAGTTTCTCACCCCCTTGCCGAACGGGCCGTCGCAGAGCACAGTGTTCTGTCATGACGCCGGCACATATCCTGCTGCGAAGAACGTTAGGGCCGCTTCTCGTGCTTGCTGCTCTCGCAGGTGTTATTACGGCGATTGTCTCTGCGCGTACGAATCCGGGCGTGGATGTTGCACTCACGCTCACCGTGCCTTCGCCCACGCGGCCTGCTGCCGGGCGTGATGTGTCCGGAGATGCGAAAGAAACCACATTTGAAGCGCTGCAATCTGCGGAATTGTTCGCATACACACTCTCGGGGTGGATGACGAGTCCGGAGTTCACTGCGGCAGTGTATCGGCGGGCGGAGATTACATTTCCCAAGACGACCGTTCGTCGCCTCAGTCGAGCATTCGCCGCGGTGAAACGCGGCGGTCCAGTGGTTGATGTCAGTTTTCGCGCACAATCAGACGCGGATGGACACGCGCTGGCACGTGCCCTCATTGCCGAAATGCAGGCGCGCACCGCGGCATTCACCGCGGCAACGGGAGACTCGCGATTCGTCGTGAACGCGAGCGATCCGCTCGTGCTTGATGTGCGTGTCTCTCCGTTCTTGCGTGGGCTTGTTGCCGCACTTGTTGTCGGCGTGTTGGGTGTCAATCTTGTCTTACTGAAAGACGTTCTTCGTTCACCGGAACGCTTGCCAACCGCGTCGTGATGTGTAACAGTCGTATCACATGACCCTAGACCGAGAACTGACGGATCTAGGCTTGTCTCCCAAAGAGGCGAAGGTGTATCTCTCGCTGCTGGAGCTGGGGACGGCATCCGCGCAAGCGATTGCGCGGCGTGCAGGCATTGTCCGTCCCACCACGTACGTCATTCTTGAAACACTCGCACGCAAAGGACTCGCCTCCAGAGCAACAGGTCCGGACGCAAAGAAAATGATTTTTGCCGCCGAGGCACCGGAACGCCTTGAACATTTCCTTGAGCATCAAGCCCGGGATATTCAACGTCGCCAAAAAGATTTGGAACGCATTCTTCCCGAGTTACACTCATTTCAGCTTGCGGGAGAAGAAAAGCCCCGCGTGCGGATGTTTGAAGGGAAAGAGGGACTGAAGTCTCTCCAGCATGAATTCGTGGGGGTGAGCAAGGATGAAATGGTAGGCATGGTTTCCGAAGATGTTATGGAAGAAATTTTCCCACTCTCTTCTGACGAATTTGATCGTGATATTCGCAGCGTGCGTGTGCGTGCGGGTGTGTTTTCCCGTCATATTTACGTCACGTCGCGTGGCCCGACAGCGCGTAACCTGGAAGCCGACAAGCGTGCTCTTCGAGAGCGGAGATATCTTCCCCCTGAACTTCTCCCTATTTCCGCGTCCTTCGCGGTGCACGGGCCAGTGCTTTCCATTGTCTCTTTACGGGATAAGATCATTGGCGTGCTTATCGAGCATGCCGACATCGCGAATTCGTTCCGTGGCATCTTTGAGTTTCTGTGGAAAACTGCGGAAATGTACCAGCAGAAAGACCCGGTAGCGGAAAAACAACAAGAGAAGACCCCCTTGACAGTGCGTTTATGAGCCATATACTCCATAGTGGCGTTGTTCATTATCTCGCCTCTATCAGGAAGTAGTAGACGACGCCCAGGAGAAGCCGAATAGCTCATAGGGAGTTATTCGCTTCACGATCATGATGTCGCCTGGAGGGGATTGTTATGTCCGACTGACTCGCGTGTCGCCGTTTTAGAAGGAGGTCAGAGATGGTTGACTAGCCATATTTCTGGTTGGTAACCGTCTCTAACGGAATAGAGATGAAGAACGGAATAGAGGTGGAAAAGGTACGCTTGTACATTCGTACCCCCCGCTAACCCGCCACCCCGTGTGGTGTACACCGACTAGTGAGGACGAGAGTGCATTCTGGGCCCTACGGTATCGCTCTCCACCCTCCAGTCGGTTTTTCTTTGGGGGGAGCCTTTTCTGCGGTAGGATACCTGGCAGAATGGATGCTATGACCCCGCTTACCGTCTCCGCCTTCGTGGAGAAGATCAATGAGCTGCTCGAAACGCAGGTTGCGTGGGTGGAAGGGGAAGTAACGGACGCGCGCATCTCGCAAGGGAAATGGCTGCATTTTTCACTGAAGGACGAGACAGCCCTCGTCAATTGTTTTGCGATGACCTTCCGCATCCGCACGCCGCTGGAAGACGGGATGAAAGTGCGCGTGTGGGGCGTGCCACGCGTGTACCCGCGGTATGGGAAGTTTAGTCTTGTCGTGGAGAAACTCGAACCCGTCGGTGCGGGCGCACTGCGACGGGCCTTTGAACTGCTGAAGAAAAAACTCGAAGCCGAAGGGGTGTTTGATACAACGCGGAAGCGCGCGCTGCCGCGATTTCCCGAACGTGTTGTGCTGCTGACCTCCCCTGATGCCGCTGCATATCAGGATTTTCTCAAGGTGCTCGCCGCGCGCTGGGGAGGCATCCACATTGATTTCGTGCCTGTTCCCGTGCAGGGCGCGGACGCGGCCGAACGTATCGCGCGGGCGATTGATTGGGTGAATGAACGCGAGCGCATGGCGGAAGTTCTTGTGGTTGTGCGGGGCGGTGGAAGCCTTGAAGACCTTCAAGCGTTTAATGACGAGCTTGTGGTGCGTGCGCTTGCACGCTCGCGTATTCCCACCCTTGTGGGCGTTGGACACGAGCGCGATGTGACACTTGCGGATCTGGCTGCGGATATGCGCGCAAGCACGCCCTCCAACGCTGCAGAGCTTCTTGTTCCGACACGGGATGCAATAGGCGCTGCAGTAGACGATCTTGCACAGCGTCTCTCACGCGCTCTGCGGGATGCAGTGCGCGCGCGGGGAGAAGAGGTTGCGCACAGTGTTCTTGTGCTGCGAGAGACCGTGGAGACCACTGTCGATCGCGTGGATGCACTCACGCGCAGCATGGAGCAGCTCGGAGCGCACGTGCGGGGACATGTGCAGTACAATCGTCTGCGGATTGCACATGCGCTGGAACGCATGCAGGCGCGTATCACGGAGCGTTTCTCCGCTCTCGATACCGGACTGCGCGGGCTTGAACGTCTGCTTGGCACGCTCCACCCGTATCGTGTGCTTGGTCGCGGGTATTCCATGACGCGGACGGAGAGCGGAACGCTTGTCCGCGACGTTCAGGATGTCCATGTGGGGGAGCGTCTGGTGACAACGGTCTCCCGTGGTACACTCGAGTCCGACGTTACTGTGACTCATGCCCCGTTAGAAACCACATGATGCAGCCCATCTCCTTCAACTCAAGCGCGGGTAATCTCTATTCGTTCTTACTCGTATCTGTGCGAAAAAGCATACCCGCTGGTGGTTGCTTTTTCGCGCCAAGTTTCTGACGGGGCATGCCGAAGGAACCTAGCACGCCACATTTCACGCGCGCCTACGAAGAGCTCGAAAAGATTGTCGCCTCGTTTGAGGAAGGGGATATTGATTTGGAACGCGATCTTCCGAAGTTCGAGCGCGGATTGAAGCTTGCGAGTCAGTGCCGTGAGCGCCTGAAAGCAATTGAGAATCATATCCGCAAGATCGAAAAGACCTTCCATGTCGAGCGCACGGACGGAGAAGATGCCCCGCAACTCTTTCAGAAGTAGCGTCACCGCATGAAAAAACGGGTTGTCCATAACATTGTGACCACGATTGCTGGCGCGTTCGTGGGCGGTATTGTGGTGTTCTGGTTTCTCTCGCAATTAGGAAAGGATGCTTCGCCGTCTCCCGCAGCGAATCCGGTGCCTGTGGGGACGCCCGGGACATCCTCGTCGGCAACGGCGGGCACGCCCACGCCGTCCGCAACGCCCGTGCCCGGACGCGTCTCGGTAGAAACGCTTGGCATTGCGTTTGTTCTCCCGCCCGGATATCGGATTGCACAGACACTCAATAGCTATGACGCGGAGCGCGTGCGCGCCACCCCGCGCTTCACGATCACCACCGCCACGGCCGAGCAGGAAAAGGAATACGTCGCACTGCTGCGTACACTTGGTCAAGAACAATCCGCAACAGAAGCGCCGGAATTCTCTCCCGGAAAAACTATCACGCTTGCACGCGCCGCCGCCTCGGATCAGGCATATGCACAGCGTGTGGCAAAGCAGCAAACGACAGCGTCAACGGACAGCGGCATCACCGCGAAACGCTATCAGCGCGTCGAAGGCCCCTCTCCCTACGATGTCACGTTTCTTCTGCTCCCGAACAACACGCTCCTCTCGGTGACGATGACCTATGCGTCTGGTTCCACAACGCCGTTTGATGAGGACGCATACAGTGCAGTACTCCGCACTGTGGACGTATTGCCAAAGCCTGCATGAGCAGTCCTGGCGCAGAAGCGCTTGTGAAGAAACGGTGCGTTCCCTGTGAAGGCGGCGCGTCGCCATTGACCGCCGAGGAAGCAACGTCGTATCTGCGCGACATTCCGGGATGGGATCTTTCTGCCGATCGCCGCACGATTACGCGCACGTGGATGCTCCAAGATTTCCGTGAGGCGCTTCGGGTCGCGAATCGTATCGGAGAGCTTGCGGAGGCGGAGAATCATCATCCGGACCTGTTTCTACATAGCTATCGCCGCCTGCGCGTCGATCTCACCACACACGCAATCAACGGGTTGTCCGAAAACGATTTTATTCTTGCCGCGAAAATCAACGCGCTGGAACGCGCGTCACATCCGTAACGGTATGGAACACGGCATTCCCTCCGTCGCGGAGGCGCGCGCCATTCTCGAAGAATTCACTTCTTCACCCAATCTGCGTACACATGCGCACGCAGTTGCCGCAGGCATGCGTGCATATGCGGAGAAATATGGCGAGTCTCCCGACCGGTGGGAAATTGTCGGGCTTCTGCACGATTTCGATTATGAGAAATTTCCGACGCTCGAAGATCATCCGTTCCGTGGCGCCGAGATTCTTCGCTCACGCGGGGTGGGCGAGGATGTTATCCAGGACATTTTTGCGCACGCGCCCCATACGGGGCAGGAACGCGATACGCCGCTGCGGAAAGCGATTTTCGCCTGTGATGAGCTCGCCGGATTCATCGTTGCCGTTGCGCTTGTGCAGCCCACAAAGAAACTGTCAGAAGTGACGGTGGAGCGTGTTCTCAAAAAGCTTCGGCAGAAAGGTTTTGCTGCGGCAGTCTCCCGTGAGGACATCGAGCGCGGCGCGGCCGAACTTCGCGTATCTCTTCCGGAGCATGTACACACCGTTCTGACGGCGTTACAACGCACAGCGCCTGAACTTGGATTGTGAGAAATGTGCGTTCGGGCGCCCTCTTCTGACAATTCCTCTTGCCAATAGAGGAAAAGAGACGGTACTATCGTCGTCGTCCCATGCCACACACACTCGCGCCGCTTCCATACGCGTATACCGCGTTAGAGCCGTTCATCGACGAGCAAACGATGCGCCTCCATCACGACAAACATCACCAGGCCTATGTGGACAAGTTGAACGCGGCGCTGGAGAACGCACCTGCACTGTCGGAGAAGCCGCTCGATGAGATTGTACGGAATCTTTCCGAGGTTCCGGAGGCGATTCGCACAGCAGTGCGCAACCACGGCGGCGGACACAGCAACCACACCATCTTTTGGCAGAACATGCGTCCACAGGGCGGCGGGGACCCGTCCGGACCGCTTGCGGAAGCGCTCGTCAGTGCCTTTGGAGACCTGACGAAATTTCGAGAGGAAATGACAACCGCGGCGACCACTCTGTTCGGGAGCGGGTGGGCCTGGCTCGTCTCGGACACGGGGACATTGCGCATCGTGGCGCGTCCGAACCAAGACAGTCCCCTCATGGAGGGCCACGTACCTTTGCTTGGGTGTGACGTGTGGGAGCACGCGTATTACCTGAAATATCAGAACCGGCGGGCGGACTACATCAAGGCATGGTGGAATGTCGTCAATTGGGAAGACGTCGCAGAAAGATATACTAAGGTTTTACGCACATGAAAGCGCGTGCAAGTAGAAGGCGTCCGCCTCAAATCTTGACGAGTGAATCGCGGGTCTCGTGGGTCCCGCGATTCACGAGCACAGTAGTAGGAAGGGGGGAGCATGGGAGGGGGAAACCATAGGTTTCCCACCCCAACCCTATGGAATACTCGAACACCGATCAGGTCCCAGAAAGTGGTGTCTACATCTGCACATCCTGTGGTGATACGCAGGAGTTCGAGGGGGAGGATGATTTTGTGATTTGTGATTCCTGCGGTGATGAAGCGGCAAGCTGGCAACCGCAAATGACCGAGTCGGTTGAGGAGGGGCTCGGCGAGGAGGAGCCGTAACGTGGAGATTCCCGAACGTCCGTCCGGATCGCTTCCGGCATCTGCGTTGCTCATTGCCGCCGGGCTCGGATTTCTTGGAGGACTCGTTGGCGCCTCCGTCATTCGGTCGTCGGGGAGTACGACGTCGCCATTTCTTT
>CAZVRG010000014.1:0-26403 GCA_964630025.1 uncultured Candidatus Saccharibacteria bacterium
GTACATCGTGCCGTCCACCCGCACGCGCACATATCCTTGCTGCTCAATTTCTTTGAACACCTGCTTTTGCTCCCCTTTGCGATCGCGCACTTTGGGCGCAAGCACCAACAGATTCGTTCCGTCCGGCAGGGCAAGAATCTGATCGGTAATTTCCTGGATCGTTTGCCTCTTGACCGGCGTGCCGCATTGCGGACAGTGCGGAACACCCGTCCGCGCAAACAGCAGACGCAGATAGTCATAGACTTCGGTCACCGTCCCTACCGTGGACCGGGGATTACGCGTTGCCGATTTTTGATCAATGGAAATTGCCGGCGACAACCCCTCAATACTGTCCACATCCGGCTTGTCCATGAGACCAAGAAATTGACGGGCGTATGCCGACAACGACTCGACATACCGCCGTTGCCCTTCCGCGTACAACGTATCAAATGCAAGCGACGATTTCCCCGACCCCGAAAGTCCGGTGAGCACCACCAGTTTATCGCGCGGCACGCTGACGCTGATGTTTTTGAGATTGTGGACCCGCGCGCCGCGGATGTGGATAAAGCCAGCCATGAAGAGCGTAACGATTGGACAGTATACCTGCAGAGTCAAGAGACATCAAGAGAGGATGCTGCGACCCCAGAAACTGGCGCGCTGTTCCAAGCATCAAGCCCACCGGCAAAGCCGGATGTGTTGATGCTTGGAACCCTCCGGGCTTGCTCTTCGCTGCGCTCCTCACTCGGTGTATAACCAATACACCTCATTCGGTGCTCGCTGCAGAGCTGCGCATCGCATCCAGTTTTTGGGGTCTCGCCGCGACCTCTCATGCCATCCCCTCATTCGTTTTCAGCTATCAGCTTTTCCGCAAAAGAAAAAGAGCGGGATGAAACGTCTGCTGACGTTTCATCACCGCCCTCGAAGAAATCGCTGATAGCGTCGGTACGCGAACAGAAGTTTTATCTCCGTTCGGTTGAGATTGTGCTTATGGGAAGAGGATCGGAACACGCCCATCATTCCATGAATCCTGTGTTCGCAAACGTCGCCCACGTGCATGGCCCGGTGAATCAATCCTCGGATCATGCGCAGATAGTGACGCGGAAGAAAGATGCGCCCGCCCAGTTCCACTCCCACGCCCGTAATGATGATCGGCCCTTTCGCGAGATCCATGACATGCGTCTTGTGATCACTAATGGAAAATCCCGCAGTGCGGATAACCGCACGGAGCTTCTTCCGCTTTTTCTCCCCGATTGATTCAGTGCGGGAAGAGAACGCGAGATCATCAAGATACCGAGAGTACGTCAGCCCGTACTGTTCGCAGAGTGCAGCGAGCGGCTCATCAAGGAGTTTCCCTGCGTAGATGTTGAAAAGGTCGGGTGAGGCGGGAGCACCGACAACGAGACCGCCCTTCGGATCCAGACAGAACTGCGTAAGGAAGCCATACACCTCCTCGCGTTCCGCCGAGAGGCGAGGATCGAGACCGCAGAGAACTTCTGCAAGTTTTTTCCCGTCCACATTCTGATATGCGCTCTGCAGGTCGGTAAGAAAGAAGTACCGATTGTACCGATGCCGCCCCGCGTTGATGCGCGGAGAGCTTGTGGGTACCGCACCGGTTGCACACGGAAAACGCCGCACGAACGGACGAATGTATTTCCGAAAGCGCGTGTGCAGCACACGCATCGCATCATTCGGCTTTGAGAGACGCCGTTTCTTGGTAACACCACCGAGTGGATTTCTGTCCGTCAAAAAGAAATCCACAAATGCAGGAACCTGCGGTAACGATTCAGCGAATTGTGAAAGGACCATGCGAATGACTCCGTAAGTTTGGAATCAGCGGAAGGGGGAGCAAGGAAGACATACCGAACGAGCCGCTGAGGTCCGGACGACCAACCGCGCAGACGAACGGGACAACGGTCCAAGACCCGATAGGAAACCTCCCTTGCGGGAGATCCCGTACCACAACGTGAGTTATGGCAGAGCAAACATCCTCAAAGAACTCGGAAGGTCCATCCGCTTGCTTCCCCCTTTCCTACTGCCCCCACGACCCTCTTCGGTTGCCCACTGCCAACATGGGCATGCTCCTTCCAAAGAGTGAGCGGTGGTGAGGTCCAGCACGAAAAGCATACAGCCTTTTCGGTGGCTGTCCAGAAGACCTGAAATAGACGGAAAGATCAGCGGAGGGAAGCAAGGGAGACACACCCAAAACCCGCTGAGATCGAGGATCGGTCGCCGGGCGCGCGGGCGCGCTCGCAAAGAAAAAGGACGGATCCTTGATCGAAGAGGAGACCCCCCTTGCGGGAGATTCCGTGCCACAACGTGGGTTATGGCGGGACAAACATTCTCAACAGAACTCGAGTGGTTTTACCCCTTGCTTCCCTACCGTTCCAGACCACGTTCTCGGTGTATGCCGAGAGGGAGTAAGTGACCGAGGACCGGTAGGACAACTGTAGCGTTGCTGTCGGAATATTCAAGGAACATCCCTATACGAAACCGCGGTACGCTGTAGACTGATTCACTTATGATTCCTCTGCGTGATCGCATTCGCGCCCTTCCGAAGCACCCGGGCGTCTACCTGTTTAAAGACGCGCACGGGCGCGTGCTCTACGTCGGAAAAGCGGGTTCGCTCAAGCACCGCGTGTCTCACTACGTCATGCCCGGACGGCTGGAGCCGGGCAAGCGTGACCTTGCGAAGCGCGCGACCGACGTGGAAACGATTCTCACGCAAAATGAAGCGGAAGCACTGGTGCTCGAAGCAACACTCATTCAACGGCACGATCCGCCCTACAACGTTCGTCTCGTTGATGACTCGAGTTATTTGTATGTGAAAATCACCAGAGAAACATATCCAAAAGTGCAGTTCGTGCGCCGTGCCGATCCTGATGGCGCCTGGTACCGCGGCCCGTTTCCCACCGCGTCTGCCATCCGGACGACACTGCGAGAAGCGCGGAAATTGTTCCCGTGGTGTACCGCGAAGAACCCGGGAGACCAAGATGGCGAACCGTGTTTTGGGCATCACCTCGGCCTGTGTCCCGGCATTTGCGCGGGAAAGATTTCCGTTCAGGAATACCAGCAGCACATCGAAGCGCTGAAACGATTCCTCGATGGGGATATTCGGGATGCGATTGCCACATTGCGCGCACGCATGACGGACGCAAGCATGCGCCAGCACTACGAACGCGCCGCGAAGCTCCGCGACGCCATGCGCGCTATTGAGACCGCAACCACGCCGCAGCATGTCGTGACGCCACGCCAGGAATCACTGGATGCGCTCGGTATCGCACGTTCGCACACGCATGCCGCGGTTGCCGTTCTCGCGATCCGCCACGGGCGCGTGATCGGCAGACATATCTTTCCTCTGCTGACGCCTCCCGACGAATCCGTCAGTTCCATACTTCGCGGCTTTCTTCTTTCCTATTATCCGCGCGCTGCCGACGGGCCGCCGGATATTCTTCTTCCCGAGCCGGTGGAAGACGCCGCGCTGTTTTCGCAGGTCGCGCACCGTCCGCTGCGCATTGCAACCCCCACGCGTGGGTGGAAACGCCGTCTTTTGGAACTTGCGCGCACCAACGCGGAGGAAGCGCTGCGCCGCAGCACTGCCGAACTGGAAAGTCCCGCCGCGCTGGAGCGGGCATTGCGGGAATTGCAGGAAACGCTGCACCTTCCGTATCCGCCGCGTCGCATCGAGGCATACGACATTTCGAATATCCAAGGAACGCTCCCGACTGCCTCGCTCGTGGTGTTCCGCGACGGAAAACCCGCACGTCGCGAATATCGGAAGTTCCGCATCACCCTTGAAGAGCAGCCGAACGACGTCGCAATGATGCGCGAGGTATTGCAAAGACGTCTCGGCAAGCATGCGGGTGGAAAGAACCCAACATCCGATTGGCCGCTCCCCGATGTGCTGCTCCTTGATGGGGGAAAACCGCAACTCGGCGCTGGTCGTGTGGTTCTCCAGAAGCTTCAGTTGTCCATTCCTATCGCTGCACTGGCAAAACGGGAGGAAGAACTTTTTGTCCCCGGAAAAGAAGGAGAACGTTTCCATCTCATACGGCTTTCTCATGCATCTCCGGCGCTCTTTCTTCTCCAACGTATCCGTGACGAAGCGCATCGCTTCACCCTCGGGTATCACCAGCTGCTCCGCAAAAAACGGATGACGCGCTCGCTGCTCGACGATATCCCGGGTATTGGCGATGCCACGCGGAAAAAACTTCTGCGCGCGTTTGGCTCTGTACGCGCACTCCGTTCCGCTTCTCCAGAAGAGCTCACAAAGGTTGTTGGCCCGAAACTCGCACAGACGCTTCGCACTGCCCTGCAGCGGACAGCGAACGCGGTATACCCCGTTAGAAACTCTGGCAAACCTTAATGCATTTCTTCAAACGCTTCGGGGTAAGAGACACGTGCAGCACACGTTCTGTTTCTAACGGGGTATAGTAGCAGGAGACAGCTATGCCGCACGAGGAGGACGAACACCAAGAAGTCCAGCAGGCGGAACACCGCGGAGAGCGTCGGCGTGCAAAAAAACGTCGCCGCATGCGCGTCGCCGGGAAAAGCGTCTTTCTGCTTGGCGCACTCCGACGCAGGAATACAAAGAATCGTTCCCGACGTCGCCGACGTTCACCACAAAGATGAGCGTATTCATTTTTCGCATCCTGTTTGGTGTCCTCGGCATGTGGCTTGCCAGCATGCTGGTGCCCGGCGTGACCACGGATCAACGCGGCATCACATTTCTTCTTGCCGGACTGTTTGTCGCGGTAGGCGAAACGGCGCTTCCGCTTATAGAAAGCGCGACGGCGGTGGTGTTGTTCTTTCTTCCGCGCACAGTGCGCATGTTCGCCTTACGCCTCGCGATTGTCGCCATTGCCGCACAACTCACCGACGGCCTTGGGTTCTCCGCCCCGCTCCCCGGTTTGCTGGGAACAACGTTCATTCTTTCCCTGCTTTACGCACTGCCATTCGCGCGCTAACCTATAAAGCTCATGACAACCTCCATTCTCACTGGCGCGCAGATCGTCATTTCCATCCTGTTGATTGCCGCTATTCTTCTCCAGAACCGCGGTGCGGGTCTCGGACAAACATTCGGTGGCGATTCCGCCATGTATCACACGAAACGTGGCCTTGAAAAACGTCTTCACCAAGCCACGATTGCTCTCGCGGTACTTTTCTTGACAATCTCCTTCGTGCACCTCATTGTGTGAAGTTCCGTGAATCCCATGCAACGCAGCGCGCTGCTTGCGGGAGCCCTCCTCTTCGCTCTCGGTCTCTGGGCATTGAATCTGCAAGCGCGCCACACACGCGATACAACGCGAAAACTTGATCTGGAAGATATTGAAACCGCGTTGCGGCGCTCTCTTGTCGTCACCGGAACGCTCCCGCCAAGCAACGCACCAACCTGGTGCGGAACATTGACCGCGCCGGAGCATCTCGCCGTCCGCGCAGACGTGGAGCGCTTTCTCCGAGAAACCGCAAAGTATGCAAAAGCGGAAAAACCGTTTCCGCGCGACCCGCGCTTCGGCGGCACGGCGAACGATTATCTCTATGTCAAAACGAGTCCGGTGAGTTTTAGCATGCTCGCCGTTCTGGAAGCGGAACGCACCCGTCGTTGGAGTATGCCGTGCGGTGCAGACCGCCCGTATGACTACGCGGTGCATAGTCTTTCTCGATCACCATTGTAAGGATGAACGACTCTCCCTCTCTCCCTCCGGCTCGGTCATGGATGCGCCGATTCGGTCGCATCGCACGAACATTGCCGAGCCGCGAACGCGTCATCGTGCTGTTCTGTATGACGGCGGTTGTTGCCGGCCTGGTGTGGGGCGCAGCATCGCTTCTCGAAGATGCCACCAGTATTGTTGCTGCCCCCGGCGGCACCGTGCGCATGGGCGCTGTCGGCCAGCCGCGATTTGTCTTGCCCATCCTTGCGCAAACGAGCGACACCGACATGGATCTTTCCCGTCTGGTCTACAGCGGACTCCTCACGGCAACCCCGAACGGAACGCTGGTAGGCGACCTTGCCGAGTCTGTACAGGTTGCAGAAGACGGAAAAACGTACACGGTCAAACTGCGGCAAAACATTCGTTGGCACGATGGCGAACCGTTTACTGTTGATGATGTTCTGTTGACCGTTCGTCTGATCCAGGATCCTGCGGTGAAAAGCCCGATTGCAAGTAAATTCCAGGGCGTGACGGTCACCAAGGAAGATGACACAACGGTGCGCTTCTCCCTGAAAGAGCCCTATGCGTCATTTCTCCCGACGCTTCAACTAGGGATTCTCCCGGCGCACATTTGGAGCCAAGTTCCCTCACAAGGCATTGCGCTCACGGAGTACGTGCTGCGTCCCATTGGCACCGGACCATTCAAATTCGATCGGCTCAAACGCGCGGAGTTCTCCGGTGAAATACGCGAGTACACCCTTGTACGCAATACAACGTTTCACCGCGCGGCACCATTCCTCGACAGTCTGCAGTTCCGATTTTTCGCGACCACGGACGATCTCTTCCGCGCACTTCGCCAAGGCGAGATTGAGAGCGTCACGTTTCTGCCGCCAGCATTTGTGCAGGACGCCGAACGTCTGCGCACGGTCACCGTACAGCGCCTGCGATTGCCGCAGTATTTCGCCATTTTCTTCAACCAAACAAAGCAAGCGATCTTTGGGGATGCAGCGGTGCGTCGCGCATTGACTGCCGCGGTCGATCGAGATGCGTTGATTCGTGACGCGCTCCACGGCGAAGGCGTGCGCGTCGACGCGCCGATCCCGCCCGGAAGCGTGGGGTACGCGTCCGATCTTCCGGTGACCGGATTCGATGTGGAGCGTGCAAAGCAAAATCTTGATGAAGCAGGGTGGAAAGACGGGGATGGTGACGGCATACGAGAGAAGAACGGTGTTGCACTGCGATTCACGCTCTCCACAACCGATTGGCCGGAATATGTTCGTACGGCGGAACTTCTTGCGGAGCAATGGCGTGTCATCGGTGCCGATGTGTCTGTACAGCCGGCAACCGTCGGCACGATGCAAACGGACATTTTGCGTCCGAGAAATTACGACGCCCTCCTCTACGGTGAAGTGCTGGGAGTCGATCCCGATCCCTATCCATTCTGGCACTCCACGCAAACGCGTGACCCGGGCGTAAATCTTGCCCTCTTTAAAGACCGCGAGGCAGACAAACTGCTGGAAGAGGCACGAAAAACTACCAACACGGAAAAACGTGCAGCGATCTATCGGAAATTTCAGGAGCGTATCATTGGTGAAGCACCCGCGATTTTCCTCTACAGTCCAACATACGCCTACGCTCTTCCGCACCGCGTACAAGGAACATTCATGGAAAGCGGGCCACTTCCGTCCGATCGCTTTGCAACCGTCGAAACGTGGTCCATGAGAACAACGCGGCTCTGGAAACGCGCAGAGTGAAGAGGGAGGAGTGAACAGTGCGCGGGAGGAACCCTGGTATCGCCCTGTTCCCTGTTTCCTGCTCCCTGTACTCTTACAGACATGTCACATCCACTTGATACAGAACACATGGAAGACACCATCCGGCAGTCCCCTGGACAGTTTGTTGCAGGACTACGTGCGGCGGAGCAGGTAGCGCTTCCTGCCGGACGGTTCTCCCACATTCTCTTGGCCGGTCTGGGAGGCTCGTGGATGGCCGGGGCACTTGTACGCGAAGCACAGCTCACATCCGTACCGATCACCATTCATCGAAGCTATGATCTGCCGCGCGCGCTCCCAAGCGGAACACTGGTCATCGCTTCCTCATTTTCCGGGAATACGGAAGAAACGCTTTCTGCATATGCTGCGGCGCGCAGCGCGGGGCTTCCACTGCTCGGCATTGCCGCCGGCGGCGAGTTGGAAAAGCGCTGCACGCAGGACGGGATTCCCTTCCTGAAGATTCCGGCGGACCCGCCCACCATGCAGCCGCGCAGCGCGACAGGATATGGCGTTGGCATTCTGGCGCAGGTGCTCGCCCGTCTCGGGTGTGCAACACCGGATGCGGTTTCCGCTGTTGGAACACTCGGCGCATCGCTGCAGCAGGCGATGGAACCTGCCCGTGCGCGGGCGGAAACGCTTGTTCCTCCGCTTGTGCAGGCAACACCCATCATCTATGCCTCCGATCGATTCGAGACCGTCGCACGCATCTGGAAAATCAAAATCAACGAGAACGCAAAAACCGCGGCGTTTTCCAACGTGTTTCCGGAGCTGAATCACAACGAAATGATCGGGTGGTCGAAGATCCCCCGAAGCCGCTTGCCCGCCGAAGCCTTGGCGAAGGCGGGTGGCGAAGGCCGGTCGCAACCGCACGGCGCATTTCATATCATCCTCCTCCGCGATCCCGCCGATCACCCGCGCATCCAAAAACGCTTCGATATCACACTCGCCCTCTTGCAAGAAAAGGGTATCTCGAGTAGTATCGTACCGATTACCGGAGCAAGCCTCCCAGAAAAGATCTTTTCAACGCTCCTTCTTGGTGATTGGATGAGCACACTGCTTGCACTCGCTCTTGGCATCAACCCGAGCCCTGTACCAATGGTCGAAGACTTAAAGAGACGCTTGAAGGAATAATGCTTCATCGTCGTAACGTTTGGGGTCCCCACGAATCAGGAGCGCAGTCCCGCCACAGGCGGGACGAGCACGGTTTTGTGGGGAAAAGGAGCAACCGCGAAGCCGGAAGCCCCGCAATATGCGGGGCGCGAGGCGAAGCGAGTTGCGACGAGGGGACGTGGCGGAATGGTAGACGCGCACGCTTCAGGAGCGTGTGGGGCAACCCGTGAGAGTTCGACTCTCTCCGTCCCCACCATCCGGCTTCGTCCCGCCTTGGGCGGGACTACGCCGTGATTTTTCACCCAAGCCGGATGCCACGGCGTAGCGCAGCGAAGCCGGGCACCATACTATTTTTGATATCTGGATTGATTTCATGACACCCGAAACAATACAACGACCACCCCCGCCCCGACATCGTGGGGGCCCATCAACTCCTCCATCACGACATGGAGGAAATACGCCGCGTGGAGATCGAGGACGGAACCGCGGACGCGCGCCGCGCCGTATGCCTGCGGGTAGACACGGGTCACGCAAGCCGTTCGCGCCATCCCGCAGCGGGCACAGAAGCGAAGAGCAGGGACCGGTGGGTCCATTTCTGAAAGACTTCATCAAACCCAACGAGGAAGTAATGCACATCGTGCCGCTGGGGGGGTTTGAAGAAACCGGCGGACGCAATTGCCTTGCAGTGGAATATCAAGGACACGTTCTTCTGATGGACGCCGGCGTGATGTTCCCGGAACAAGATATGCCGGGCGTGGATTACATCATTCCGGATATCACGAGCTTGCGGGGATTGGAGCAAAACATCCGCGGCATTCTTGTGACCCACGCGCATCGCGATCATATTGGCGCGCTTCCCCACCTCCTCCCCCGTCTTGGAAACCCGCCAATCTACGGAGCGCCGTTCGCCATCAAACTGATCCAAAAGCAGCATCAGGATTTTCCTGACAATCAAAAGCCGCGCACGGTAGAAATTCAAGCAGGATCGGTGACTCGTATCGGTCCATTCGAGATCGAAGCGATACACGAACTGCACAGCATCCCGGACGCGTTGGGACTTGCGATTCGTACGCCTGCGGGAACGATCTTGAACACCGGAGACTGGCGCCTGGATCCGGATCCTGTGCATGACCGAAAAACTGACTTGGACGGTTTGAGAAAAATCGGCGATCGCGGCGTGACCGCGCTTTTTGCGGAGTCCACCGGCGCGGACAAACCCGGACAAGGCATTTCGGAGCGGGTCGTTTTCGAGAATCTTGAGAAAATTTTCCGTCAGTCGGAAGGCCGCATCTTCGTTTCTCTGAACTCCGCTATGCTGAACCGCATTCAGCAACTCCTCGAGCTCGCAGGTATGTACCGCCGCAACGTCATCATTGAAGGGTTCAGTATGCGAACGAACGTGGAGATCGCGCGGGAGTTGAAGTATATCGACGTTCCCAAAGGACTCATTATTCCTGCCGAACAATCGAACCGGATTCCCCCAGCACGTGTGCTGGTGCTTTCGACAGGCGCGCAGGCGGAAGAAGGCTCCGCCCTCATGCGCATCGTGAACCGCGAGCACCGCAGTTTAAAGATCGAGCCCGGCGATACGGTGGTGTTTTCTTCGTCCGTTATCCCGGGAAATGAACGTGCAATCGAAAATTTGAAAGATTACCTTGCGCGGCAAGGTGCGGAAATTTACCACAGCCAGGCGATGGACATTCATGCGAGCGGCCATCCGCGCCAGGAGGATTTGAAGGAAATGCTCCGCACGGTGCAGCCGGAATTCGTGATCCCCCACCACGGAAATTACTTCAATCGCATGCTGCATGGAAAACTTGCGCAGGAGGTAGGCATTCCGAAGGACCGGATTGTGCTGCCCAAAAGCAACGGACAGATCATCGAAATTCGCCCGCACCGCGTGACGCTTACGCAAACCGTCTTGCCCGTGAACTACATCATGGTGGACGGTCTCGGTGTCGGCGACGTGGGAGAAGTTGTGTTGCGTGACCGCCAGATTCTTGCGGACGAGGGTATTGTGATTGCCATCATCAAGCTTGCGCATCGGAACGGACAGCTGATCGGCCAGCCGGACATCGTGTCGCGCGGGTTCGTGTACATGAAAGGGCAAAAGAAGCTTTTGGAAGATACGAAGCAAAAAATTCGGGAAATCCTGACGCGCACGCAAAAACCCAACGGCGCCGACAATGTGCCGAACGAAGTATATATTAAGACAAAGCTCCGCGACGATCTCGGGCAATTCTTCTTTCAGAAGACGCAGCGCCGTCCGATGATTATTCCGCTCCTGATCGAGGTATAACGCAAAACGGAAAACGCAAAGTGCAAAACCAAACTGAAAAAGCTAAAAAGGATCTCCGACAGCGGTGCATAGACTTTTCCGTTAATACACTCCTGTACGTGGATACATTCTCACGCGCGGTAACAAGTGATGTCATCGCAAAACAACTCGCTCGATCTGCAACATCCGTAGGCGCAAACGTTACGGAAGCGTTTGGTTCCGGAAGTAAACGTGATTTTGTGAATTTCTTTTCCATCGCATTGAAATCGGCAAAAGAAACGGCGTACTGGCTCCTTCTTTGTCAACGAGCGCAGAAAGGAAATCTTACTCTGCTTCCTGCGTTAGCGCAGGAATGTGAGGAACTCACAAGAATGATTGCCGCAAGCATCCTCACCGTGAAAGGCAAACGATAGCTTCGAGTTTTTGGGTTTCCTTTTGCGTTTTTACCTTTACGCTTTACGCTTCCCTGTATGGACCTTCCGTCCGACAAGCGCGTCTTGAGCGCAGCGCAACCGACGGGCGACCTGCACATCGGGAACTACCTTGGCGCGCTCACACAGTGGGTCGCGCTGCAGAATGCGGGCAATGACTGCGTCTTTCCGATCGTCGATCTCCACGCAATCACCGTTCCCTACGACCCGAAGACCTTCAGCGACACCGTGCTGAAGACGGCGGCGGTCTATATCGCTGCGGGCATTGATCCGACACAAAGTACGATATTTATCCAATCGCATGTCTCTGCCCACGCCGAAGCGGCATGGCTGCTCACCACCATCACGCCGTACGGCGACCTCACGCGCATGACGCAATTTAAGGAGAAAGGCGCACGGCAAAAAACCGTGGGTACTGGCCTGTTTGCCTATCCGATTCTGATGGCAGCAGATATTCTCCTGTACCGCACGGAACTTGTTCCGGTGGGCGACGATCAGTTGCAACACCTCGAATTCACGCGCACGCTCGCGCGAAAATTCAACAGGCAATTCGGCAAAACATTCACGGAACCGGAGGCGTTTCTGCTGAATGACACGGCGCGCATCATGTCGCTCACCGATCCGAAGCGAAAGATGAGCAAAAGCGACAAGCCGGAAAGCCGCATCGGCCTTCTGGACGACCCGACGACCATCGAGAAAAAAATTCGTTCCGCCGTCACGGATTCCGGCACCGGCGTCAATCCGAAGAAAATCGGTCCTGCGATGAAGAATCTTCTCACCATCTTCAGCGCGTTCAGCAAGACATCTTCTCCGGATATTGCCGAACGGTACGCGGGACAGGGATATTCGGTATTCAAGAAAGCGCTCACTGAACTCCTCATTGACAAGCTTTCCGTGATCCGGACGCGCGCGAATATGCTTCTGCAAGATCGCGCGGAGTTGCGCCGCATCCTTGCGGATGGAGCTGGGCAGGCAGCAGAAACCGCGCAGCAGACGCTCGCGGTGATGAAAGACCGCATGGGACTTCCCTCGGAAATTTCGAATGCCGAATGATAAATGACAGAATCAAGCGCGAACGAAAAAGCTTTATACGACCTTGAAGAACGTACCGGAAGTTTCGGGCGCGAGATAATTCGCTTTGTGAGAACAGTCTCTCTCACCGTTATTACGAGACCTCTCATTGATCAGCTTGTCCGTTCGGGAACAAGCATTGGTGCTAACTACTGTGAGGCAAATGACGCGGAGTCCAAGAATGACTTCAAGCATAAAATCGGTATCTGTCGTAAAGAAACGCGAGAGACAATGCACTGGCTTCGGATGATCACCGAGGCCTCACCGGAAAACACGAAAGAGGTACAGCGGCTGTGGCAAGAGGCGAAAGAACTCAACCTTATCTTCAGCGCGATCGTCCGCTCGACTGCTGGAATTAGACACTCACATTCTGATGCTCATCATTAATACGCGTAGTCGATATTCATTCGTCATTCTGTCATTCGTTATTCATCATTTATGTTAACTCTTCGTCTTGGGGTGCTTCTTTCGGGATCCGGCACCACGCTCCAAAACCTTATTGACCGGTCACAAAAAGGAGAGCCGTATACCATCTCTGTCGTGATCGGCTCAAAGCCGGATGCATATGGTCTTGCGCGCGCACGGCAAGCGAACATCCCCGCAGTCTGCATTCCACGCAAAGATTCTCCAAGCACCGATGCGTACAACGAAGCGCTGTGGCAGGAAATTCGAAAACATGACGTGAGTCATGTCGTCCTCGCGGGATTCATGCACATGCTCCGCGTGCCGGAGGATTTTCTTCACAAAATTGTAAACATCCACCCCGCTCTTCTTCCCGCCTTCGGCGGAAAAGGCATGTATGGCATTCATGTGCACGAGGCCGTACTCGAATACGGCGCGAAAGTCACCGGCTGCACCGTACACTTCGTAGACGAGCAGTATGACACCGGTCCTATTATTCTTCAGAAAGCTGTAACTGTTCGCGAAGACGACACGGCGGAGACGCTTCAAACGCGCGTGCAAGAAGCGGAACGTGAAGCGCTTCCCGAAGCTCTCCGGTACATTGCCGAAGAGCGCGTGACTGTTGAGGATCGCCGCGTCCACATTCGCTAAACACATCAATACAAGAAAATGACCGTACAGCATGTGCTGTACGGTCTCCTTATGGCCAGCAATCCGATGACGGAAACAACACTGCGTGCACGGTATATTCTTCCAGCAGACATCCACACATCCTGTTGTCGACGCGAGCGACCGAATGGGTAGACGAGCCCCCTGACATCGTCGCTGTGCCATTCCAACGGGTTGGCACTCCTTCAGAACATCGTGCTGATGGCGGGCACCGACGCGGGAACGAAGAACGGGAAGAAAGGAACGCCGTCTCTCCGCAAGCACAATAGCACCCGCGCATCACACGGGCAAGCGAGTTGTCAACTAGTGTTGACTCGGCTCCCCAAGAACGGCGTACAGCTCCGTTTTCTTTTGCTCTAAGAGCTCCGGCGTGCGGGCTTCCATGTTCAACCGGAGAAGCGGCTCGGTTCCCGATGCGCGCAGATTAAACCACCAGTCAGCGTATTCCACAGAAAGTCCGTCAAGCTCGAATTGCTTGCCATCCGTGTAGCGACGCTTCACCTCCGCGAGAATACTGGCTTTGTCTTCAATCTCGAAGTTCGTCTCGGGAATTTTCGCGTATTTCTGCAACGGCGCAACGAGCTGGGAGAGTGACTGCCCGCTTTCCGACATCCGCCGCAACAACAGTACCATCGCGCGGATCGCGGACTCCGCATAGTACTCCTGGAAATAGAAGTGGCTCGACATTTCACCAGCAAACGCCGCGGTCTCTTTCCGCATGAGCTCCTTTATGTAGGAGTGCCCGACACGGGACATCTTCGGTATGCCCCCAGCAGCTTCGATGGCTTCTTTCGTTGCCCACGAGGAACGCAAGTCATAGAGAATCGTCGCGCCGGGCTTCTCGCGTAGCACTTCCTGCGAGATGAGCGCGGTGATGAGATCGCCGGGAACGGTCACGCCGTGTTCGTCGGTAAAGCCGACGCGGTCCGCATCCCCATCGAATGCAATACCGATCTGCGCCTTCTCCGTTTTCACCCGTTCCTGAAGGGCATGCATGTTTTCCTCTTTCAGCGGATTTGCCTCGTGATTCGGAAACGATCCATCGAGTTCGAAGAACATACGCGTTGCCTGAAGCTGCGGCATGCGTTCGAGAACGCGCGGAAGCAGCAGCCCGCCCATCCCGTTTCCGGCATCGATGACTACTCGGAGCGAACCGATCTGTTCCGCGCCGGCGGTCGCGTAATCAAGATAGCTGTCGGAAAAGTCCGCAGCGGACACCGTACCAACGCGTCCCGTTTCGTCATTGCGAGCGGAGCGAAGCAATCCTCGCGACGATGCGATTGCTTCGTCGTCTTCCGCTCCTCGAAATGACATCTTCTCCACCAGATCTCGAATCGCGAGCAGTCCGGTATCCTTGGAAATCGGTTTCGCTTGCTCGCGCGTCATTTTGAACCCGTTGTACTTACCCGGGTTGTGTGAGGCAGACACCATCACGCCCGCATCGGCTTTCGATTGCCACACAGAATAATAGAAGAGCGGTGTCGTCGCCATACCGACGTCCACGACATCCGCGCCTTGCTGCGTAAGTCCGCGAACAAGCGCAGCATGCAGCTCGGGGCCTGTCGTCCGCATATCGCGCGCAACAAGCACCGTCAGCCTGCTCCCTGTCCCCTGTCCCCTGTCCCCTGTAAGAAACGTCACAAACGCACGCCCGATTGTCTCCGCATCCGTCGCATCGAGTTCGTCGGGCACGACACCGCGAATATCATACGAACGATAGATACCGGGCGTAAACGGCATGGGGAAATCATAGCACGGCTATGAAAAGCGCCTCACATCCAATCGGATGTGAGGCGACAAAGATCAAACGGTTGAAAAGAAACAATTGTTTGAGGACTCAATCCTCTACTCCCCGCGGGAAGCCGAACCGCACTCCGGACCGGCGTCGTCGTCCCAGTACCAGTCGAGCTCCGGCCCGTCAACCCACAGCCCCAGATACGCACAGCGCGAGGGCTCGTCACGATGGAGAGAACCAGGAAGGTCCATTATGTGCCAAGCGTCTCCCTCCTCTCTGATGACCGTGTGGTCCTGCGCGAAGAGGAAGAGGCCGCCGAGGACTTCGAGGCCGACTTCCGGCTTCTGGAATCCGTTCCGGCAGTCACTTGGCTTGCGGTTCCGGTTTCGTCGTCCGTCCTGACACCAGACCCAGCGGACTGGCTCGGTGATTGCGGGCGTGGCCTCGTGCTGGACGAGGGTGTCGTCATTGCCACCGAAAACGACACCGAGGAGACGGCAGGCTTTCACGAGGGAGATCTTCCCGTCCACAAGGAGCGGACGACGATCCCAGAGGATGAGACGGTCGAGGTGTTCCGGGAGTCCCGCGGGACGCTCCGGTTTCGTAGGAAGTCCATCTGTCTCGAGACTCTTCCGGTATGCGTCAAGCGTCTTGCAGCCGAGCTCACGCCCCCATCCTTTGTCCCACAGCACCTTCGACTGGACGAGAAAGGGATCGGTGGTGTCAGAAGCGCCTACGCCGCCTGATGTGAGGCGGGTGATGAGTTCCTGGACTTCATCCTGAATCCCGACACCCTCTTTCTTGAGGCGCGCCCGCTGGATCTCCTCCAGCTGCTTGATCTGCCTCAACCCGAACAACTTCTTCTTAGACATGGCGAACCTCCAGACACCGGAAACGCTCTGCCACAGCGCATCGCGCCGGAACAGAAGCAGCCGGTGTACAGATCGCACGGAACCTGCCGCGCGCAGTCGTCCTTTGTTGGAAAAGAACCGCTCAAGTGTACGTGAGATATGCCAGTTTGTCAAGGAACGCGTACATGCGTACGCTATCACACATGTCACAACCGATCGTGTCCGTCTCCGGCGTACGCGGAATTGTCGGAGAATCGTTTACGGATGACCTCGTGCGCGGGTGGGCCGAAGCGTTCGCGGAGTTCTGTCATCCTGAGCGCAGCGAAGGATCTCGACGAGATTCTTCGGCTTCGGCCCGCTCAAGCGGGCCTTCGCCTCAGAATGACACCCAAGTGGTCCTCGGCCGAGACACGCGACCGTCGGGAGAAGCAGCGTTGGCGGTCGCGGCGCGGGCGCTCGCGGCGCACGGCATCCAGCCAATCATTGTTGGCATTGCCCCCACGCCGACGATCCAGCTTGCCGTGACGCATCACCGTGCCGCCGGCGCGATGATCATCACTGCAAGCCACAACCCGCAGGAATGGAACGGATTGAAGTTTCTCGGGGCGGATGGTGTCTTTCTGACCGGCGAGGAGATGAAAGTGTTGGAACATACTGTCATCCTGAGCGTAGCGCAGCGGAGCGAAGGATCTCGTCGACGAGATTCTTCGGTCGCTCCGCTTCCTCAGAATGACAGCGGGGCGATCCAACGGCACATCGAAAATGTTCTTTCCCTTCCCATTGATGCGGAGAAGATTCGCACACGGAAATTCCGTGTGGTCGTTGATCCAGTGAACGGCGCGGGCGCGGTGGCTGTTCCCCAACTTCTTCAACAGCTGGGATGTGACGTCGTGACGATCAACGGCGAACCCAACGGACACTTCGCACATACGCCCGAACCGACGCCGGCAAATCTGACCGAGCTTGGTCAACGCGTTGCCACGGAAAAAGCGGATCTCGGCATTGCCGTGGATCCAGACGCAGACCGGCTCGTGCTTGTCGATGAGACCGGAACGGTGATGAGCGAAGAGTACACGGTGACGTTGGCGGTGCTTTCAGCCCTTTCTTCTCCTGTCATTCAGAGCCCTTCGCGTGTCATCCTGAACGCAGTGAAGGATCTCGGGGTAAACTCCGCGAAGAATCCGAGCCCATGGGATCGTCCTGAGCAACAGCGAAGGATCTCCAGAGATCCTTCGTCCCGCAGTGGCGGGACGCAGGATGACAAGAGGATTGTCGTAGCCAATTTATCTACAACGCGCATGGTGGATGACGTCGCCCAGAAATACGGCGCGACGGTGGTCCGCACACCTGTGGGCGAACGAAACGTCGTTGAAGGCATGCGGCAGCACGGCGCGCTCATCGGCGGCGAAGGAAGTGGCGGCGTGATTTTCCCGCAGAGTCATGAAGGACGCGACTCGCTCGTTGGGGTTGCGCTCGTGCTCGACCTGTTGGCACGACCACGCTCCAACTTCCGAAGTTGGACGGTGGTGGAAACTTCGGAAGTTGGAGCAACGAAACTCTCTTCGCTCGTCGCCGCCCTTCCCCGATACGTCATGCAGAAGGAAAAATTCCCAAGGAGCGCGGAGTTCGACAGGGAGCGTTTTGCTGCGCAGTTGAAGAAAGCGTTTCCTAAAGCGCGGATCGACACGCGCGACGGTATTCGTGTTGATACCGCGGAGGGATGGATTCATCTACGTCCTTCGAATACGGAGCCAATCGTCCGCCTCATCGGCGAAGCAAACACTTCCGAAGGTCTTAGAAAACTTCAGGAAACAGCTCGGCAAGCAATTTCGTGAGAACTTGACACCATTCCACCGAGTACGCAAAGTGCTCGTACGGTTCTCTTGTACACACAAACGTCCTTCGGAGCACCTGTATGCCAACGCTACTCGTTGATACAACGCGCGGCACAGTCGAGGTTGAGGTGACGAACGATGGAGATGTCATCGTACGAAACGCGACGCGTCTCTCCGGGATCTTTCCCTGTCGAGAAAAAGACGGCGAGCTTGTCTTCCACCCAAGTTCTGACCCACGAAGTCCCGCCGTTGTTATTGACGTGGTGGCTGGTCTGTACACAGACGGAGTAGAGCTTCGCATCCACCCGCTGGGAAGAGATTGGGCAGATGCGCTTCTGTGGCACCCTGTGAATCAGAGCGTGTCACTCCGCATTCAGGGCGCGGAGGAAAACACTGTCCGCATCAGCGCAATCGGGGTCGGTAAACAGCTGCGTCCCTTCAACACCGACCTTCTCCGCGCACGGCGAACCCTCAACCAGCCTCAACCAGGATAAACTTTTCGCCTCGACTCTTGAGTCGGGGCGATTTCTTCGGTACAATGCAGTCCTTCGCATGCCTGAACCAGTCATCCACGTCGAACATTTGAAGAAAGCATTCGGAACGGTCACAGCCGTGAACGATATTTCTTTCACCGTCCCGAAAGGAGAAATTCTTGGGTTTCTCGGACCGAACGGCGCCGGAAAGACGACGACCATCGCAATGCTTCTCGGGCTTCTGACGCCGACGAGTGGAACCATCTCGATTTTTGGGAAGTCCCTGCCGAAGGATCGGCAACACATCCTCCAGCGCGTGAACTTCTCTTCCCCATACACCAACATGCCGTATGGATTGCCCGTGATGACGAACCTGAAGATTTTCTCTCGTCTGTACACCATCCCAAATGCCGCAGAGAAAATTGCCAAGCTTGGAGAAACGTTTGGCGTTGCGCATCTTCTCAATCGCCGCACGATGACGCTTTCCTCCGGCGAGACTGCGCGCGTGAATCTGTTAAAAGCGTTCTTGAATGATCCGGAGATTCTCTTCCTGGACGAACCGACGGCTTCTCTCGACCCGGAAGCGGCGGACACCGTGCGGTCTCTCCTCCTGAAGCTGCAGAAGGAACGCGGCCTGACTATTTTTTACACGTCGCATAACATGCAGGAAGTCGAGCGCCTCTCGCACCGCATCATCTTTTTGCACCGCGGGAAGATCATCGCCGAAGGAACACCGGAGAGCGTACGCCAGCAGCACGGCGGACTCGAAGAATTCTTTATCGCTCTCGCGCGCTCTGAAACGACCGGCCCCGCAGCGCACGCAGGTCATGAGGACACCCCATGACATTTAATCTTACCCGCATCTCCGGCATCATCCTTCGGCACCTCGCGGTGTATCGAAGCAATCTCGCGCGGCTGAACGAAATCCTTCTGTGGCCGATCTTCGAACTTCTCCTGTGGGGATTTTTTGGCACGTACGTGAGTCAGCTGTCCGCACTTGGCACGGTCGTCGCGGTTCTTCTTGGTTCGCTGATTTTGTGGATGGTGTTTTCGCGCGTGCAGCAGAGTATCTCCATGTCCTTCCTTATGGAGTTGTGGAGCCGCAACATTATGAATGTGTTCATTGCGCCAATTTCTCTCTTGGAATATCTCACTGCCCTCATGGTGGTGGGACTGATCAAGATTCTGTTTGTGGGCGCCCTGATGATGGTTCTGGCGTGGTTGTTCTATGCGGTGAATCTGTTCACCGCCGGCTTCGCGCTGATTCCGCTTGCGCTGGCGCTTATCCTCTTCGCGTGGGCCATCGGCATGTTTATTGTCGGCATCGTGCTGCGCTTCGGACAGGGAGCGGAAAGCATCGCGTGGATGTCCGCATTTTTCCTCCAGCCGTTCGGCGCGGTCTTTTTCCCGCTCTCAATATACCCGCAGTGGTTGCAAGCGGTGTTGTGGTGGATTCCGCTCCCGCACATTTTTGAGGCGCTGCGTGCCGTGTTTGCCGGCCACGCACTCCCGAGCGGGCACGTGCTGTGGGCATTTGGCCTGAATGCGGTGTACCTTGTCGCCGCGTTCGCCTTCTTCGGCTTCATGTTCGAAAAAGCCCGCGCAAAGGGCTTTCTCCTGAAACTGCAGGAATAATTCTCTTCCGCCTCTACTCGCCGGAGGAACCGCAGGGATGTTCCGGCCGCTCTGCCGCAATACCGAGATTCTGAAGCGTCGAGGCCAACCACTCGGGAAACTGACGGGCCGTGAGCGCACCGCCCGCATGCGCAAGGTTTCCCACGTGATACTCTTCAAAGCCCGGCGTTTCCACCGGATTCCACCACACCTCGAAGCGGGACTCCCACCGACGCCGCACACACACCCGCACGGGCGTACAATCGTAGGCCAGCTCCAGATAGTTGATCCGCACGTACAGAATAGGCGCCTGCTGTTCAAATCCGGCAGCCTCCCGCGCAATCTGCGCGCCCAGCGCGAGAATTTCCTTGATAAGCGGCAAGGGAAGGACAACCTTTCCTCCCGGGATTCTTTTCAGAAGCTCCAGCCAGGAGGCGAACTGCTCGGCGGACTTTCCAGCGCCGGCAGCACCGCGCACAAACTGAACGACCACCGGCTCCTTCGGGTCTAACACCTTGATCTGGTAAGTCGTCGGCTTCCCTGTCCGCTTTGCCCCGGACTCACAGGGACCGGGCGGTTCGCCGGACACCGGATCGGAACGCGGCACGAAGATTTGGCCGCTGCCTGTCCCCTCCCCAACAGTCGCTGCCGCACCGCTGTCGCATGGGTTTTCCCGCGGCTCCCGCTTCTCACACTTCGCAAGTTTCCGCTCCTGCTCGTCGATATATCCCTTTGTCTCGTGTATGTCGTTCTCGATGTCCTTCAGCTCCGCACGCGCCTTGCGAAGCTTCGGGCGAAGCGCGTCGGCTGCGGCCTCGTCTTTCCCGTCCACTGCCTGAAACTCCTCCTCGAGCTTTTTCAGTTTTTCCCGGGCCTTCTTCAGCCGCTCCCGACGGGAGCGAAGCGTCTCGCACAGAATCCCGAGCATGCGGCGGAGCGCTTCACATGGGTCCTTCTCCCCCACCGGCTGTGCGTGACCGACAAGAAGAAACCCGCCCACCGCGACCGCGCCAATGAGAGCAACCACTGCCAAGACGGTAATGAGGTTGGAGCGAGAACGCGTCGCGGGATCCTGGAGAGTGGATGCGGGGCTTGATGATGGCGGGAGAGACGCGCTTGGCATATCGGTGGGCAACAGTCGACTCGACGGGACAGGGGCGGTCGGCTCGGGCCCGGAAGGGACAACAGACGACGGCGGCTTCTTTCCCTCGGTATGCGTGACGAGCACGCGACCGTTTTTGTCGATGGCGTTCACTTCCACAAAGGTGTTCGGCGGGGGCTGCGGGATGACCGGACCGGGAATGGAGCACCCATCGGCACCACGACATGTTTGTTCGGGCGTATTGGGAATCGCGTTCCGGTACCGATTCGTTCCTACGCGCATCACAATCGCAATGGGGAGGAGCGTGCGGACGTCGGTGGTCTGACTTGCAACCACAATCTCGTTTGGAACGCCGAAGGGAAATGTCTCTTGACGCTGATAATTCTTTTCGGCGTTGAGAAATTCAAATTCAAACGCCGCGGACGCAGCAATATGCGGAAGAAGCAGTATGGTCGCCGCAGCCCAGAGAACCGCGCGACGCACGTCCGTGGCTCCTTAGCGCCCGCTCCCGAGGTCGGAAGGAAACGCGACCTCGATGCTCACCGCGTCGTCAAGCCCCTTGCCCGACGCATCCGTGTAGGACACGGTCAGGATCCCGGGCTGCGGCATTGCCGGCAGCGCAAACAGGAGGCTTTCCGCAAAATCGATCCGGTCGGCAGCGCCTCGAATTGGCGCGCTCTTACTGGCGACAACGACCCCGCTGCCCTTCTGCTTGAGTTCAATCCGCAGTGTACCAGTATTGCCATAGACGAACCCTGTCACCTGAAGCGGCGACGAGAGAACGGTTCCGCGCGGGGGCGTTCCGAGCTGAATCACGCCTTTCGCGCTCGCGGAGAACACGCCGGCGTCTGCCGGAGACTCTTCAGCATCCGCGCTGTCGCGATCCGACACGGGCGCGGCGGTGCGTTCTGACGTCTGGACCGCCAAGACAAGCACCGCGAGCACCGCAATGATTCCAAGCACGATCAGAAGGGATGTTCGTTGTTGCATATGTGTGTAGGCGTGAAATTTCATTGTACGACATGGCCACCTGTCGCGTCCAACGCATGGTTGCGCTGGTCGAAGAATCGCAGGAAACGTGCTTTACTAGAGACGTCACACCGTTTGCGAGCATGACACGCGCATGAACCTTCCAGAGTTGGTAACACCAAACCTCACAAAAATCGCTCTTTTCATCGTGCTGACGCTCGTCACGTTTCTGCTGATTTTGCTGAGCTTCCAGCCCGAAACGGTGCGCTATACCGCGCTGATACTGATCATGATTCCCGTCTATGTGGTTTCCGCTTTCATGTATTGGCTACTCTCTTCATATCCTCGTCTCCTGCGTGTCGTGAAGTGGATCGTATTGGTCCCGGCGGGATTCGTGATACTCGTATCCCTGGTCAGTCAATTTGCTCCCGCCACGCCACCCCAAGATTTTTTCATCACGCATAACTTTATTGATCTCGCCAACGTTGACAGCATGAGCAAATACCGCAGCTGCCACGGACACCAGACTGTGGATCAGTGGAGCGATGAACCCGTGAGCAATATGCAGCATTACATCCCTGTTCTGGCCAGCCTTGAACCTGACACGGTGAAAATTTACGCCCCCTTTGACGGCTATGTCCTCGGTGATGCACCAAATACCATGCCGGACGAAGGGATTACTATGGTGCCGGCGTCTGGTGTCCCGTGGTGGCCGTTTAACCAATGGCGGTTTGCGATGAATCATACGCATGTGTTGCCGCAATTCCAGGATCCGCCGATTCACTTTGTCAAAGCAGGAACGCATGTCGGGTACGTGAATGCTCTGACTCGCTATGGGACAAGAAATAATGGCACACAGGTGAGAGTGGGCGTGACCGCTATCCCGCCCATGTTGAAGAACGGCAATGGCGAACCGTACAAAAAACTGGACTCCGTCTTTCACTACATGCGCGATGACGTCTTTGCCGAGTATCACGCCGCATTTCCGGGAGTCAACAGTCGGGATGATTTTATCTTTCCCAAGGAGTGGCGACAGACGCACCCGTGTGTCTTCCGAGAAGGCGACGCGCCGAACTTTGCGTATCGGCCGGAAGAAAACGACCTAAAGACCAGATTTGCGCCTGCCCCGCGATAACCAGATGCCCACAAATTCTTTCTTGCCATCGGCGTTCTTGTCTTGGGAGCGGGAGCAGGAATAGCACTGTATGAGCCTTTGTGTTGGCACTCTGAGGACGTAATCCGACATTTAGAGGCTACCCTGCGAATACCCGTTCCGAAGCGCAGCCCAGATGTGATACACCGGCAGATAACGTGAACAAACGCCTCCTAACCATTATTGTTGTTGCTCTTGTCCTGCTGGCGGCAGCCGCTGCACTGGCCTGGTTGCGTCCGTCCAACCATGAGCCAGCCGTCTCCGACCGGGTCACGATTGGCACTGAATTAAGCACGGATTATTCGTACGATTCCGCCGTCTACGACCGCATCATCCGCACCGCCCGCCTTTTTCTTGGCAGTTTTCCCAAAGCCCAGCAAGCCGGCGTGGCGTATAATAACGCTGATAGACTCTTCGGCGCCGGCGCGACTATTCGTTAATCATTTGCAGTTCGGGTCACCGCTGAACTCTTTTGAGCGACCAATACATCTCACGACCGCAGCCACATCTTTGTCGTCGACCGTCCCGGTAATGAGAATGGAATGTTCGGTCGGGTTCACCTTGCTGTGGTCAATTGGACGGCTCAAGGTAGCGGTGAATGGCACGGTTCCTGATGCTGGTTCAAGCGTGTATTTTTCCGGGTTAAAATAACATCCCGGTTCCCAGATATTCTGCTGTTTGCCTTGATCGTATTTGCAAAACATACCCGTCCCTTCAATAATTTTTAACGTCACCTGCTTGCCAGCTGTCCCCTTTACTTCAATCGTCGCCTTGCTTGTTCCATTATCCCACTGGCCCGGCGTGATCGTAACCGGCAGCGGCTCCGACACCAGCATATGCTCGAGGTTGTAGTTTTCAGGACAGCCGCCCGGGCACATCTTTGATCCCGGCCCTTGGCCCTGGCCGGCCAGGACGAGCAAGCGGCCATCGGGCAGCGTGTGAACATTGGGATTAGCGCCCCAGAGCGGTAGGGGTCCTTCGAACGTGAACGCAAGGCCGTCCTCACTGAAAGCGGTCGCGATTGGGCCAGAGTAATCACCAAAGAAAGCCCGGTATCCCCCATCCACAGCCACTACTTGGGCATCGGAGAAGCCATAGCCGCCATAACTACTAAACACCTGGCCCGCCTCCCGTGGATCAAGACGCAACCCAGGTTCACGAGCGAAGGTCAGGCCATCGTCATTTGAAATAGCACTTAAGACTACATAACAACTGCCGCAATCCTCTCCCGGTTTTGGCTTTTTTTGTCCCTGGTAATATGCCCGTATTTTTCCATCGGGCAAATACAGAGCCGACCAGTCAACCAGTGCGCCCGGTCCTTGTTCCCATTCCGAGGATGAATCCGTCTTTAATCGAATGCCGCTTTCTTTTTTCCAGGTCAGGCCATCATCAGAGATAAAGCTCACCACTCCTCCTTCATTCGCTGATTTTATATAGGTGCGAAATCGTCCATCGGACAATGCTACGTGATCACGATGCGGCAAGGATGGAATTCCATCTGGACGGTCACAAAGGTCGGGGCACGTCCAGCTGGGATCAGGCGTCCACGTCAGGCCATCGGGAGAAAAGGCTCGATTCGGTTTCTTCCGCCCGGTCCCCGGCTGGCCACTACTATAATACGCAACATACCGTCCATCCTTAAGGCGAAGCGTTGTCACATTCACGGCTGAATCCGGAAAAGTGCCTACATAGCGCCAGCCCTTGGTGGCCTGATGCACGCCCGGCAGAGTCAGCGTTCCCTGCTTCACCAGGAAAACACCAAGAACGGTAATAAGAATCAGAGCTACGCTGCCACCCACCACCCATTTCATTTTCACAGGTTTTAGTATATCACTATCACGAAGTTGAAGAAGCCGTGCATGCTGCGCTACCATCTACCGCATGTACCGTAAAAGTGGGATATGAACCTACGAGTCGGGATTGTCGGACTCCCGAATGTAGGAAAGTCCACACTGTTTAACGCGCTCACGAAGCAGCGGGCGCCGGCGGCGAATTTTCCCTTTACGACCATCGAACCAAACGTTGGCATTGTCACCGTTCCGGATGAACGACTGGATGCGCTTGCGAAACTTTCCGCATCCGAAAATGTCGTTCCCACCACCATCGAATTCGTGGATATTGCGGGACTGGTGAAAGGTGCGCACCAAGGAGAAGGACTCGGCAACCAGTTCCTCTCTCACATCCGCGAGGTGGATGCGATCGCGGAAGTCGTGCGGTTTTTCCCAGACCCGAACGTGATCCATGTGGCGCAATCGGTAGATCCGGCGCGCGATGCGGACGTGATCAACACAGAGCTTGCACTTGCTGATCTTCACACCATCGAAAAAATGACGGATCGGGAAGAACGCGCTGCACGCGGCGGTGATGCGAAACTCCAACGGCGCGTGAGCGCACTCAAGAAATCCCGCGATGTTCTTGCAGCTGGTCACCTGGCCAATCGTGCTTCGATAGACGACCGAGAAGAAGAAACGGTGCGCGATGTACATCTTCTGACACGAAAACCTACAATGTATATCGCGAATCTGGATGAAGAACAGATTCGTTCTGCGGATACCGTTGTTGAGGATTTTGCGCGGCGCTATACGCCCGTGGTGCCCTTATCGGTAAAAATTGAGCAGGAATTGATAGAGCTTTCCGAAGAAGAACGACGCGCATTTCTTGCGGAATACGGTTTGACGCGCTCTGGACTCGACGATCTTATTCGTGCCGCGTATGCATTGTTGGGACTGATCACCTTCTTCACGACCGGACCGAAAGAAACCCGTGCCTGGACGGTGCAGCGCGGCGCAACCGCGCCGGAGGCGGCGGGGAAGATTCACTCGGACTTTCAGCGCGGGTTCATCCGGGCCGAGACCATTCAGTGGCAGGATCTTCTTGCTGCCGGGTCATACCCCGCTGCGCGTGAAAAAGGCCTGTTGCGCGATGAGGGTAAAGAGTATGTCGTTCGGGACGGCGACGTATGCATTTTTAAGACAAGTACATAAGGAGAGTTGCCTTTCCGCAGGCTTCGTGATACGCTCCAGAGCGCAACATATGAGTGACGTGAGAACCTATCGGCTGACTATTTTGCTGAATCCAGACGCCTCCCGCGACGAGCGCGGGGCAGTGGAATCATTGGTGAGCACCTGGGTACGTGACCGCAAGGGTGATGTTAAAACATTGGCGGCCGAGGAAAAACGGAAACTCGCCTACGACATTGCACACAAGCGTCAGGCGGTACAAATCCGCGCCGTATTCACTGCTGCGGGCACTGATATTGGCGAGCTTCTTGCGCGCTTGGATCGAGAAGGAAACGTCCTGCGTACGCGGTT
>CAZVRG010000015.1:0-6235 GCA_964630025.1 uncultured Candidatus Saccharibacteria bacterium
CTGCACTTCCAACAGCAAACCGTGGGACGTGTTGACCAATGGACGTGGCCGATGCTGCGAGGGAAATTTGTGCAGATACTGGAGTCAGTCGCAACCAAACCTACGCGCCTTTCCCCAAGCACCTAGTCCCTACACATGCGCATCGCATTCGCGCTCTTCGTTCTCACCTTCTTGCCGGGCATTCCGCTGGCAGGCCTATTTTTTCGCAATCTTCGACAGGGGATCGCGTGGCTGAGTATTGCTGGCACAGTTGGACTTTTGTGGTCTTCGGTGGTGACGTTGCTGCTGACAACACTTCACCTCCCATCCACCCCTCTTCTCATTGTTCTTGTACATCTATTGCCGGGTGGCGTGCTCTTCGCACGCCGACAATCGCGCGAGACCATACTTCGTGCGCTCCGCGACCTGTCGTTTTCCCGCGCACATCTTCTTGTGCCAGTGATCATTGCCGTGGTGATGGGCATATTTCTTGCCGCACAGACAGGTCTGCCGACTGGTGATGTACAAAAAGCAATCTTTTGGGGTGAACGAGTTTTGGTAACCGGTCAATTGCCGAACTACGCGGACGCAGAACGTTTCAACCGCGACCCCGCGGATTTTGCGACGCCCGCTCTCCACACAATGACGGCAGCTGCAATGCGGCTCACCGGTGATGCGCTTCGTGGTCCGACGTGGCTGGCGTTTCTTTCCGGTGTCTTCCTGGCCGGGATTGCATCCGCCATTGCGACCATTCTTGCGCCGCGATATCAGTCTGTCCTTCCGCCACTCGCGTTTGTGCTCGCGGTTGCAAACGCCCGCGCGCTCCGGTACACCGTCGCGCCCGGGTATCACTACCAGAACCTTCTCGGTGAACTTTTTCTCCTGCTTGGATTGTTTGCACTTCTGCACGCGGTAGGCGGACGTGGGCATCAGCGATCGGTGACCATCGCAGGCATTGCTGTCGGCATCCTTCCGTTTATGCACCAATTCAGCGCATTCCTTGCCGCGCTCACAATGCCGGTTATTTTGCTTCTGCTTGTTGTGAAATACCGCGGAGAGATCGCGGCGATAGTTCTCAATCGTTCGCCGCGCATGCACGCCGTATTGATTGGCGCAGGAGTGTCTCTTGGTGTCATGTCTCTGTTTGCCGTACACCGCGCATCTCTCTTCTCGAATATTGCAACGCGATTGATCAGCGCGACGCCGCACCTGCGTGACACCCTCATCCCCCTTGCACAGATTCCGGAACTTCTTGGCATCCCGTTCACGTTGCTGGGCGTCGCCGGCGTCCTCCTCGTCATCATCGGCATGCGCCGCCAGGAACTCGAGTGGCGGTGGATAGTGCTGCTTGTATGGAGTGCACTTCTTCTTGCAATCTCTCAGGGCCCCGCGTGGCTTTTGGACACTCCGTCCGCGCGCACGCTGTTCACCCTCGCTGTTCCTCTCGCGATATTCGCTGCGTTGGCCATCGTTCGCGCAACGGAACGCATCCGCATGCTCTGGCCGCAATCCGCGCCTCTGCTCATTCCATCCGCACTTGCGCTTCTTCTTGCACCGATCGTCGGTGTGCCGCTGAACGCCGCGTTCCACGGCAGTGACAGCCCGACATCGGGAACCGCGGTACTCACCGATCACCGTCATCATCACAACGCGACGTTGACGCCGGCGATGCTCGTGATGCTGGATTTTTTGGAGAAAAATCCGCCAGCATGTAATGACGAGGTCACAGGCCAGGGGCCACAAGCCGGAGGGAACGACGACTATGCCCCATGCCCGAATGCTGTCCTCGTGGACGACTGGAATTATCGCCGCGGCACGTGGGCGATTCTTTCTCCGTACCGCATGCTGACGCGCGTTGGCGCGGACATCAGCATCCACGCCGGAGAAGCCGCGCAAAGCGCGCAGCGCCGCACACAGTATGAAGCGCTTCTCGACTTTGAGCGCATTGTTGAAAATGGTTCTCTGCCAACAATACAACCGCTCCTCCAAAAGCACGGCATCGCGCTCATCCTTGTGCGACAGGGGCCAGTCACCGAAGCCTTTCAAAAAAATCCGCTGTTGCAATCGGTTATGACGACAGCGGAAGCAGCGCTCTTCCGCGTTCGCGAAAACCATACTATCAAGCAACCATGATCTCTTCGCTTTTTGCGATTCGTCGCACACGACGCCTCTCCGGCGCCGCCTATCTTGCGGTGTCTCAAGCCATCCTGTTGGCGCTTGGGTATGTCACGCACATTCTCGTCGGCAAAATCGGCGGTCCGCCGCTCTACGGCGTGTACGGCGTGGTGCTGTCGTTAATGACCATTATCAACATGCTCCTGACGCTTGGCATCCCCGTGGCAACATCCAAAGAGACCGCTGAAGATGAAGCAAACAGCGGCGGTGTCTTTCTCTCGGCGCTTCGGCTGCAGCTGGTGTTTGCCGTTGTGTTGAGCGTCGGTACTGCGCTTTTGGCCGAACCGTTCGCCACACTGCTCGGCGACGCGCGCCTCACACCCATTGTCCGTTTCACCGCAGTGATTTTTCCCGCCACGGCGGTGTACGCGCTGTTGGGAAATTACTTCAATGGCCTGCACGCATTTGCATCCCAGGCAGCGCTGACGATTGTGTACGCCCTTATGAAACTTGCGGGGTCCGTTGGGTTCCTGTTTCTCTTTCGCTCCGTGCCGGCCGCCTTGTCCGGTTTCGTCGTGGGCGGCCTCGCGGCAACGGCTGTCGGACTCTTGCAGGCATGGTCCACGATCCGCGGACATATCCAGCGCTCGATTCCCGCCCGCCGTCTGTTTATCTTTGCGGGGACATTCGTCGGCACCTCTATCGCGCTACAAATTCTGATGAGCCTCGACTTGTTTTTGGTAAAACGCTTCCTGCAAGATGACACGCTGGTGGGATACTACAACGCTGCGACGACGATCGCGCGCATCCCCTATTTCATTCTGCAAGGACTCGGTTTTGTGTTCCTCCCGAGCGTGGCAAAGCTCTTCGCACAGGATATTGTCCGCGCCCGCGCATTCATTCGGGAGATTTTCCGGTATCTCTTTCTCTTTCTCGCGCCTGTCACTGCATTGGCGGCAACGACAAGTAAAGCGCTCCTGCATCTCTTCTTTTCTCCTGAATATCAACCGGCGGCGCGCTCTTTGACGCTCCTCAGCATCGCGCTCGGGTTTCTGTCTGCATTTTATCTTCTCTCGACGATCGCAGCTGGAGCCGGCAAGCCCAAAATCCCGCTTCGTATTTCCTGGTTGCTCATTCCGCTGGCGGGCGCTCTTGGCGCAGTGTTCATCCCGCGCGCGGGACTGGAAGGCGCTGCCATCGCCACATTTGGCGCCGCAATCACTGGAGCGGTTGTCCTTGCGATATATCTGTATGCCCAATTCCGTCTTACCTTTCCGCTTTCTACGCTTGTCCGAACACTCGTTGCCACAGGTATCACTGTCCTTCCGACGTATCTCGTGACACCACCGACGATTTTTCTTCCGCTCTGGTACGTGCTGCTGCTGACTGTCTACGTCTTGGCACTATTTGCTCTTGGCGAAATCCGTCGCGAGGATATTGCATATGCACGGAGCCTTTTACCCGGACGCGACAAGACCGAACTCCCAGCCACATGAACCATACCCATACCGCACGCGCGGCACTCCTGACAGTTGGCGTTGGCATTCTTGCATTTATACTTTTTGATGTCTTTCCGACGCAGGAACTTTCTCTGACGCCGAGTGCCCGTCGACAGGGAGTGACGCTGACAACAATTCACGGTATGCCATTCACCCGCACAGACGATTCTGTGCGTATCACCGAACCGCTCGCGCACATGCGGATTCCGCTACATCGCAGCGTACTTGGAAAACGTCTTATGGTCCGTGCGGATGTTCGACTCGAGAGCGGCGACCGTCTCGAGCTTGGAGTGAAAAAAGGTGCTTTTTGGTTGGACTATGAGCGGCGTGAACTGCTGCGTGACGTGCGCGCACCGGGTGAGCGCGGCGCCGTTATACACCGCGAAGTGATATTTGATCTTGCGAACGCATTTGTGAACGATGACGGGACAATCGAGCTGATGTTTTTTACACACGGACCAGACGAAGATCGTCTTGTGCTCTCTATCGACACACTCGACATTCGCATTGAGCCCGGACAATGGAATGTCGCGACGCTTGTGCAGCGTGCGCGCGGAGGAATACGTGATCTTATCCGACGGCCTTCGGTATAACGTGTGATGCGTATACTTCGACATTCTCCCGCAACGCTCCGCGGTATCGCCATCGGGCTTTGGATTCTCACGGGGCTTGTGTTTCTCGCCGACGCACTGCTCCCGGGAATCGGAAGGCTTCCTACACTTGCGCCGTGGCTCTTGGCTGCTTCGGTCGCCTGGACCGCAGTCATCCCCCAACGTGAAAGTGCTATCATACATGATAGCACTTCTCGCAGTGAAAGAACTCCCCGCCCGCAACCGTCACGGGCACTCCTTCTGATCGGCTTCGCGTTCGCGCTCGCCATCAGCTTCACAATCGTCCGCGATGGAACGAACCGTTCATTTCTGTTCGGTGCGTTGACCGCCGGAGCAGCGCTTATGCTGTGGTTTCCAAAGAAAAACCCCGCGTGAGGTGCGGAATACATGAAACATATTGACAACAACGAATTATCGCGGTAAGAACGTGATAGAGAACGTTACAGCGTTCCTTACAACTTCCTTTTTGGAGAACTGATAGTGTGCGCTCCCATTGCGTGGACGAGAGATTTGCTCCCCCCAGGCACATTCTGGTCAAACGACGAGTTTACACGAGACCGTGTTGCCGCAATCCAACTGGTCAGAAAAATCGGCAGAATGCTTGCCGCTGAGCATCCGGAAGTCGCGGAACTCTACCGCGACACGAATGAGATGCTGACCTGCCTGGATATTGCTCGCCGCATCCTCTCTGACGAAGAAGTCGCCCGATCTCCTGACGTCGCTTCGAAGGCTGTTGTGTATGCTCTGAAGTTACTCATCCCAGAGCAGGAACGCGCACAGATAACTCATATCCGCCGCGGACAACATATCCGTCAACGCTGGGACTTCACGAGTGAAGAATTCCGAGCTCACTGCCGAGCGGCTGCACAGAAACGCCATGAAAAGTGTGGCGTCGACGTACCCGCCATGCTGGGCGGACGCGGAAGAACCGCCTGGATACTAGAAGAGAAGCGCGCGCTCATGGAACTCGCCGCGAGCGGCGCGTACGTGGGTGTTTGTGGTGGTCCAGACTACGGGCATATTGCAGTGCTTCTGAACGAGCGCTTCCATCAGGGACACCCCGTACGGTATGAGAATAGTTGCACGTCCATGGCTGCCTATCTGAAACGGAAGAAACGGTAGATAGACTAGCAACGCAGGCCTTCTTTTTAGAGGGCCTTTTCTTTTTCAACTACAGAAACGCCAGCATCGAGTGATGCTGGCGGGGGTTGTTAGAATACATCGTCCCCGGTCAGACCAGTGTCTTCCTCGGGAGTCGGCGGAAAGTACCCTTCCGTTCGCTCTTCCTTCCGCTGACAGGTACAACACTTCACCGCGTACGGAAGCGCATTCAAACGAGCGATGGGGATCTTCGTTTGGCATACCTCGCAGAGGCCGTAGGTTCCCGCCTTCAGTCGCTGTAAGGCACGTGCAACCTCGACCAACTCGTGAGCTTCGAGTTCCGCCAACTGTGCGCCGATGTCCTCGTCGTCCGCATCGGGATCAGCCTGCGTACCCTCGCCGGCATCGCCCTGTGCAGTCTTCTCTCTGTGCGGAGACTCACGCTGCCAGCGATCCGCACGACGGCAGAGCTCTGCCCGCCGCTCGATGAGCACCCTGTGCAACCGAAGCAATGCATCTCGTCTTGCCATTGTTTCTACCTCGAACAGAGATCCGTTATGAAAAAACAGTGTGCCCATGATAGCAGGAAAGGGGGCACAGTCAAGGTACAAGACCGCCCCACTTCGCCTTGGAGGCTTCCCCCGACTTCTAACTAACTATAGAGGTTAAACCTCTATAGTTCAGAACTTCAAGGAAAAACCCGCTGGGAAATCCCCAACGGGTAGAGCTTATCATGCGGAACGTGCAACCTTTTTCTTTTGAGACTTCCGACTCCTTCGCAGAATCTCGGCTGCTGTTTCGCGTGCCTTTGCGCTTGTCGTGCGCCGACCTGCACGCGTAGGGGGTTCTGGCGGCGAAAATGCGGGTCTTCGCCGGGGCGATGTCATCAAATCCGTGGACGGCGCGGCGGTCGGCGGCGTTAGGGACCTT
>CAZVRG010000015.1:6245-25876 GCA_964630025.1 uncultured Candidatus Saccharibacteria bacterium
GCCAATGTGCATGAGGCGTTCCCTTTCCACATCGTAGCGCTTCATGATTCGACGCCACTTTTTCTCGTCCTCTTCTTTTGTCGACGTCCGCGCAAGTTTCTCAAGTGCGTCAACGACATGGTTCTCATTCGTGAAATTGCTGAGGTGGTTAGCTACCTCGGCGTGGAGATCAGTACTCGCTCCAAAGAAATAACCACAATAGCGATTCTGAAACTCTCTTGTTTCAGGATCACAAAAGTTCAAAGCTTCGATCAGTGCTGGTATTGCCTCAAGTGTCACGCCAAGGTCTCTAAGTGCATATATGGCAGCTACACAGAGACCCGGATGGCGATCAACGAGAAGTCTTGCAAGGGCTGGAGAAGCAATGCGGCCTTTTGGTCCCATGGATGCTATTGCTTGGATCGCGACTGAACGATATTCCTCGCTTTTATCCTCATCACGAATAACATCAGTAGAAATGGAATGCTTTCTTCCGCAGCGCAGCGAAACCGCCCTAATGCCCTTGCAGCTTCCCAATAGAGCTTCTCATCCTTAAGACCGAAAACAAGCACAGTGACTGCTTCGGGGGCTACGCGACCATGTCGTGAGAGGGCAATCGCAGCCGTAACCCGCACAGAAATTTCTTTTTCGTGCAGGGCATTCACAAGCGCTGACACTGCAGTCGCGTTCAGCGTTTTCCGATTACCAAGAAGTTCTGCTGCGAGTGCTCGGATTTCTACCGACGGGTTACGAAGCGCTGTTATCAATCCAGAAATCAGTCGGCCATTCTGCATGGGCGGACCTCCTTTTTGTTTGGTTAAGGAACACGACCTTTAAGGCTCCGAGATTGTAGAGAGAAACGAGAACTGTGTCAAGAAAGCTTTGTATATATGTACACACGAAGTGATGTGGAAAAGCGGGGTTGACGGAATCTTATGCCGCGGTACGTTTGAGGCAGAGATCGTTTTTTCACTGTCTGTCGTTTGTGCGAAGTGAAGTGGGTGTAACTCCCACACTGTGCCGCAACGGTAACCCGTCTCTGCTTGATACCAGAGCCGTGGGAGTCCGATCCTTCGCAGAACGTATATCACGGCGAAGTCTCGGCGAAGTGAAACGTAGCCGGACGAAGCCGGATCCCGAGCAGGAGTATGCGGTTGGTACAACATCCGTGCGCAGCATCTGAACTCTGTCTTGGGGAAACAGAGCAGTTTTACGCATGTCACGTTTCCAATGCCTCTCACAACCACCGCATCCACATTTATAGAAGAAGACCCCGTCGAGCTGCCTGCGCGTGAAACCGTTGAGCTGTCGGAAGATCCCACAGCGTTTACGGACACTGAGCAGGATGTCCGCGAGCGCGTTGAAGCGGGAGAACCGTTTCAGCGTTGGTTTGGCGACGCAGATCTTACGATGATCACCTTTCACGGCGAGCTTGGCCCATCACACACCCCGGGACACGAGCAAGAACTGTATGTGGATGGAGAGCCGGTGAGTGCTGCATTGAGTACGGAAGATCGCGCGTACTACACGGAGATATTCCTGCATGAGTTGCACGTAACCGGACGGGCAGCCTGGCGCGGCGCCGAGACGAGCAGTGGCGTGGTGGTACATGGCACCGAGGCAGTTCGTACCTCCGAGGGAATTACGCTGACATTCGCGGAACGAGTGGATGCGCATGCGCACACGGAAGAACATATCGATATCGCCGCGCGGGGGCAGAACGAACCTACAGAAGTTTCACTGCCGACCACCGAATCTGGAGAGGCGTCTCCTGTCCCGATCGCTCTTGATGCATTCATCGCGGGGAGAGACCGCGCGTGAACGTATATGGCACGTGCGTACGAGATTGAGACACCTTCACTTCCTCGCGAGTGTGGAGAAGAAGGGGAAGCGCACGCGGAGACCGCCTTCACCGATTATGAAGAACGGGAGACATGGAAAGAACGCGAAGGCCCCGAGTATGCGGATCGCGAACGGCATGAAGCCAGCGATGAGGAATCATCTGTCGCAGATCTTCACTGTGCGGTTGTTCGCAACGCAGACGGACGCGTCGAAGACATTCTCGTCGCCGGCGAGTCCATGCGTGCAGCACTCACGCAGGAGAATCTTGAGTACTTTCACTCCACGTTTCTTCCGCATCTGAATGAACACGGCGCCGCATATTTCCCCGGAAAAGATAAAGATGGCAATGACATGTTCAGCGTTACGACGCTGGATGCCAACGGATACGACGGCGCGGTGAGCTTCTATCATGTGCCGCGGACGGAGCAAGAAGAAGAGGACACCGTTACAGAAAACGAGGGAGACGAACAGGAAACGGAACCAAGCGCTTCTCGTGTGTTTGCTGCATCAGTACCGGAATACCGCGAGCCGCCGTTTTGGTTTTTCGTTGAGCAACAGATGATTGTTGCAGAGAAAGTGACGGCTGGTCAGGAGGAAGAACGCATGGACACCGGTGATGCTGCCCAGGAAAGCGCGCCCGCAGAACAGGACGAGGATGTACCCGTGGATCTCACGGTGGCGCTGCGGGCGGAGTGTGCAACCCCCACAGCATTCACACAGCCCATTCCCGTGCAAAAGGAAATGTCAGCGCATGTGATCCCACATACGACGGAAGAGCACAATCACTTCGTCTCTTCTCCGGAAACGTCTATCGCGCCACAGATACATCACGCATCACTTCCTCGCCAAGGAGAAAGGACCAACACCACGATGCACACTGAAACGCCGCGTACTGATGTACACATATCTCGGTCCGCATACGCATCTCTCCCCGCAATGGAACACCCGGGAGTATCACCTGTTCACACAGACACGCGACAGAGTATCGAGAACACGCCGTTGTCGCTCGGCGGTGTGGAGGAAGAGACTCCGCATATGATGTCCGTACGGCATGACGCGCACGCAGAACAACACTATGCCTCTGCCGCCGATATACGCGTGTCACGACCGGAGTCACAGAGCGAACAGGTGCGAGAACACCCCAAAGCAGAAGAACGTCGCACGGAAGATACGATGCAGCAGGCTTCGACACATAAAGACACAACGGTGCAGACGCGCCATCACGAGATACACACTCTTTCTTCGGTGCGCATGGATTCCTTTGGGAATCCACTGATTGCTGAAGGTCACGCCGAACGACAAACGCAGGAAACGGCCGTGAAAGATCTCGCGGTAGAAGATCGGGCGAGTGACACTGAACAGCTTCATACACCGGAGCACGACGAGAAGAAAACGACACGGCACGCGCAACGTTCTCACCACCAACAACGCGTTCCCGATGAAGCGTACGCGGGCGAAATGGAAGAACCCCACGATAGCGCGCGCACGCGGGAACTTTTTGGGGAGCAGAGGGGAGAAGTTTCACCGCGGAAAGGAATGACAGCGTCATCACCACAGGCAACCAATACGCCGACACCCGCATCCACTCCCCATCGTCAGCACATGTCACCCGCCTTATAAACCATGAAACCACTTCGACTTCGATACACCGATCTCTTGAGCGAGGCCAGAACCGGCCGCGTCTCCCGGATCATCGGGCGGGAAACCGAACTCCGGATGCTCGCGCGCGCAGTGAGTCGCCGCGAGCGGAACAACGTCTTCGTGAGCGGAGCGCCGGGCGTGGGCAAGTCGTCGCTGTTGCACGGATTGGCATCGCGCATCGCCGCCACAGGCGCCGCCGTTCCACGTCTTCCCATGCTCCGCATCGAGTCCCGCCAGCTGATCGACATCGTGCGACAGAAAACACCGCAGACCGCGATGCGCGTGCAACGCGCATTCGCTTCTCTTCCCCCGGCAATCGTGGTCGTGGACGACTTCGGTCGTGTTATCCGCGAATCGTCGCGCGACCCGTGGGCGCTCGACGATATGCTCCGGCCGTTCACCGAACGCCGCGATCTGCGACTCGTAGGCGCCGTGACGCCGCAGGACGAGCAGGACGTACTTGAGACGTTTCCGCATCTCGCCAAAGCGTTTGACGTTCTTCGGTTGTCAGAACCGCCGCGTGACGATCTGGTGCACATCGTCCAGGAGGCGCTTGCGCGATGCGAACGCCTCTACCGTATCGTGCACCATCCCACACTCGCGCACACCATTGTAGAACGATCCCACGAGTATCCCTCCGACCGCGCATTGCCCGATCGCGCCTTGCATCTCTTGGACGAGGCGTGCGCACACGTGCGCCTGCAGAACGAACATCGTCTCACCGAGGATGCGATACGCGCCGTTATTGCCGAACGCACGGGAATGCCGGCAGTCCCTGCCGGAGAAGCCGGACGCGCCCATTTGCAGCGTCTGGACGACACCTTGCATGCATCCATTCGCGGGCAAGGTCATGCCGTGACGGTTGTGAGCGACATCGTTCGCCGCGGATGGCTTGGGTTGCGGAACCCCTATCGTCCTATCGGGTCGTTTCTGTTTCTTGGCCCGTCCGGCGTGGGGAAGACAGAATGCGCAAAAGTGCTCGCACGGGAGGTGTATGGATCCGACAGCGCGCTCATCCGGCTTGATCTCTCCGAATATCAGGAACCGCACACGGTGCAGCGACTTCTCGGGGCACCGCCGGGATACATCGGGTACGACGCCGGCGGACAACTCACGCGGCCGATCACCGCGCGGCCATTTTCTCTTTTGCTGTTGGATGAACTGGAAAAAGCGGACCCGTCCATCCTGGATGTATTTTTACAGCTCCTTGATGATGGACGCTTGACGGATGGCCAAGGGAAAACAGTGGATTTTACGCGAGCCATTGTCATCGCGACAAGCAATCTTGCACATCGCGACATCATGAAAGCGGTGGCCGCCGGAGAAGACGTCGGCAGCCCGGCGTTTCTGACGCAGACGCTGCGTCCGCTCCTGCTCCAGCATCTCCGGCCAGAATTCGTCAATCGCTTCGACGCCATTCTTGTCTTCCGACCCCTTGATGCGATGACGCTCGCCGACATCGGCATGCTCGAACTACAGAAGCTGGAGATGCGATTTCAGCAGTACGGCATCCGCTTCACCGTGTCGCCGGATACATTGCGCGCAAAAGCACAGGAACTCGCCGATCCGCAATTCGGCGCGCGGCCGCTCAAGCGCTATCTCGAAACACTCTGCGAACGCATTGTCGCGGAGCGTCTCTTCACCACACAGGCGCGATGACCCACACACCCGATGATCGTTTTGTGATCGCAGAGCTGCAACACCTCCTTGCGAGTGTGCGGCATGTGCTTCGACCGGTAACCGCCGCAGATATTCAGGAGCGTATTCATCATCAGAGAGATCGGCTTCAACACCTCGCACGTCGTGCGCATGCAGCGCCGACGCCCCTTCTCACGCAACCGCGTGCGCTGCCGCGCCCCCTTAACCCATTGTATTTCGCGCGCGCAGGGTCTGATGGTTCATCACGACAACCCGATGACACACACTGAACACGAGCCATTGATGACTATTGGGGAAACCAGTTTCCGCGGCGCAAAACGGAGGATTGTGCTGGCCCCGGAAGATCGGCTGCACCACACCTACCTTGTCGGGAAAACCGGAACCGGAAAGACCACGGTGCTGCAACAGATGGTGCTGCAAGACATTCGCGCGGGGCATGGATGCTGCTTTGTGGATCCGCATGGCGATGCCATTGCCTGGCTCCTTCGACAGATACCGCCGGAGCGATTCGAAGATGTCGTCTTGTTCAATCCCGCGGATCAGGACTACCCGCTGGGATTGAACCTTTTAGAAGCATCCAGCGAAGAGGAAAAAGATTTTCTCGTGTCGGAGGCGATCGAAATGTTTTACAAACTCTTTGACCCCAATCGCGAAGGACTCATCGGACCGCAATTTGAACACTGGATGCGGAATGCCGCGCTTACGCTCATGGCGGATCCGGAGGGCGGCACGCTGCTGGAGATCCCCCGTCTTTTTACCGACCACGACTTTGAATTGCAAAAGCGCCGCCACGTGCGTGATGCCGTCGTGCAAGCGTTCTGGGAGCAGCAGATGGCGCGCACCAGCGAATTTCACCGCTCTGAAATGCTCAACTATTTCACGTCGAAATTCGGTCGATTTATGACCAACACTCTTATGCGCAACATACTCGGACAGCAAGAGAGCGCCTTCCGATGGGCGGATGCGCTTCAGGGCCGCAAGATCGTGCTCATCAACCTGTCGAAAGGACAGATCGGTGAACTGAACGCCATGATGCTCGGCCTGATTCTGATGACGAAGCTGGCTGTGGCGGTGCTCCAGCGTGCGCATCTTCCTCCCGAAGAACGCACGCCGTTCTATCTGTACGTTGACGAGTTTCAAAACGTGCTGACGGACGCGTTCATCTCCCTTCTTGCGGAAGCGCGGAAATACGGACTCGGCGTGCATCTTGCCCATCAATATCTTGGCCAGATATCCGATGAGATCCGTCAGGCAGTGTTGGGAAATGCGCGCACGATTCTCGCATTCCAAGTGAGCGCAGCGGACGCCAGCATCCTCCTGCGCGAATTCGACCCCGATACGGAACGCGCCGGGCTGGATGCAGAGACGCTCCAATTTTTGCCTCCGCACCACTTCGTCATCAAATTGACGTTGCACGGGCGCACGTACCCCGCGTTTCAGGGAGAGAGTGTGCGTCTGCCAGAATACGAAACGCCGATCACGCCGGAACACGTGATCGCGCTGACACGTCTCTGTTATGGTTCCCCGCGCACATTGGTCGAACGCGCGTTCCGCGCGCGGTGGGCCACGACGAGTTACGCTTTTTCCGCAACCGCAACAAAATAGAGCGCGAGAAGTTTTTTCTTGTCGACGCGGGCATCAAGCCAAACGGCTACTGAACCAAACACGCGATTGACCGCAAAGAAGAGCGGCCAGAGGAGCGTTTCGTATGTCAGACCGACGCCCAGTGTGGCAAACAATCGCTGCACAAACGACGCGAACCCGCCGACTGATTCCATTGAGTGCACGCGAAACCCGACGCGCTTTAGAAGCGTGTCGAGTCCGTATTTCGTGTAGCGGAAGTAGTCATCCGGTTCGTTGTGGAGATAATCGAGGTGGGGAACGGAGATAATCAGTTTCCCGCCGGGAGCGAGCACCCGGTGTATTTCTCGTAACGCCTGTTCCGGATTCGACACGTGTTCGAGCACCTGCAAACAAAGGACAGTATCAAATTGTCCCTCCGGAAGCGGCATGCGCTGAATATCCCCAACGTGATCGAGTTCCGGATGCGTTTTATGCGCATCGAGGCTTTGGTATTCCGTGCAGTGCGCCTTGGCAACGTGTCGAATGGAGAGCGTCCCCGCTCCCGCATCGAGAAGTTTCCCGCGCGCGTGTTGCGGGATGAGACGTTTTAGAGCGCGCAACAGACAAATGCCAGCTGCGCTCCGTTCCCAAAAGGCATCGGTTCCGGTGAGTGCTTTCGACGACCGGCTCCACTCGTCCTTCACGCGTCCCAACATGAGGCTGTAGCGTACTGTAGCGTGCGGGATTCCGGCAATGCTGTATACGTAGCGCAGCAGAGACGAACGAAAAATAATCGATCAGGCATTCTCCTAAAAACAGATTCAATATATTGAATCTGTTTCCCTCCGCTTCTATCCAGCGTCTCCCGCCGAGGGCGAACGCTCGTCGTCCACACGCTGCGCCACGATCAGCATGACGTCACCAAGATTCACCCGCACGGTTCGATCCGCAATGCCAAGCGCCCGCACGGCGGCACCGGCGATCCGCGCCACGGGCCCGAAAAATCCTTCTTCGAGCTTTGTGCAGATATACCCGAGCGTCGTGTAGTGCGGGTACGGCTCAATTGCCCGAACCGCGAGTCCCGCCGACGCGAGAAGCCCGCGGATTGTCCGCGGCGTGAAGTAATACCGATGCATGGGGATATACCACGGCCAGCGCGCACCGAGCAGACGCGCAATGAGCGCATCGGACTTCATGGTGGAGAGATAGAGATATCCCTGCGGCCGGAGGAGACGCACCAGCGCTTGCAGATCCGCACGAAGATCCGTCACGTGTTCGATAACGTCCCATGCCGTAACAACATCAAATGATGCATCAGGGAACGGCGCGGTACGCATGTCCGCGTGTACGATGCGCCCGGGGAGACGAGCAACAGCCGTCTCTACAGCCCACCGGCTTGGTTCGACACCGACAGCATCCCACCCATTGGCAAGCGCCATGTTTGGAAAGAGCCCCGTGTAGCACCCAACATCAAGCAATGTGCCGGGCGGCCGTCGATCCTGCGCGATGCGGTCGAGCAAGCGGTGGAACGTCACGACACGCTGTTGTTCAAGAGCAAGATAGTCGGGATCCTCGACGTTCTCATAGGCATGCTCCACGGCCGCAGCATCGGGAAGCGGATGAAGAACGCGCAAGCCGCACGTTCGGCACTCCACAACGCGGAGTCCGGCGCTTGTCAGCCGCGTGGTGCACGCATACGAGGAAGGAGTGACCAAACGGGAGGCATCATCAAGCGTGTTGCGTGCATCAAAGATAACCCGGTATGTTCCCTCCCCGCAGAGATGGCACGCGAAAACGTCCGGATCTGTTGCTACTCCGATACCTCCGGGAGGAACTCTGACGGCGGTTCCTTGGGTGCGCGTCGACTGCTCAACGGATTTCATGGCGCATGCGGTTGTTCAAGTACCGCTTCCGTGACGCGTACCGTTCCGGCCGGCGGTCCCGACTGGAGAACCGCCACAGCGAAACGGGCCGACTGCATGTCACGCCGGAGACTCCCGCGCGGTTGAAGACGTTTGCCCTGACTCTCGTACACGTCCCATATCTGCGGTGCGGGAGTATCGATAGCGAGGGTGATCGTGGCGTCAGCAGGAACATCACTCGGACGGAGATGTGTAAGCCAACCAATATATCCTTCCTTCGTCAGGAACGTGGATTCTCCGGGGAGATCACGAAATGTGCTGGGGACAGGTGCTCCGTTTGGAAGCGCAAGAAGTCCTACGCGCAACGGCTCGCTTCCCTTTTTCCAGACATCGGACAATTGGCTGAGATCAAACGTTACCCGCATCGTGCGACCGCGAAGCGCGCTTTCTGAAAATGTTCCCGGGAGCGCTTGGACGATTTCTCCTCGCGCAGAGATTGTCATAGGCGCGTCCACGATACGGGAAATGACATCTGCTCCAGAAGTGCGGGCATACCGATAGATATCGATAACGGGCAGACTCATATTCCGCGGCAGCCGACCGCCGAGCACCTGCGGCTCGGTACCAAACGTCCGCACACGATCATACGATCGCAAAAATTGCTCAAACGGCCCGCGCACGCCCTCGAGTTCATAGCGAAAGGTGTGGTCGTAATTCCATGGCTCTCGCTGGACAACGACAAGTTCCGGATTCGTGAGACGCATCACGTGCCGACTGTTTCCCTCTCCGAAAATGATGGGCATGGACGTTACGCGCGTTCGATCAATCACTAATGACCATCGGCCTGTCAGCGTCGGCTGCGCAACAAGAACACCGGGGGGCGCTTCAGCTGCAAGCCAAGCAATCGCCGCCTCGCGAGGGTCTTCTCCGCCGACTGCAGGGAATGTCACGCTCGTGATCGCAGCTGTTCCAAACAACAGAAGGGCGCCAAGTGCGGCTCCGGCGGTGCGTAGCGCGGGACTGGCAGCGAGCCAAGGCAGCAGCGTTCCCGCCGCTGCCGTTGCAAGAAGGACGGCAACGAACGGCGCTGCCGGCAAAACGTAGCGATCGTCAAACGGTGCGATGAAGGTCATCGAGTGGTAAAAGAGTCCAGCAAAGGCTATGACAAGCAACAGACGCACGTCGCCGCGACGCCAGCGGATGAGCGCGCAGACCGCGGCGACCGCCGCGGCAGGGAGAATCGCGGCACGCAGAAAACGGCCGAAGATCATATCGAGGAAGGGCCGATCGAGGCCTTGGTACGAACGCCAGACCTCTGCATAGACGGCGGGACGCACGTCCGTCCGGAGCGAAAAGAAACCGGCGTTTGGCCCCCAGAGCTCTTCCTGGGATTCCTCAACAAACCGGGGGAAATTAATAAACGGGTACGGATACCAGAGGAGAAACATGAGAACGGCTGCGAACGTCGCGATCCACACCTGCCTCCCGACGACGAAGGAAAGGCGTCGTTCTCGCAAGGCGCGAAGGAGATGCGCGAAGAGAAAGAACGGCACCGCGACAAGCATGCTCACTTTCGCCGATGTGCCGAAGCCCAGAAGAAGCCCCGCAAAAAGATACGCGCGCAGATCGCCGCGTTCCACCATGCGAAACCCGATAAGCAACGCAAGCGCATAGAATGTCGCGATGAGAACATCGCCCTTGAGCACGTGCGCGTAGTACCAATGCCCGGGCATGACTGCCAGGAATGCGAGTGCCCAGAGCCCCGTACCTGTTCCGCCGACCGCCCGCCCGACCGCATACGTCGCAAGAAGGCCAATAATCGTCACGAGGGCATTCATGCTGCGTAACGTGGCGATCTCAAAGACACGCGTGTTGGGATCGTCGAGACCGAGCGCGCGACCGGCCGCGAGCAACGGGCGGCTCACGACGCGGTAGAAGAACACGGGACGCGTGAGCTCGTAGTATCCGAAAGATGTACGGAATGTCTTCCAGTCCATTTCCACGAGCGCGAGTTGATGCCCCTCGTCGTGATAGTACGATGATTGGTTTTCCCGATGCGGAACTCCCCAATCCAGTCCGCTCAAGCGAAGGAACACCCCGGTCGCGAACACAATCACAAACACCGCCCGACCCAGCGGTGACGATGGCATGAATCGCATCACAACCGCTCGAATCCACGATGCACTCTTCCGTATGCGAACACGCGTCATCGCCCCATGATACACTGGCACTACTGAAATAGAAGCGCCGGCCGTCGAGCCATCGGCTGGCAGGAGCGTTGCAGAGCGGATGCTGACCGCGCTGGTGATTCTTGCGCGGAGTCCAAGCGCACCCTACTCGTTACCGGGCGCGCGCCCGGCATACGGTTTCATCGCGACAATTCCATATTCGTATCCGGGTCCAAGCGGCAGTACGCCGTCCAGAAGAGAAATACCACGCAGGAATGGTGCTGCGACGCGCAGGAGTGGAAATGCCCATGCATGCCTGCGCACGTCCGCGGATGACGCGGGAGACAACGCGAGATTATATCCGGTTGTCTGCTGGCGACGGGCATTGTTGAGGAAGTACGCGCCGTTATACGCGAGCTCGACTGCCTCGGTAAAAAATTTAGAGAACGGCTCAAGGACCGTGGCGTGCAGTCCCACATCACGGAGCAATGGCTGTAACGCTTGTTTGGAAAACCCTTCGACCACGTGGCCATGCGACTCCTTGGTAATACCGAACGCGCGCTCTCCAAGAGAACGCCAGAGATAGTTCCCTTCACCCGCCGCAGGCGTGGTGGCAAGAAAGAACCCGCCCGGCTCGAGCACGCGCGCAATCTCCGTGAGCAACGCCGTTGGATCCGGCACATGTTCAAGAACATCAAAAGCGGTCACAAGCGCGAACGATGCGGCCGGAAACCCTGCGGCATGCAGAAGTTCCGTGCGCACCGATCCGCGAAGAATCTTTGCGGCTTCTGCTGCCGCTTCGCGTTCCGGTTCCAGAAATGTCCATGCGCCGCCTGCTTTTTCAAGAAGGATGCTCAACGTCCCCACACCGCACCCGATATCCAGACACTGTCCACGGGGAAGTCCGTGGTCGCGCAGCGCACGCGTAACCCATGACCATTTTTCTCGCTTCCGCACACTGACACGGAATACCTGCAGTTGCCACGGAACCGGTTTGGCGCTGGGGCGTGGGGAATGAGGCATAGAGTACACGCGATTTACGACTTCGGCGTAGAACTGGTGGCCGAACGAACTTCTGGAACCGATCGTGCATGAGCACCTCGAATCGCAAGTGTGCGCGCTGCTTCGTACGCGTCTATGAGACGCCCCGCAACGGTATCCCAGGAGTATTCTCGTACTGCCCGCTCACGCACCCGTTCTGCAATCTCTCTCCGTTTTTCGTCATCGCGGAGAAGTTCTGTGATCGCCTCACCCATCCCGCGCGTGTCTTCCATCGGGCGCACATACACGCCGAGGTCGCCAAGAATATCCCGATTCACCACCGTATCAAACGCGACAGTTGGAAGCCCGCACGCCATGTACGTGTAGATTTTCCCGTTTGCTTCCGTTTGCGAACGCTTGGGCGCAACGGCAATGTCACCGAGCGTCAGATACCGCGGCGCATCCTCGTATGCGATTTTCCCTGTAACGCGTACCGCGTGGGCGACGCCCAGTTCCTCGGCTCGTGTACGGTAATGATCTTCGCGCGGATAGCCCATCAGAAGCAAAAAGGCCTCGGGGACTTTCCGGAGAATTTCCGGAAATGCATCGAGAAGCGCGTCGACGCCTTTATAGGCATCAAGACCGCCGAGATACACGATCACTTTCCGATCTTTTGGAATACCCAGGCGAGACACCAGATAGGGGTCTCGCTCTCCGGGACGAAACACATTCGTGTTGACCCCGTCATAGGCCATAAAAAGACGTTCGCGAGGAACGCGGAATTTTTCGAGAAGCTCTTGCCGCATTTCCGTAGACTGTGCCACCAGCACATCGGGAAGATGGTCAATCCACCGCTCAAGTGCGTACCACGCGTTGCGAAGGAACTCCGGCTGCGCGAGCGGAAACCGGTGTGCAAGCAATTCCCCCGTCAAACTTCCCTGCACGTCAAACAGAAGCGGGATGCCGAGCTGCTGGCGTAGCACGCTTCCCAGCACACATCCTTCATGCAGATGCGCGTGGATGATGTGCGGCCGAAACTGCCGCGCGGCACGAAGCGCAGTCCGAAGAAGAAGCGGATCCACATAAAACTTGTGCCATGAAGGACCCGGTCCGAGTTTTCGGTACCACGGCACGCGCACGGTGCGCCGAATGTTTAAACCCGGAAGATCGCGCCCCAAGTGATAGGTAACAATCAATGGCTCAAGCCCGCGCCGTTGCAGCGCATACGTCTGCTCCGCGATATGCATATGACAGCCCCGATCTGCGAAGAACGGCGTGGGCGCGAGCACGAGAACGCGCTTCAGAGGTTCCATTGCTTTAGGGACAATACCAACGAAGGAAGTCGCCCGCAAACCGCTCTGGACAGCCGTACCCCTTACGGACAGAGTGAGAGACAAACATGCTTGCAGCTTCCGCCCGGGAGGTCGTTGCGTCGCTCCGCGCGCGTCCATTCATTCTTGCAGCGTGCGGCATCGCAGCACTTGTACTGTTGCCGCGACTCGTTGATCTTGGCAGCGTATTAACCGTTGATGAGCCGCTCTGGCAGGCCCGCGCGCACCAATTTGTTGAAGCAATTGCGACCGGCCAAATCCGGAAAACGGCTATTACCGGCCAGCCGGGCATTACCGCGATGTGGATCGCCGGCCTTGCGGTGCCGTGGAACAGTCTTGCGATATCACAAGCAGCTATCGCCACGGCCGTGACGATCGTGTCGCTGGCAAACATTGTGCTTCTTCGCCGGCTTGCCGGCACTGCCGTTGCGGTTGCTGCTGGCGTACTGATGGCGCTCGACCCATTTTTTATTGCGCATAGCCGTGTCGTACACACCGATGCCTTACTGGCATCGTTCATGCTTCTCACGCTGTTGTGCTTACTCTGCGCCTGGCACACGCGAGAACGACGCTACGTTGCCTACGCCGGCATTGCTGCAGCGCTCACCGGACTCACGAAGTTGTTCGGACTGTTTGTTCTACTTCCCGCAGCACTGACAATACTGTTTGCACCGCGCGCACACGCAGCATCTTCGTCCGTGCTGTGGAAGGGTACCCTTCGGCGCTTTGGAGTATTCGCGCTCCCGTTCATCATCACCTTCCTGCTCTTGTGGCCCGTGCTTCTTGTGTCCCCGCGAACGCCACTCGCGTTTATCACCCAGCGCGTCACTCTGCACGCGCAAGAAGCAGCGGTGGGAAGCGGCGGCGGCGATACCTGGTACTACCCGCGAGAATTCGCCAGGCGACTAAGCCCGGTGACGACGATTCTCCTCCCGATCGCCGTCGTTGGCGCGATCGTGGGAAACGCCAAGCGTTCCCGTGCATTCCCCGCGCGTCACGCCATCCTTGCGCTCTTGGGAGTTTCCGTCCTTTTCGGCGCTGCATTAAGCATGTCTGAACAAAAGAGCGACCGCTATATGCTCATTGCGCATCTTGCGACCGATATTGCCTCGGGAGCTGCGCTTGTGTGGATCGCACACCTTCTTGCAGGGAACAATGCGCGGCAACGCGTGCTCCTCACTGCTGTGTTGGTGGGAAGCGCGGGAGGATTGATGGCACGGGATCTTCTACAATTGCATCCCTACACGATGGGACATTGGAATCGCCTCCTGCCCATTCCTGCGAACGCAAAACTTGGATGGGGGGAAGGTCTGGATCAGGCCGCTGCGTATCTCCGCAGTCTTAACCGTCCGGCATCGGAACTTACGACGGCAAGTTACTATCCCGGCGTGCTGGCGCATTTCCTGCCTGGCGTGCGCGTGGAACGGTTCACACAGTATGAAAGTGCCGATTACCGATTTGTCGTACTCTATCGCAGCATGTACGGGCGTGATCGGGGATCGTATGAAACCGCAGCCCTTCAGCAATTTCTCGGAGCTGACCCACAGGAAGGAATGATTCGCGAAGTGGATGGCGCGCGATTCCGTCTCGAAAAAATCGTCTGGGTAGATCGTTTGCCGTTTGTGTGGGTGTTCCAACGGCTTCCTAAAACACCAACATGAATTTCCCCGCGCATCTCTTTGATTTCCGACAGCCGGTCTAAGATCCGTTCGCATGTGTGGTATTACAGGTGTCCTGCACCGAACATCCGGTTCTGCGGACCGCGATGTGGTGCGCCGCATGCGAGACGTTATCGCCTATCGCGGCCCGGATTCCGCGGGCGAATATGTCAACGGGCCTGTCGGCCTCGGCATTCGCCGCTTGGCGATTATCGACCTGTCCAGCGGTACACAACCCATCACATCGTCGGATGGTCGGCACACAATCGTCTTCAACGGGGAAATTTATAATTATCGCCAACTGCGAAAACCCCTCGAGAGTCTTTTCCCGTTTCGGACGCAGTCCGATACGGAAGTCCTTCTCTATCATTTGATCGCACACGGCGCTGCCGGCGTGAACGATCTGAACGGCATGTTCGCCTTCGCGCTGTGGGACGCGCAGAAAGAAGAATTATTCCTCGCGCGCGACCGTTTCGGAAAGAAGCCGTTGTATTACGCCGAACTCCCCGACGCATTTCTCTTCGGATCAGAACCCAAAAGTCTGCTCACATACCCGCAATTCCCGCGGACGCTGGATGACGATGCGCTGACGAAATACTTTCTCTACGAATATGTACCTGCTCCGCAGACGCCCTACACGGCCATAAAAAAACTCCCGCCGGGATGCTCGCTACGTGTCACAAAAGCGCGTGCGGAATTGCGCCAGTGGTGGACACTATATCCATCCGATACGCGGTATGCGCCACAGCCCGGATCAAAAACACTCGCAGCTCAATTCGACGCGCATCTGCATGCAGCGGTACAAGATCGTATGGTGGCGGATGTTCCCGTGGGTGTCCTTTTGTCCGGCGGTATTGATTCCACCACCATCGCTTGGTACATGCGACAGCACACAAAACAGCTGCATTCGTTCTCCGTCAGTTTTGACGAAGGAACATTCGACGAATCTTCGTATGCCACCATGGCGGCCGACGCACTCGGCACCACGCACCACGCAATTCCCTTCTCCGTAGAGAATTTCCACACAACGCTGAAGCGCTTTCAAAAAGACGCGGATGAACCTCTTGGAGACGCATCATTTTTCCCAACGCTGCTCGTCAGCCAAGAGGCAAAAAAGAACGTCACCGTGGTCTTAGATGGCGACGGAGCCGACGAACTTCTTCTCGGCTATGACACATTTCCGGCATACCAAGCCTCGCTCGTGTATGAACACGTCCCGCCCGTTCTTCGCGGTGCCGTAGAAACGATCGTGCGGTCTCTTCCGACGCGATACACGAATTTCAGCCTTGATTTCAAACTGAAGTCATTTCTGCGTGGGATGCCATTTCCGGGTGCCGTCCGAAATCAAGTCTGGCTTGGTTCGTTTCACGACAAAGAACTATCCACGCTTCTCACGCCGCGTTTCCGCGAACATCTCACAACGCTCTACCAGCCGGTGACACATCTTGAGCGAGAGTTTCAGCATCTGTCGCCGCTCGAGCAGTTGTCTGCCGTCTATGTGTACACCTACCTCTCCGACGATATCCTGCACAAAATTGACCGCGCAACGATGTTCGCGAGCCTCGAGGCTCGCACGCCCTATCTGGATCCGCGGCTCGTTTCCTTTATTTTGCAACTCCCCCTCCGCGAGCGCTACCGCGCTTGGAAAGGGAAACGCATCTTAAAAGATGTGATGAAAGGCCGCATTCCCGATGCAATTCTGCAACGGCCGAAAAAAGGTTTCGGTATTCCCATCGGCCAGTGGCTTCGCGGGCCGCTCAAACCTCTTCTTCAAGAAACCCTCGCTTCAGAAAAAATCGCAGCGTCCGGCATTCTTGATCCGGTGGAAGTGCGACGACTCGTGGATGAGCATCTCACTGGTCGCGCCGACCACCGTAAAAAGCTCTGGACACTAATGGCCTTTCAATGGTGGATAGAGCGCTGGACGAAGTGACCGGATTCACTTTGTCCGGTAAATCCACACGTACTCTTCACCGTTGATGCTGATGACTTTTTCTGGCTGTTTGTCCGAAAATTTCTGGAGAACGTTGGTCTCCCAGCGATCCGGTGCGCGCCCAACCATCGTGCGGTACAGCACAACATAGTCGGCACCGACTTCCTCCGGTGTTTCTTTCGCGAGACGCTCTGCTGACGTGACATTCCCAACGAAACGATAGTCAAACGGGCCTTCATAGTAGGACGCGACAAGAAGGTTTCCGCTCTTTGGTTTTGCGTTGAGATACTCCGCGGCAAGATCGAGGCCCTCGCCCCACCCCATCGGGCGATGCAGCGCAATCTTGCGGAAAAACGGATTACGGTATGCGAGTGCGTATGGGTGCAACTGCGCAAGCGTAATCACTTGCCATACGACGAGAGCCGCGATTCCCGCAAGTGTGGCACGCCGCAGGGACCACCGTTGCGCGAATGCGGTCAGAAGTGCTGCGAGAAGAAGCACCGCAAGAACGTCGAGGAAGAGAAAATCCGGAAGCAGATACCGATCGCCTTTTTTCACCGAAACCTGCATGGCGACGAAGAATACCGCGGCAAACGCAGCCAGCATACCGACATCCGTACGTCGTTCAGAGGACGACCGGAACAGAAAGGGAATGCCAAGAAGCGCAAAAAGATGGAGCGGTGTCGTCCAGAGAAGCAGCGCTTCTGCATACCACCGTGGCCCAAGCGCGTGCACGGCACCTTGGTAGTGCTCCGTGAGAAAGAACGTCCGCAGCTCCGCGAATACCATACTCGGATATAACAATACGGTTGGAAACACAACGACGAGCGTTACGACTGCGGCACCGATCCACCATGCGAGAGATCTCAAGAGTTGTTGTGCCGGCATCTTCCTCCCCAAACCAATGGCGACAATGACAAGTACGGCGAACGGCACGATCACCGCGCCAGCAAGTTTCGACAGCACTGCGAGTGCGCCGAGAGCGCCGGAAAGCACCAACCAGTGCATGCGACCTTCCGCTCGCCAAACAAGCAGCGCGAGCACACTCGCAAGAAGAAACCCGGCGAGTAACGCATCCATTGCCAGCACGCGCGCATGGGCGATCGCGATAGGGTTGATTGCAAGAAGAAGACCAACGGCCACACCGATGCCCATTCCCCAGAGACGCGCGGCAAGCCATGTCCCCAACACGACGAGAATAGAAACACCAATGGCGTGCGGCAGTTTCCGCACCACCCATGAGGATGACTCGATTGTGGGCCAAGACAGCCACATGGTTGTGATGCCGGGATGCGGCTGTTGGTACAGCTTGCGGAGATTCCCGGTCAGAACACCCTCGCGAAATCCAACGGTGTTTTCGTACCACCGCGGCTCATCCGGAGAAAGGAATACGCCGAGATCGGTCACGCGCGGAAGAAGCACCGCAAGCGCAACAAGGAGAAGACCGAGTGTGGCCCACGAACGCGCGACCATGCATCTGACGATAGCAAACCGCAGGAAAACGGGCGACGTGTCTCCTCTCGACGAGAACCGCACCTTTGTGCAGAATCAGCCCATGGCTTCACAGGAAACACGCGCGCATGCGCCCTCCATTTCACCCGCGCGCCCACTTGTCGAACGACCAGCCGCGGTTGCATCGCTTGATGTTCGGCAGGCATATGCACATTATCTCTCTACCCATTTCGGCGGAGATATCCGAGAGGGAAACGAAAGCTTCCTTCTGCAGGAACGCTATTTTCAGAAAAACTACCTCCCGCACCTTCCGAAGCAAAAGGATGCACGCATCGTCGATCTTGGCTGCGGCCTCGGGCACTTTTTGTTTTTCCTTCAGCGCGCGGGTTACACGAACATTCTTGGTGTGGATGTCGGCCGCGAATGCATTGATTTTTGTCGCGCACACGGATTTCCGGTTGTCGAGGAAGAAATTATCACCTATCTCCAACAACCGTCCGAGCCCGTTGACGCGTTCATTTTAAACGACGTGCTCGAGCACCAGACAAAAGACATGATGTGGCGTGTTCTGGAGGGCGTGCGCTCACGACTCGCGCCGGGAGGAATATTCCTGGTGAAAGTGCCGAACGTTGCCCACCCGCTTTTGGGTACGGACAGCCGGTATCTCGACATTACGCACGAAGTGGGGTTCAACCAAAATAGTCTGGAACAAGTACTGCTGATGGCCGGCTTCACGAACGTGCACGTGTTTGGCCCTGATATTTATGTCACGAAGAATCCGCTGCTCAATACCGTCGCGCGCGGTATCGCGAACGCACTTGATGCGCTGTTCTACGTGATGTTCAAGTTTTACGGCAGAACCGAGACAAAAATCTTCCGCAAAAACATTATTGCGGTTGCGCACGCACCGAACGCACGCGTATAGGAACGCCACCCGATGCGCCAGCGTGTTCTGCTTCTCGTCGTTGCCGCCGCTGTGCTTCTCCCGCGACTCATCGCGCTGGACGCGTTTGCCATTCAGGATGAATGGCTCTGGCTGACGCGGGCATCACTCTATGGACGGTACGTGTCCGAGCGGAATTGGGAGATTCTTCACCAATACCCACCCTTCTCCCTTCACCCGGGTGCGACGCTTCTCGCTCTCACAAGCCCGTTGATCGCCACCTACCAACATGTGCAGGGACTGGAAGGCACCTTTGAGGGATGGTCGAGCGATACGCAGCGCGGAGCGGCGGTGTTCGTTCGCGCAGGGCTCGGCATAGTGACAAGCGTTCTCCTTCTCGCGCTCTGCATTGCGCTCCTTCGCACGTCATTCTTTGCCGCACGTCCACTCTGGGCCGCGACAAGCGTGGTGTTTCTTGGATGGGAACCGTGGGTACTCGGCATGTCCCGCGCAGTCCATCTCGATGCGCTCCTCTCCCTCTTTCTTCTTCTCGCAGTGACGCTTTCCGTTATTGCACGTGAGCGGCCATCGTGGAAAACCGCGGCGCTTGCTGGCAGCGCCTGGGGACTCGCCTTCATGACAAAATCACCGGCGTTTTTCTTTCTCCCTATCGTTCTTC
>CAZVRG010000016.1:0-3855 GCA_964630025.1 uncultured Candidatus Saccharibacteria bacterium
CTCCACTTGCTTGGCTGTCGTCCACAACAAGCACACACAATTCGCCCATCGCGATTCTCCAAAGAAGGAACTAACTCTTGTTTTCAAACAATACCATAAGCGGAAATACAAATGTCGCACGAAGAATGCGCGGGAGACGTGCCGGTTCCAGCCACAGCCGCCACAGCCATTCGAGGCCGAGCAAACGCATCCAGTGCGGGGCACGCGGTAGACGACCGGAAAGGATATCGAATGCGCCGCCGACGCCCATCGCGATGCGCACACCAAGCTCCTCAAGACGCTGCCGATGTTGCGCAATCCATTGTTCCTGCTTTGGCGCGCCGTAGGCGACAAACAGTACCGCAGGGCGAGCTTTCTGAAGATGCGCCCATAACTCGGGAGGCGGATCGTCCGCATCATGCTCCGGAACGAACGCGGTTACAGACAGATACGGGATGTCTCTTTGAAGATGCTTCGCGACATCGGGCGCAACCCCGAATTGCGCGCCAAGCAGAAACACACTCTTCCCTGCCCCGCGACTTGTCCCGCGTAGCTCAAAGAGCGAAGTGGGAAGCCCGGAGGGCGAAGTGGGGCCTGCCCCAGCGGCCAACTGGGAAATTTCCGTAAGAAGCTCCACGCCCGGGAAACGCTCCGGCAGGGGTTGGTCGCGCATCCACGCTGCAAGTACGACACCGGCGCCATCCGCAACGACAAGGTCGGCCTGTCGCAGAACAGTGGCATACGCAGAATCCGCCTGCGCCCGCAGAAGAATTTCCGGATTCGCCGTCACAATATGTACAAGGCGGCCTCCTGCGAGTGCCTGTTCGCACCGCGCTCGGACCTCCGCTCGCGTGAGGGCATCGATTGGAATTCCAAGGACGGAAACACGGCCGGTCATGTGCTTACGGTATATCACGAGTTGAAAGCGAGAAGCTGAGAGCGAATGGAGGAACTGCCTGTTCCCTGGTACCCTAGGGTAATGCAGTTTGCTCTCCGCCTCGTCCGCAAAACTATGGAGTCCGTGCTGCGTGACGGAGAACTGCCGGACCGCCCCGCTATCATCCCGCAAGAGCTGCAAGGCATTCGTACCGGCACCTACGTGGTGGCGTATGAGCGCCTCGGCCGAAAACCGCGAGGATGTGTGGGTTCGTACCTCCCCACCAAACCGTCACTTGCGGAGGAAATCGTGTACCAGACCACCCGCCTTCTGGAGACGTTTCCTTTTCGAAAAGATGAGCTGGGAGACCTGCGCTTCGAACTGCAGCTCACAAAGCCTCCCGCGCTTCTTGCAGATCTCGACGAATTGAAGTCACATGCGGGACTGCTTGTGCGCACGTCGCTTGGAAAAGCGGGCGTGGCGCTTCCATTCTCCGACGAGGCACGGCCCGCGGATCGCTTTCGCGACGCCTGCACGCAGGGGAATATTGATCCAATCACTGACGACATACGACTGTATACATTTGCCGTTGAACGGATCGCCGACAAAGTCGTATAATCGGTCATCCGCCATGGGGACAACACCGACCCGGCAAAAAATGCCGACCGTTGAAGTCATACCGTTTGTTCCGTTGTCATCCGGCAGCCGCCGGTTTGCATACACGTATCGCGTGCCCGCAAAAGAATCCGTTGCCCCCGGCACACTCGTCCGCATTCCCTTCGGGAAACGCACAGTATCGGGCATCGTCTTCCGGGAAGCAACACAACGCATTCCGCCATGGAAGCTCAAAACAATTGCATCGGTCACATCGTCGGTGCCGCTGTTCACGCCCGCGGAGTTGGCAATGCTGCAACATCTTGCGGAACTGTCGCTGGAATCATTTCCCCTTCTCGTACAATCTGCTGCCCGCGTGCGTTCCGTCGGACAAGCAGACGATATTTCCGAAAATCTAAAGCAGAAAGCGCGCCGACGCGCATCTCGCATTGATGTGCGCTGGAAACCGCTTACGGACCTTCTTCCCTCCGCTCTTCACGGCCAACTGCTTCTTCTCATCCCCGAAACAAGCGTTGCACACGCAACGATTGAACTTTTGGAAAAGAAAAAACTTCCATGGGCATTTTTTGCGCAAACGCTTCCCGTACGCGAGCGGCGCGCACTGCTCCAGCGTCTACGCACAGGAGAATCCCTCGTGATCGTCGCCACGCATCCGGGCATTTTCCTTCCCCTCCCCGCGCTTTCTCGCATTATTGTCGTGGAGGCCGCGTTGCCCGCACACCGCCAATGGGATCTGCATCCGCGATACGATGCCCGCATTGGTGCACTGCTCCGCGGAAAAGCTCAAGGAGTGCCGGTGACCTTTCAAAGCACGCTCCCCTCTCTCGATCTCGCGCGTCTGTCTCCTCCCGAACCGAACGACATTCTGCGCCCGGGTTCGGTCCGCGTGCTCCCGCGCATGTCTACCGATCCGCTCTTTTCTCCAGTATTTCTCTCCGCTATCCGCGACACCATTGAGCGCGGAGGGCATGTGTTTATCTTTCACAACATCGTCGGCACCGAGCGGGCATTCGTCTGCGGAACGTGCGGTGCGCTCCTCACCTGCCCAGAATGTGGCGGTATCTTGGAACGCGTACGCTCACAACTTCACTGCCGACAGTGCAAAGCGGCGCGTGGACCGCTGCTCCGTTTCTGTCCACGCTGCAATAGCCCGCATCTCTCTCCCCGCCGCATCGGGACAAGTGCGATTGTGGACATGCTGCGACATATCGTCCCGGGTGTCTCGGTGGCACAAGCCGATCGGGACACGCTCCCGCGACTGCGCGCGGGAACACTGTCCGCCCGCGCTCCCGCACCGCACAGCATCCTTGTCGGCACCGAACGCGCGTTCGCCGCGCTGGGAGAATATGATCTGTTCGACTGCATCATCGTTCTCGACGCCGACCGTTTTCTCGAATCGCTCTCGTTTGATGCAGCAGAACGCGCGATGATCACCATCACGCGTTTGGCGCACCGTCGTCGCGCTGACGCACCACTTCTTCTCGCAACAACGCATCCGCATCAAACGCTCTTTCGCGCTCTGGAAACTGATCTGCGAATATGGATGGAGGAAGAACTTGCGGATCGGCGCACATTGCAGTATCCGCCCGAAGCCGTCCTTATTCGCCTCGAGCGTACTGCCTCATCTGCCGGACAGGCCCGTACACTCGCGAAGAAACTTCTTCAACGTCTTGCAGCTTCCGCACCCGATGTGCGTACAGGATTTCGCGTGATCGAGCGCCCGCGCCCGCGTGCAGAAATCCTTTTACGCGGGCCACGCGCTGCTCTTTCCGATGCGCTTCGGTTCATTCCGACGGGGTGGAACACAGATCCGTTCGTTCCTGTGTCTCTTCTTGCTTCTTCCCTTCCCTAACCGCGCAGACTTGCGTACGCTGGGCGCATATGGTTCGTCCGATTGTGCGTATTCCTGATCCCGTTCTCCGGCAACGCGCCATGCCGGTGGAACGTCCGTTGGACCCGGAGATTCAGGCGCTTATCGCAGACATGAAAGACTCCTGTAGTGCAGCGGAAGGCATTGGTCTTGCTGCACCGCAGCTTGGCGTGAGCAAACGCGTCATCATCATCAATTATCCGCAAGGTTCCCCATATGGGCTTATCAACCCCGAACTGGTATGGAAATCCTCCGGCACAACCCTTCTTGAAGAGGGATGCTTGAGCATTCCTGACATCGTGGTGGGAGTGACACGCCCAAAGAAAGTAAAAGTTCGAGCGCTGAATGAGCAAGGACAGTCCATTGAAATCACCGCTGACGACCTTTTGGCGAAGATTCTGCAGCACGAAATAGACCATTTGAATGGCGTGCTGATTACCGACCACGGCCAAAGTTCACCGAAGAAACCCAAAAGCGCCCCGGCAGAAGAGAACCGTCTGGTAAACGCCTGATC
>CAZVRG010000016.1:3865-8845 GCA_964630025.1 uncultured Candidatus Saccharibacteria bacterium
GTCATTCCCGCGGAAGCGGGAATCTCAGTGCCCCAGCACTGTCCTTAAGCACCACCGAGGACCTGCCCGGGTCCCCGCTTCCGCGGGGACGACACGTGGTGTCACTTCGCTTTCTGCCTGCCGGCAGGCAGATCGCTCGCAATGACTGCTACGGCCATGACAAGCGCACCTGACACGAAAAAATGCCTTAAATAAGCCAATATTTGTGGTTACCTTTCTCGCGTATTGACAAAATTGACCTCTTCGTGTATAGTGACCCCTTGAAAGTTCGACTGGGTTCGGAGCGCCATGCGAGAGCCCCTTCGACAACCAGCAGACGGGAATCGAGGAGAGAGCAGGGGACAAGCTCTGTGCGTTGTCACAGCGGAGGCCCCTGAATAAGTCCCGCGGAGTCCAAGCGAAGTTGCGGCGAAGCGAAAGCGGAGCCGAACGAAGCCGGACGACGTGGGATGAAGTATCGCGACTAGAGAGAGGTCGTGGATGCAAGCGATACCCAAATCGCTGGTACCAACACCTTTTCTATCTACCGCAGATATCCTTTCTCCTCGCTACGATCCCGTAGCGAGTTCTTGCTATGTCCCGCCGAAGCCTTGTGCGGAGGCGGATTCATTACAAGGACTTATTGGGAGCCGAGAGTTGAAAATCCGCCGTAGCCTTTGGCGAAGGTGGACAATCTCGGCCTCCCACCTTTGTGGGTTCGAGAACCCCCAGGGGTGGGATAAGAATTCGGAAACCGCACTTAAAAGGAACGACTCATGACTATGATCCGCATTTTTAGTGTGTTGTTTATCGGCGCAGTTGTTGTGTCGGCTGTTGGTTGGCTCACCGACGCAAGCTACCCACACCCTGCGGCAAAGATTCTACACCAAGTGACGATCTCAATCTACGGTATGGCTATCTTCGTAGCACTGAATTGGAAGACACTTGCGCGGAGATGGGACGCCGGAGACTCTATTCAAGAATCCCCAGAGGACATCTCTGACTGAAGTTTCCTCTGAGAAGAAAGTGGTACCCCTGAGGGAACCATCGGTTCCCTCCTCACCCATGGCGGGCAGTAACCGTGTGTTGCTGGTCGCCAGTGGTGGGAAAACATCCAACTCTAGCGGGAGGTCAGTCAGCATGTTAAAAATTCTCGGAACGCGGTTGCCAACCCAGCTCCAAGCTGGGGACGAGATCGGTCTACAACATGATGTCGGGGGCAACTTCATCAGGTTGTGGCGCGGTCACGAACCGCTGCTCGTCAGGGACTACGACAAAATCCGTCTGCACGGTGCAGAGAGAATCGACGAGATGGGCTTCGGTCAGATCGTCGATCTGATTGCCCACTGCATGGGGCTTCGTGCCGAACGTCTCCAAATCGAGACGAACGAACACTTCCTCGCACAGTACAAGCTCGTCGAAATGTGAGTCGCCCAACAGACCCTCAGCCCCGCCCAGGCCGAGTCGTCTCCCTCGCCCCAGTTTGAACACGACGTTCATGCTGGGGCACTCATCTCAGTTTTGAAGTTAAGTTTCAAAGTTGAGATGAGACAAACACCAAAACCCGAAAAGGAGAATACCATGAATTTCCGTTGCACATGTAACGATTCCGTTTGGCAAGATGTCGAACGGAAGCTCGAAAAGCTCTCCAAAGGTGAGGGCATCGCACTCATCTGCGAGACGCTCAAAGGGAAAGCAACGGATGCTCGGATGTGCACCCTTACCCCGAACGGATGCCAATTTCGGGTGTGGAACCAAGTGCCCTGTTCGTTCGGGTACGATCACGTCGACGGGTTTGATCCCTATGGAACACTCTCGGTTGACGGATATCCAATGGGAGTAAAATCCTATTGCGATGCGATCGTTACGGCGCTTGAACTCACGGAAGTACGCCTCCCGAATGGCGGAAGAATCTATCTCAAGATGAGATAGTGCGACAAAACGCAGTTCACAAATCACACTGCGATAACAAAAGTGGATGACATACAGGTTAAGGGCGAGTACCAATAACAAAATCTCGCCCACTCATCTCAGCCTTGAGCGAGGATTCAAGATTGAGATGATGGAAGAATACTTCCCTTCCCACCCATGGCGGGCAGTAACCGTGTGTTGCTGGTTGCCAGTGGTGGGACACAAAAATCACACTCTTTCGAGGAAAGAACAATGGCCGGAACGCTGAGAGATTTCTGCCAGACGAAAGACGGCGTCACGAAGATGCTGGATTTTCTCGGATGGCTGCAGGAAGAAGGTTCTTCGATACAGTATGGCGCCGAGATCGCCCTACTGAGTCTCATGGGGCACTCTCCTTTCCAGATCGCCGAGCTCTTCCAACGCAGTCGGAGAGGGACCGAATCTAAGCTCGAGCGCATTGTGCACCTTGCCCAGAAACACTTCGAAGAAGAGTCGGGCGCGCTGTAGCAATGTACAACTTCCACCGGGGAGCCTCTCCTGGTTCCCCTCCATTTCTGAATCTCGACCATGTCGGGATTGAGATAATGGAGAAAAAACCTACCGATAAATATCTTTCCGGTGCTCAACGCGGAGTACCTGGAGGGTCGTGGTATCGAGAAAGCGAAAGATCACCCGCCAGTCTCGTGTGATTCGAAACGCGAGAAAGCCGGCCAAGGGGCCGGAGAGTCGTTTTGTGTGGAGGAGAGGATGGAACGGGTTCTCTCGCAGCGTTTCGAGGAGAGTCCCTAGTTTGTGTTGCTGCGCTTGGGGGAGACGGTGTGCCGATTTCTCGAAGGAGGGATGGTAAACAAGATTCATTTCCTCCGCAATGATTGGAGGAATGCACGCGCACTCGTGAAGCGTTTGCGTGGCTTTTCTTCCGCAGCGCGCAAGATCTCTTGGACAAATGCGGGCCGATATACTCCTTCCGGGTCTTCGCCGATAACGCTAATCAACCCCGAACGAAGGGTGCGAACCTCTCGCCCTAAGGCAAGGAGTTTGCGCTGCAGGGTTGCTCGTCCGCTACGTGTTCGCGTTGCCATAGCAACAGAATATCACACACAGTATGGCCTTTCCACCCATGGCGGAGAGTAACCGTGTGTTGCTGGTCGCCAGTGGTGGGACTTCTCTTTCCACACCACGTTCCAAGGAGTTTACAATGATGGAGGTCAGTTTCGTCTGTCAGCACCGCAGTCGCCTCACCCTGATGGGTGGCAAGCAGAGCAACGAAATCCAGGTTCCCGACAAGAGGTCGGGGATTCCCCCGAACACCTTTGTGGTCGTCGGGGAGAAGTCTGGCGAGTACCAGACGAAAGGCCCGAAACTCATCTTTCGGCGCTGCCGTCCTCTCTGGCCGGAGGAATTGAAGGAGTGGCCGTTCGACTGCTGGGAAGGCGTCAGCAAGGATGCTGACGTTGAATTCCTCGGTTTGGCGGGCAAGGAAGCTCGCATCCGAATCACCTTCAAGGTGGGAACGCGTTCGAGTTTCCAGAATTTCGACATGAAGTCGGAATCGGTGGAAACGACGCTCCCACCAGAGGTGGTCAAGGAGCTGAACGTCGAGAACCCTGGTCTGACGCACCACAGGGTGCAGCTCAACCAAGAGTGGAAGGGATTCCGCCGAGGCAAGAAGTCCTGGGAGGACATCCTCATGATTTCCGTGAGGGTCAGCGACGATCGGCGGAGCCAGTGGGAGGAGTTCGCAAAACCCTTCCTTCAGGTGGCCCAAGAAGAGGCCGAACAGCGGCAACGGGAAGCCCAAGAAAAGCGGGCGACCGCAGTCGCCCACTTCTTCGAGGATCACCCCGAACTCCTGCCGGTCGGTGTCGAACTGACGTGGGACGTCATGTTTGACATCGCCATCGCGGCTGGTGTTGCCGCGCACAGATCCCGCCCCGGCTGCTGGGGAGGAAAAAAGGAGGACACCTGGCGGGAAGGATCCGAATGGTACGTCGTGGAAATTCGCGGAGAGGAGTTTACCCGCAGTTAGCTCATTTTGGTTCGGCAGTCCAATCAAAACTGCCTTCTTTCTTCAGTGCATCAATGTGGTGTACTGAAGTGAAGGATGAAAATTTTTAAAGGAGCCTTATGTTAATCCTTTTTCTCGGCCGATCCCTTGAAGGGATCCTCGCGGACGCACGGAAGCATTTTCCAGAGGAAACGGAGGTCCTCGTGGTCACCAGGGATGGCGACCAACTCCAGCCCCCGGAAGGGTTGGCGCACGTAACCGCGGGAAGATTCCAGCCCACGGATGGGGCAGAGTACAAAGTCGTCGCCAACGGGGGAACGGCCTCCCAGCTAGTGCCGGTCCTCAAGAAACTGGCCGAGGCGGCGGAGGAGGGCGACGTCTCGCTGCAGGTGTTCGACCTACAGCGCGAAGGAGTCGCGCGGCTCTGGTGAGATGTTCTTTGGCGAGCCTGGTGTGAGAGCATAGATCTTTCACATGGCCGAACCAGGAGATGCCGTACAAGTCCACTCGGGATACCGGGTGAACAAGGCCGTTGCATCGTTGGGGAACTTCGCACAGAAGTTCCCCTCCATTTCCCAGTCCTGATGGTCAGGATTGAGATGATGGAAGAGTACTTCCCTTCCCGCCCATGGAGGGGTGCGTGGCGCGCAGAATTCACTTTTGGCGCGATCCACCACGCCTCCAGCGGCGGGCAGAGCACAATACATATCCGCATACATGTTCGGCGGAGCCACGCCGAAGCCAAAATTACCTCCGTTTTCCTCTCCATCCGCCTACGCTCGCAACCTCATGTTGCTGGCGAAGGCGGGTAGATTTTGGAACAGATGTTCGGGGTTTCCTCGGGATGGTGCACCCGAGGATCATGGAAGATTTTCTGGGCCGCACCGCCCTCTAAGGAGATGATCATGAAGACGAAAATGCGGACGATTGATCGGGACCCGTGGCTCGGAACCGTAGGCGTGAATCACGGGTACGGCTTTGAGGACGACGCGTCTGACGTTGAGACCGTGCTTGCACGGCTTGACGAGCGCGTCGCGCAAGGCGGTGCGCAAGCCTTCTTCGAGGACCGGGTGATAGAAGGG
>CAZVRG010000016.1:8855-24289 GCA_964630025.1 uncultured Candidatus Saccharibacteria bacterium
CACCCGCGATCACCGAGCACACTCCCCAGCGAGTGGCCAAAGCGTGGGAGATCGCCCTCGAAGAGTTTGGACCAACATCCAAGCTCAACGAGGTGCCGATCGGCAAGCTCGTCGACGGTGAGATCGACGCGGCTCCCTGCGGTTCAGGAGAACCCTGGACGGAGTACACGGCGCAAAACGTGTACTTCGCGTGGGAGTGGGCGTTGAAGGCATTTGCCTTCGATGCCGAGCTCGAACGCTTCACCGTCCGAGAGCTGGTCCATGACCTCTATCTCACCCGCAGCTAGAAACACCCGCAGGAGGTTCTTCACCCGAAGCACCTCCTGCCTATCTCCCAACTTCGAATGTTTCGGAGTTGAGATGATGGAAACTCTAGCCATACACGAAGGAGAATTGTTTCATGAGCGATTTCCAACTGGAACTGCTCAAAGCTGGGCTTATTACCCAGCAGCAGTACGACGCCGGAAAGCGTCAGGATGAGCGGCGACAAGCCAAGGACCACCGAAAGATGGTTAAGGCAGCAGACCCTACAGCCTCGTTCACCTCTCTTCGGTCTTTCATGGACCACGTCAAGAAGGAGTTGCGGCGAGACCCGACGGCTGCCAACCTGCGCAAGCTCACCCGCCAAGCGCACGAAGTCGCTGACCAGCTCAACCTGAGCAAGAAGCGGCGCGGCAAAATGCACGCCTTCTTAGCGAAGGTTGGTGAAGGCTTGGCCAGCCGACTGCCCGAGGACCGTGCTGCGTTCCTTGACGAAGTGTTCTTGACCCTCGATCCGAGGCTGGTGAGCGAAGAATAATCACCACGCCGCACTTGAAAGGAGGCCTCCTATGAACGTTCTTTAATGAGAAGAGATGCCGTCATCTCTTCTCCATTTCTCAGTTCCGAATGGTTCGGAATTGAGATGATGGAAAAACACTTCCTTATTTCGGAGATATACCAGTGATAACCGTTGCAGTGATTGCTCTGCTCGTTTTCTGTATTGTGACGACGGCGTATGTTTCCGGATGCGTGGTTGTGCATCATCGCTTTCGCCGACTCGATCGGCAATGTGAACGAGAAGTGCGCGTTCTCGCGCACACGCTCGGGATGTCCGGCATGCTTCCCGTCCGAGCATTTCGATGCCCACCAAAGTGGGATCTGGTGCTTCTCTGGCCGTGGTACATGCTCACCGCGCTGTGCTGTTCGGCGCTCCGGCAGCAAAGTGCCGAGAAGCTGGCGGCGGCACACGCACGGGCGCATGTGTCCTGGCAGCGGTTTCTGACTGCGAGGAATCAGCTCTGGACGATTGAGCGCAATTAACTTTCGGGAAGAACTTCACGCGAAGTTCTTCCCGCTTCATCGAAGATTCGAAGACGCATTGGAATCTTGGATGGAGGACATACCAATCATCAACATAACAAGGAGACCCATGGTGACGAACGCATTGGTCGAACGGATCAAGGAGCGGTGGAAGCGCCGGGCAACGGCCGAGCGTGCGCGCATTTCCCAGGAGATGCGGACTTCTCCACAGATTCCGGAGAAGCGCGAAGAGCAACAATTCGAGATCTTCAGCAATCTCGAGACGTCCCCGTCGCGGGAGCGGATGCGGAGCCCCAACGCGATGGGATCGCGTCCGCATCGCGGACTGAACTTGAAGCCGCTCATCCGGTGGTTGCAGGCGCAGATCGGCGAACCGTGGGACACGGTGTGGTCGAAGTTGAGCGTGCACCCCACCCTGAAGAAGGTGAAGGAACACGCTTCGCATCTCGTCCCGTCCATCATGGACCCGCGAGGAATGCAGTATCTTCAGCGCCGAAATGGTTGGCTGTACCGTGACGAAGCGGACGTGATCCGCGTGCGTTTCGAACAACAGCCGGAACCGCCGACGCCGCAGTCGTGGTGGACGGAGTTGCCCACGGGCGAGATCGCTGCGCAGGTGAAGGGCATCTGGTACGCCTTTACCACGCGAGCGGTGGAGAGCTCGACGGACACGGTGGCCACCTACTACTCCGACTCCTCGAATTTTTTCCGGGGAAAAATCGGCGATTTCTTCCGCAAGGAATATCGCCGAGTCATGTCGGAGGGCGGGTACCACTACAACGCCCCGGTGATCCACGAGATCATCGGCAAGCGGCAACTCGGTTCCACCGAGTTAAAAAAGTACGGCCTCCGCGCCTCGTAGGCACGGCGACCGCTTCCCTCCAAGTCCACACGATGTGGGCGCTAGGAGGACACGCGACAACCCAGCGGCGTGTATAAACAGCTGGATTACGCAGAAGTCGTCACAAGCGACTTCTGCCCTTCCCTCACTTCACAGAGAATGTGGCGTGAGGGGAGGATAAACAATAACTTCACTTCGACGCCCAGTGAAAGGAGAACGACATGACATGATGACTGTTTTGTTCACCGACGATGACTCCTGTGTAACAGAGGTTATGAATCGTCACCGGTTTGTGTACGGATCGTTTTCGAAGATCCTCCGCCGCTACTGGCAGCACCCGGGATGTCGCATCAAGTTCGTTGTCCGCGACCCCCAAGTCGCACGACGATGGAGTGCACAGCTCGGTCTTCGGATCGAACCGACGAACGAAGCGCTCCCGGCGCTTCAGGAAGACGATCGCGTCATCCTTCCGCTCACTTCCGACGAAGTGTCAGACCAAGCAGTTCTTTTCTAGATTCTCGTTCAGGCGAGTCCCCAATTTTCACTCGCCTATCTCTCTCAGCATCCGATCACTTTCGGACGCTGAGATACGATAGAGTCCAATACACAGCCTCGTTGGCGCCCACTGCCGAGTGTGGGAGGAAAAACATGAAGAGCAGCCTCAATCCGTATGTTCGCGTAAATGCATTGGGCAAGCCACTGCGATCGCGCAAGCGCTGTCCGCGGGGGCTCAGAAACTCGGCCGGATGCGCGTGGGTGAGCTTCCGCTTCTGGCTTGGCTACCCGTACTACAACTCGGCGCGGATCATCGCCAAGGAAAGGAACCCGACCTCGAATCCCTGAAGCCCACCATCCGTGAAGTTCTCCTGTTCGGGAGCGTAGCCGCCGAAGCCGACGACCAGCTCATCGGTGATGTGGATCTCATGATTCTGGACTACGGCTTCTACTCGAGGGTGTTGCGCCCGAAGGAAGATCGTCCCAACGACCCCTTCCCGGACAGCAAGGCCAGTGAACTCCAGGACAACCTACAGTTAGTCCTGAGTGGGTTCATGCAGTACGACGGGGACGAACTCAACAAGCTCTTATCCTTCCCCGCGGACCTGCACGTCGTCCCGTACACCGTCGTCACCGACGAGGTACTCCGCGACGAAATCGCTCGGAGACACTGCGACCCTCAGTTTTTCGACAACGTCTTCAAGTGCATGATGCGCTACGACAGAACACGGAAAGCATTTGTTCCTGTCACTCTGGATGAGCTTCGGGAGAGACTGCAAACGACTGCAAGCAGTATGTAATGGTTCCGGCGAGTCCACCCAAAACTCGCCAGCGCCCCACGAAGCTTTCGCGATGTGGGGCTTCATTTCCCAGTTCCGCCCCTCGACCGTGCTCGGGGTAAACAAGCGGAATTGAGATGGTGGAAGAAATGGACCTTACCGGTATCCGCCGACGCGTTTCTCAACGCGCTCGAGGCGCTCTGAAAGGCCTTCGGGACCTTTGAGAAGCTCGAAGAGACGATTGAAGTTCACCTTTAGGTCTTCTGTGGTGGCTAGCTTCTTGAGGTCTTCCTTCGTAGCCATCGTTTCCTCGATACGTTCCACGCGTTCTTTAAGACGGTCAATCTTGGGGACAACTTCTTCACGAAGATCTGCGAGATCGCGCTTTGTTGCTGGTTTCGCCTCAAATCCTCCATGCATGCTCTCCAGCATACCGTTGCGTGCGGAGCGTGCAAAGACTCTCGTCAAGTCCTGCATTTCTATTTCCCAGCCCCGCTGAGCGGGGTTGAGATGATGGAAGAGGCACACAACAATACCCCATACGGAGAAACCATGGCAAAGCAACTCGTTGACCGCGTGACGTTTATGGCGCTCATGAACGCGGCGGCCGCAGTGGAACAGCGAGAGACAATCGAGGCCGATCGCGCTCTCGTCGCCCTTGCCGACGCGCATCCGCAGGCCGTTGCGCTGCTTGGCATGAGCGCGCTGGTGTTGAACGCTCACAATCGCATGGAGGAAGCGAAGCGCAGCGCGGCGGAAGCTGCGATCACGCTCGCGCTGGCTGCCGTGCGTATCGCGTTCGAGAAGAATGACTCGTACCGAAATGCGCGGCATGCCGTGCAGGAAGCCCGCGATGCGATCGCCGCTATCACGATTTCGGAGTGGCGAAGCACGCTGAACGCACGGCTTCTTCCCGCGGAAATGACGCTGCACTCGTTGAGAAACGATGCGCTGCGGCGTCATCAGGAACACACGCCGCGACATCGCCGGCGCGCGTCATGAAAAGCAGCCCCCAAGTCCAGAGGACGGGCGTCAGCTCCACTTCGCTCTGTCATGCATTTGATGACCAGAGCTTCGCGGGGCGCAGGGGCGTACGGAAACTCAGCGTACGAAACTCATCTGAGACCTTGGAGAGATCGCCTCTGATCTCTCCTCTATCTCTCAATTCCGCAGGGTGCGGAATTGAGATGGTGGAACGGCACGATTAACGGAGGACATCGTGGAAAGCGTTATCCTTTTCTGCGACCGCGAGATGTCGCCCGTGGACACGCACGGCCCTTTTCCGACGCGAGCGATTGCGACGCAGCAGCTGGAGGACACCGGCTATGTGCTGAAAGGGCACAATCTCTGGAGAGACGAACACGGCCAAGGACCAGAACGACGATATGCGCAAGTGCTGGATTTGCATCCGATGACGTTCGATCACCCAGCGCTTCCCTTCGCCGCGTACGCCGTATCCTAACATCATCGCGTGGCGAGCATCATCACGGATACACCCGTGCTGACCGCTCGCCTCCATTTCTCAATTCCGAACGGATTCTCTGCACGGTGTAGAGACATCGGGATTGAGATGGTGGAGACCATTCTGAAAGGAAGACCATGGCAACGATCGCGGTCAAGATGATCTGTGGGAAGCCGCACAAGCGGATCCGCTGCACAGACTGCAAGGAACCGATCTGGACCTCCGTGGAGAACCAGACAGTCACCTGCGCTCAGTGCATACGTGATCGCTTCGTTGGTCCGATCCTGTCCGCCGTTCTCTTGGACGTGACGGTGGGAAACGGATTCCTCGAACCAGCAACACCGTGGAGCGAGGCACGGTATAACGGATGAACCTCGCATCGGCATCGGAAGGAAATGCCGCAAGTCTCACGTCTTCGGACGCGCAGACATTCCTTCCCCACCCATGGTGATCAGCGCCTGACGGTATTGGTCATCAGCGGCGGGAAGTTCTGGCACATGTACTTACAGGAGACCAGGTATGCACACGATCGAATCCGCTCTCCGCGAAGCATTCGCGGAACTCGTCGGCGGTCCCGAACAGCTCGAAAAGATCCTGAAGAGGGCTCGTTTCGAACGGGCTGTCGAGGAGGGACAGGCACTTCTCGCGGAAGCCACGACGGCAACCCGAGAGAATCGGCTGTACGACGCGCTCGCAGTGGTTCGGAAGAATCGCTATGCATGCGCGGCGTGCATTGCCGATGACCTCTCGAGGAGGCGGAAGCGCTATGTGCCGGTCAGCGGCGGCTTTGCCGAACTGGAGCAGATGGAACTGCTCTGGAAGCAGAAGCTCACCGAGCAGGAACGGCAGAAGCGACAGCAAGCGCAGTGCCCCGCGCACTCCGCCGCCTAGCAACACAGTCCCTTTCGGAACAGATGGCGCTCCATGCTGCCATCTGTTCCGTTTCCTTCTGGTGATCACATCGGGTGATCGCCAGAAGTGAAACGCGCAACGTCTTTGAGAAAGGGTCAGACATGTTTGGAACGTGGACAACGCTGCCGCACGCGGATTTTCGGCGGCGACTCATGGAAGATGAGAACTTCCGCAAAAGCCCGGCGGCACAGTCGGCGCTCGCCTTCACCGGGGATCTCGTGCGGCTTCTCTTCCGCGCACCGCTCGTCAAAGGAGAGTTGCCTGGCTACGTACAGCCGGTTGCAAAGCTGTTTGACGGGGGCGAGGAAACGCGGGGCCTGCTCACCGCGATCAAGGAGGCATACCAAGTGCACATCACTATCGGGTGCCTGCTTAACGACGAAGTGCAGGTGCTCGTTGCCTTCTCGATCAAAAACGAAAAGCATCCGCCGCTGAAAAAGCTGTCGGTCCGTTTCCTGCGAGATGGGTCTGCCCGTCTTCCCGAGCATCATGTTTCTGGTTAATCCGGTTCCGGCGGTCCGTCCAAAACGCGCCAACGCCCCACGAAGCATCGGCAGCGTGGGGCTTCATTTCGCAGGTTCGGAGCGTCTCCGAGACTGTGATGATGGATCGAGGCAGTTGAGAAGAATACTTGCGTGCGCTACGCTGCCCATGGAGGTATTCGTTCTCTTTCATCGAAAGCGAGGTCTCCCGTGAAGAAGAAACATGCGCCGGCGAAGACGCTCGCGCGATGTGTCCTATTGGTCATCGCGGAACATGATCCGCAGTGGGGTGTCTGGGAGCACCGGCTCGACCACGCAGGAGCGCTTGTCTATACCCCGAAGAAATCACGGCAGCCGGCATGGTTCTGGAAACGCCGGCTGAATGAAGCACATGCCTGTGTCTACGTAGGCCACTCCCTCGAGGAGTTTGATCTGTACTTCGCGGCCCTCAACAGACAGTTTTCCGCAGTGGTCTTCGTGGATGGCGACTTCGAGCCACGCCGGACGGTGGAAGGCGCAATTGCCGACGTGGTGGACAGCCGCTACTTCGGGCATATCCTGCGTTGCGTGCGCAACCCGCATAGCGCGCAAGATGCGACCAGCAACGGCGCGGTGCACGTGATTGAGTCATACCACGTGGTGGATGAAATGCTTCGCATTCTTGATCTTCCACCGCAACGCACTGTCCCAATCATCCGCGAGTCGAAAGACACGCGGGAATGAACGGACAGCTAAGCACAAGGAGAGCACGAAGCTCTCCTTTTCCTCTGTGTGCCCCGATAGAGGCACAGCCTCTACCGGGGTATGCCGCTGATGGCAGCGACATACGGATGAAGAACGGAACAGCCACCATTCACACAACGGGAGCCTATAATGGCCAAGAAGCGAATTCTGCTTGTTGAAAAAACCGAGGGTCTTCCGAAACTTTGGGAGGAACAACTGAAGGGGACGCGGATCGAGATCTATACGGCAAAGAACCTCGGGGAACTCGATGCGCTCTTCTCAATGCACGGCGGCGACTTCGACCTGATGGTGATCGGCAATGAGAAATTCGAGATTGGGCGGAAAGTTGAACACGTCATCGCCACAATGCGCGGGAAAGGATATGACGGATATATCCTGATCGGCACCACGATTGCGGATGCCCACAAAAGGCAACTCCGCGCCGGTGGAGCAAACACCATCACCGTGCGGAAACGACACAACATCGTCAGCGTGATCAAGGCTCTTCTCGCCCCTGAAGAATGACACGTTACCAAAACATTTCGAGGGAGAATGCTCTGGAACATCTCTCCCTCCCTTTTCTCTGCGCCGGTCACCCGAGCGACGTAGAGAAAAGCCGCAGAAAACAGAACCCTCCAGTAAAGCATCCTTCTCTTTAGAGACTAAACCCGCAGAGAGAAGAAACGCTATCATTCTTGATAGCAGTTTCGCGCAACGTTTACGGTACGCCGATGGCGCGCGTAATGATCATCGGTGCGTACAGACTCTTCCGTGCTGTGAGAGGAGAGGATTGAGGAGACTCTCTCTTCCTCGCCCTTCCTCTCCAGCACGGAGGAGTTCACGACCACCAAACTATAGAGGTTAAACCTCTATAGTTTTCAAACCCACGTACAGGAGAGCCAATGAAGATTGATCACTTGCACTTCACGAGACTGCTGCGGATTGCGGGACTTCCGCAGGATCCGAAGGAGATTGTAGGAAGGACGATCCTCATCACCTACGAACGGGACAAACGAGAAAGAACTCTTCTTGAGACTGTTGGGCCGGAGGTACATCTCTTCGCGACCGTGACCGGACTGGTGTTCTCCCCCGCGGAGCACCACCTTCGACTCGCCGTCGGCCGCCCACTCGACTATGCGGATGTCCCGATTGAGTATCTTGCCTTCCAGCTGAATGAGGATGGGGAATCCGGGCAGTGGAAGATTGTCACCGGAGGGAAGATGCACATACAACGCCTTCCCGTATCAGAGCTCGCAGTACTCTGATCGCCGGAGCCGACCGCTCACCCGATCGGCTCTTGCCCTGAATCGCACATGGTTCTGGGCTTCTTTCCGAGCCCTGCATGTGTATGCAGGGCTGGGATGAGAAAAACTACGCACACAGAAGGAGAAAATGGATGACAGACAACCAAGATTCCGGAGCTGAGTTACCAAATAGGTGGCGGGAGAGCTACGACATCGAAAAGAGCAGGACTGCCACTTTCGTGTTCCGCGTGCTGAGTCGGCTTGTCCCGATTCTGGTGATCTTGTTCGCAGTGATCGCTGGGGTATCTCTCGTCTCCAAGCTCTGGAAGCTCGTCACGAATTGATCAGAAGCAGTGAACATGAAAGGTTGCAAAGCGTCCCTCGGAACCCAGTTCCGTGTGATCCGTAGCAGCTCCAAACGTCGAGAGTACAAACACAAAAACTTCTCTAGAAAGGAGGTAGCCGTTCTTTCCGAGCCAATCCGTCACACCGATTGGCTCTTCTTTCCGAGCTCTGCAGCGTCTGCAGGGCTGGGATGAGAACAAAAAAACCGGAGAACCGTATGGTGATAGCCAAAATGGAGGAGTTCGTCGTTCCCGTGAATTATGACCTTCCGCACGCACATCAACTCGCTGCCGGTAGATTCGATTGGATCACTCACTACGACAATAGGCTCATCTTCTGCACAAGCCCGTTGAGACACCTTGTTCCTATGCCAAACGGAGAGATCAACCAAGTAATGACCTTTATTCATCTGAACCGTCTGGCAGACAGTGAGGAGGTCCTCGCCGAGATGGAGAACCAAAGTCTCCGACCGACGGTATCCGTAGAAACTCTTTCCTTCGCAAAGGCACACCCGGACGTCCAGAGAAGATTCACGCTGGTTGGTCTCGGCTCGTACTGGACATGTTCGTTCTTCGGCCGCGTTGTTCTTTGCTTAGTGGGCAGTGACAAAGTGCGGTACCTAGAAATAGGTCGAAGTGGCCGCATGACACCATGGCTAAACTACTGTCACTTTCTAGCCGTCCGCAGGTAACCGTTCTTTCCGAGCCAATCCCTCACACCGATTGGCTCTTCTTTCCGAGCTCTGCATGCGTATGCAGGGCTGGGATGAGAAGCACTCAATGAGGTGAAATATGATGACGGACTCCCAGAAGATTGAGGAAGCCATAAAACTGGCTGTGCGGTTCGGCGGATCGGGAGAGGCGCACCACAAAGCATGGGTCATTGATCAGATGGTTCGCATATTGGCTGGCGGGTGTTACGAAGCAATCGTCAGAGAAGCGAAGGTCGGGGAACATGGTCCGGAAACCTACGACTGGGATATCGGCATTGCGCCCTAAATCGAGAAGTTTAGAAAGAGTGATGTCTTACATCAGGAGCGTAGCTCGACAAGTGACCGCTCTTTCAGTTTCAACTACACCGCTAAGGTTTTCCTTGGCGGTGTTTTCTTTTGAAATTTTTTATGAAAAGTCTCTTATTTTACGTATTTACGTAAATACGTAAAATCAGAGTTCTTGGTTCTAGCGAAATGGGAGAATATTCACAAGGACGATTTCCTGTTTTATAACTACCTAGCTGCATATCTCGCATGCCTTCCCTACGAGAACTTCGCACCGTCTTTCTTGGCTCTCCCACCTTTGCGCTTCCCTCGTTGGAGGCGCTCGTAAAGGCTGGAGTGCATATTGTCGGTGTGGTGACGCAACCTGATAAACCCGCCGGGCGCGGCAACCGCGTGACAGCGCCGCCCGTGAAACGCTGGGCGGAAGATCACAACCTTCCTGTATTTCAACCGAAGGGACTCAAGAAGGAAGAGAACCGAGCGTTTCTCCCTCCCCTTGCACCCGATCTCCTTGTCGTTGTCGCGTATGGAAAAATCCTTCCGAAGGAAGTCCTTGATCTCCCGAAATTCGGCACGGTGAACGTGCACGCTTCCCTGCTCCCGAAATATCGCGGGCCTGCGCCGATTCCGGCGGCCATTCTTGCCGGAGACACCGAGACGGGTGTCACGATTATGAAACTCGATGAAGGGATGGATACGGGACCAACACTCGCCATGGAACGTACTCCCATTGCACCGGATGACACCACAGGCACGCTGCTCAAAAAACTGGCAGATGTCGGCGCACGATTACTTATCCCAATACTCGAAAGGTATATTCAGCACCAGTTCTCCCCTGCCACGCGTAGCCTCCCGTCCCGCGAAGCTCACGGAGCGAAGTGGGATGGCGAAGTGTGGCCTACCCCACAAGACGATGCGCGGGCAACGATCTGCCCGATGATCGCCAAAGATGACGGAAAGATTGATTGGTCACAGCCTGCCGCGCAGATCGAACGCATGGTACGCGCGTACACGCCATGGCCACGCGCATTCACACATTGGAACGGAAAGCGACTCTTGATTCATCGCGCGCATGTACGTACACGGGAAGACACACCTGCTGTTCCGACTGGTCAGGTTATGCAAGACGCGGATGGAGTTGCGGTTGGCGCGGGTGAAGGACTACTCGTTCTTGATGAGATACAACTCGAGGGAGGAAACGTGTTGCCAGCGAGCGCATTTGTTCGCGGCCGCCGCGGGTTTGTGGGGAGTACATTGGGAGACTAACCCTTCCACGCGTCATTGCGAGCCTGACTGCCGTCAGGCAGGCGAAGCGAGGCAATCCTCACGCACGCGAAGATTGCTTCGTCACCGCCCGCAGGCGGGACCCCCCGCTGTGGCGGGGTGGTCGCCTTTCAGGGCTCCTCGCAATGACGGAGTTATAACCCCAACCCGCCGCCCTGCGAGGGCTTCTGCACTTTGATGGAGAGAAAACTCAAGAACTGATTGTCCACAAGCACCGCGAGGTCATAGTCTCCCGTCTCGCGCGGCATGCGCAGGCAACACACGGTGCGCAGTCCGGGACTGATACGGAACGACTGCCGATCATCGCGAAGCGACGGCAGCTCTTCGCGCGTCGCCGGAGAAAGAAAGCGAAGCTCCACAGTAAACGTGCTTTGGCGTTCGGCAGCAGCCTGCACGCGAATGCCAACGCGTTCCCCGGCACGAAACTTCGTTGCGCGGACAAGCGGCGTATCGGCCCGCGGAAGAGAGGCATCGCCCGTTTTCCCGAGGAAAAAGAGATCGAAATAGGTAGCAAATGCCGGATGTTCCTGCGTGCCGGCATTCTGCGGTTCTTCGGCTGGTTCCCGTGTCGGGCGAAATGCAAGGGCAACGCCAAGCAGCACGCCAACGCCAAGCACAACGAGCGCGATGCGCAGCCACGTCCTCCGAAAGAAATTGCTCAACACAGTTCAAGTATATCACTGTGCTGTTCCGTGCGGTCCGTTCGACGGACCTCCGCTCGCAATGACATTCTTCGCACTGCAAAAAGCCGGCTTTGCCGGTATTGTCACTGTGAGAACAGCGCGCAGTTTACGCAGTCTTTCTACGGACTGCGCGGAGATCCAATACCGGCGCGGGGAGTCGAACTTCCCGCGTGATAAAGAAGCTCAAGGCAATCCGAATGATCACAATTGCGCCAATGCGGATAAGATCACTGACCGATGGATCCACAAGCAGCCGAATCAAATCTGCTGCAAGGAAAAACTCCAGTCCAAGGAGAATGCGATGCCCAAAAATGCCGCGGACTTGTTCCAGCCGCGTCAGCTGCGGTCCCATCCATGGCTGTGCCTCCGTCCAAAACATGCGACGCGCCGCTTTCGCTGCACCCCAGATGATGAACAGCGCGCCCCACGCAGACAGGAAAAACGACACGACATTTGTGACGGCGAGGATATAGGCGGCAATTTCGAATAGCATGGCAGTGTTGATGTAACCCTCCGGTTGTCCACAGTGTCGCGCGATTTCCGTGGGACGTCAACGGGATGTCAAGGATCGCTCAGCATATCCTTGTGGCGGACGCTCCGACTCGGCGCGCGGCGCGCCTCGTCTCACTCTGTTCGCCCCACGCCGCAGCGTGGGGTCTCTCACGCCGCCACAAGAATATTGCCTCGCTCCAGGCTTAGGCGCGTTTCCGTTTCACCACCCGCTGTACCGCCGCAACTAGTGCAGCTGCGTCCATACCGTAGTGTGCGAGGAGTTCGGCAGGTTCTCCTGACTCCCCGAAGTGGTCGGGCATGGCGACAAATTCCTGCGGCACCGGCGGGCCGTCACTGGTGAGTACCTCTGCTACCGAAGAACCAAGACCGCCGTGTCGCTGGTGCTCCTCGGCTGTCACGATGGCCCCAGTCTCGCGCGCGGCCTTTGCCATCGCCGTGCGATCAATCGGCTTCACGGTTGCCATGTTGATGACGCGCACCGCTATGCCCTCCGCCGACAGCTGCTGCGCAGCTTCGAGTGCGCTGTAGACAATCGGCCCGCACGCAATGATGCTTGCGTCTTCACCGTCCGTGAGTTGCAGCGCTTTCCCAATGCGGAATGGCGTGCGCGCTGTGGTGAACACCGGCGTTTTATGGCGGGCAAAACGCAGATACACCGGACCGGAAATTGCTGCGGCAGCGTGTACTGCCTTTCGGGTTTCCTCAGCATCGCACGGGGCGAGCACCGTCATGTTTGGAAGCACGCGCGTAATTGCGATGTCTTCCATGGCTTGATGTGTAGCACCGTCCGGCCCAACAGAAATGCCTGCGTGCGCGCCGGAGAGTTTCACGTTCACATTCTGATAGGCAATGGAGATGCGCACTTGATCCCAGTTCCGTCCGGGGCAAAAGACGGCATACGTCGCGACAAACGGAATTTTCCCGGAGAGCGCGAGTCCCGCGGCCATCGCGGCCATGTTTTGCTCCGCCACGCCGCACTCGATAAACCGTTCGGGATATTTCTTTTCAAACCACTCCGCGCGCGTGGATTCCTTCAAGTCGCCGCAGAGCACGACAACATTTTCATTCTGCGCGCCCAACTCGACCAGACCATCGCCATACCCGTCGCGCGTGGGCCGCTGCGGGAGGTCTTTGGTAAAAAGCTTTGATGAGAGATGTGCAGAACGCGTGATGCGCATAGAATCCTAATTCAAAAGTGCAACGGGTACCCCGTGCAGAGAGATCCATATGAAAATGAAAGAAGAAAACCAACCATACAAACCAAGGGCGAGCGAAAGCAATCCTATCAGGAAAAAAATCCAACCAAATAGATAGAGACCAGAAACGAGTCGCAGGACTATAGGTACTCGATAACGAATACTATGGAGAAGAAATACCAAAGTCGCAGCAAGTGGAAGACTAAAAAGAACTATAGCCCCACCTACCCCGTACAGGTGATACTCATTCATGAACATATCTGCGAGAGCAACTAAGGAAGCGACTACACCAGCAATGATAAAAGTAAAAGACACAACCCTACTGCTGAAAATATTTATCAAAGATAACTTCATTGTCTATTCGTGTTCTCCCACAATCTGCCCCCGCAGGCTGCGAAGATCCCGGAGCGCCTGCTTCGCTTGCTCGGCATTGGGTGGCATCCCGTGCCATTTGTAGTCATATTCCATAAACGACACGCCCTTTCCGGGAATGGTGTGCGCGATGATCGCCACCGGTTTTTCGACAATCGCTTTCGCTTCATTACACGCATCGATGACCTGTTCAATGTTGTGGCCGTCCACATCGATCACATGCCACTTGAACGCTTCGTATTTCGCGCGGAGCGGCTCGAGCGGCGCGATGCTTTCCGTGATGCCGTCGATTTGAATATTGTTCCGGTCCACAATCACTGTGAGATTCCAAAGACGCCGATTGCCGGCAAACATGATTGCTTCCCAAAAACTTCCCTCGTCGTGTTCTCCATCGGACGTGATGCAGCATACCTGCCATTTCTTTTTGTCCATGACGCCGGCGAGTGCCGTTCCTACCGCAATACCAATTCCCTGCGCTAATGACGCCGCAGTGTTCTCAATACCGGGAAGATGTTTGGACCATTTCGCGCGCGGCCCGAGTGTCGAGCGATCCACGTGACCTTGCAATCGCGTGCCGAATTTACGCAGTGTGCGCAGCTCCTTGAGCGGAAAATAGCCCGCGCGCGCAAGTGTGGCATAAACCACAGGTGCCACATGCCCGTTGCTCATCATCAGCCGATCGCGCTCCGGCCAATCAGGTTTCTTCGGGTTGTGGTTCAGCACGCCGCCGAAGTACAGCGCAGTAAAAATATCGGCAAGACCGAGCGGCCCCGCAGAGTGCCCTGAACCTGCCTCGACCAACATACGAATAATGTCCTCGCGAATCTGTTCGGCGATGTTCTGGAGATCCTGGAGAGTGTGTTGACCCTTCATGTCTGTATGCGACTACAGCATACCCCCGTTATCCCCCATGTGCATCACCCCTCGACGAGTCGCTTGAGTGTTGTGTACGCGGCGCGCGGATCGGAAGCACCGAAAATAGCAGACGCAACCACGATGGTTGAAGCGCCTGCGGCAAGAAGCTCCGGAATGCGTTCCGCAGTGATGCCACCGTCGACTCCGATAGGAAGCTCCGGCTGTTGCTGACGGACGGTCTGCACACGCGCGATTGTCTCGGGATCAAAACGCTGGCCACTCGCCCCTGGCGGAACCGCGACAAACAAGAGCATGTCCACCTGCGACAGGTAGGGGAAAACTGCTTCGACAGGCGTGTGCGGCCCCAGTGCAAGCCCGCACTGACTTCCCGCATTGCGAACCTGTTCGAATGTTTCCGCAGGATGCGCAAGTACTTCTATATGCACTGTGACGCGCAGTGGCGACAGGTTTTTCCACGCAGCGACTGCTGTATCAATGTCACGTACCATCAGATGCAGGTCCACGGCAACGCCGACAAGTTCTCGCGCAACGGCATCCGGGGACGTGAAATTTCTGGGAACGCCAAAAATGCCATCGGAGATATCTACCTGCGCCGCGGGGACGCCAAGATCCCGCAGGACGCGCGCGTGCGCAAGAAATTCCTCTTCCGTTCGCGCGTTGATTGCCGGAAGAAGGACAGCCATCACGTGTTAGCGCCCTGTTCCCTGTTTCCTGTTTCCTGTTGCCCGTCCCTTGTCCCCTGCTCTCTCGCCTGAATTTTCCCGATTCTGCGCGCGTGCCGATCCACGCCGGAAAATTCTGCGGCAAGGAATGCCCGTGTGACCCGGATCGCCTCTTCGGGCGTCAACAACTCGGCTCCCAACACAAGAACATTCGCATTGTTGTGCTCCCGCGCACGTCGGGCTCCGAACTCATTCATGACCAGCGC
>CAZVRG010000017.1:0-5926 GCA_964630025.1 uncultured Candidatus Saccharibacteria bacterium
GATGCGTCTATCGGAAGTGGTACATGGTCGAACCCATCAAACGCCGCCAGCAGCAATGATGCGCGTGCAACGGCGTCGGGCGCAGGAGGATCACAGTATCTCAAAGCAACAAATTTCAGTTTTTCCATTCCAAGTGGAGCAACGATCACTGGTATTGTCGTGCAGGTTGAGCGTGTACGTTCTGTCGACATAACGAACATGGAAGATAACTCTATTCGCCTTGTACAAGATGGAACGATCGCGGGAAATAACAAAGCAACAAGTACGGTCTGGCCATTTGATCCGGAGAGTACTGCCGCCTACGGCTCCTCCTCGGATCTGTGGGGGCTTTCGTGGACGGCGAGTCAGATCAACAGTGCCGATTTTGGTGTGGTCATTTCTGTAAAACGGACTGATGGCTGTGAGAGTCCTTGTACTGAAGGGGGCGCTGGGATTGATCATGTGACGATCACGGTGTCGTACACCCCCGCGGTCAGCGGCGGTGGCAGTGAAATCCTTTCCTCTTCCGATGCGCTTCTCGACTCTGTCGCGGGTGTGAAACTTCGTGCAGAAGAAGGAAGCGCATTCGGTGTGAGTGGCATCAAGCTGCGCGCGCAGGGAAAAACCGCGCCGCTCTCCGTTCGCGTCCGCAAAGACGGCAGGCGCATCTTCACCCTGCTCGCCAATACGCTGTATACATTCTCCACGCTGCCGCCGGAATACGAGCGGGTGGTGCGCGTCACGCTGCGCACGCAGAAGCGTGTGTATACCCTGCGCACCCCGAACGGCCAACACATCTATGCGGTCCCTCTCCGGTTTTCAAAAGCAGGGATATTCCCCTATGCGCTTACCGTCGACTATGGGATCACCACGCGAACCGAATACGGCATGTTTATTGTGAAACCCGTGCGATAGACTTCTGTATCTTGACGACTTGGTCGCTCTGCGAGTACACAGAGGGGATTATTCTTTACCTTCATCACATGAAGCTGTATCGCATTCTTGGAGGACTCGGAGCTGTTGCCGTATTAAGCGCAGGAACCCTCGCCCATGCCGGTGCATTTGGACAGTTGCAGGGACGGGTATGGATTGGTCCCACCTGTCCGGTGCAGACGTATCCGCCAACGCAAAACTGCGCGGATCGCCCATACGCGGCGACATTGTCCATCACGACGCCGGATGGATCGCGTGAGATTGCCCGCGTTTCGTCCAACAAGCGCGGCAAGTTTCACATCCGACTTCCGGCAGGAAACTACCGCATCCAGAAATACAGACCAGCAAACGGTGGTGGTCCGACTGTCGGCGATGACTACCCAACTCTTGATCCGCAGAACTTTACGATCCGAAAAGGGAAAGTCACGCGCATCGAGCTCCACTTCGATTCCGGAGTTCGGTAAGAGCAAATAAAAGCACCAGTTCGTGCGAACTGGTGCTGGTATCATGTTGAGCGTCCCTACTGTACGGGGGCAGTGCGTCGCATGATCGTGAGAACGCATGATCCCTCGGTGGGATATGGAAAGTAGAATTCTTCCGTTGCTCCGCCATTCGAGGCATTCGTTGACCTGACGGTTAGCTGACCAACATACTGTTCCACGATATTTTTGAATGCCTTCATACGCTCGCGCTCCTCGCGGTTGTGGAGGTCGGTTCCGTCAGAGGAGTACCGTGCGTGAAAAGCTAACTGTATTGCCGGCCAACCGTCGCGGAGTCGGTTCACAGCTTCGGCAACCGCAGCGGAAATGCGCAGCTCGCTTTCGATATGCACCACTCGCACATAGTCATTCTTCTTTTGCGGTACTTGCCCAGTGCTGGAATCTTTCTCTTCCATTTCCGGGTATCGTTCTGCTCGCTCCTCACTCATGATCTGTATCTCCTTCTTGAAAGGACAAACACGCACACCTAGGCTACGCTGATCAGAGAAATCTGTCGATCATGGCCTCCAAACCATACAACCCATCTGATATTGAAGCGAAGGTCTATCGTCGCTGGGAGCGCGCGAAGGCGTTTATGTCTGCCGCAAGCAAACCCCCCACTTCGCTAAAGCTTCGCGGGGCACGGCGCGGCAAGAAGCCATTCTCGATCGTGATTCCGCCCCCGAACATTACGGGGTCATTGCATATGGGGCATGCACTCAACAGCACGATGCAGGATGCGCTCATCCGCTATCATCGTATGAAAGGCGACGACACTGTTTGGGTACCCGGCACAGATCATGCGGGCATTGCCACGCAGAATGTTGTCGAGCGTATGATCAAGGAAAAAGAGGGGAAAACGCGTCAGGATCTTGGACGCGAAGAGTTCCTGAAGCGCGTGTGGGCGTGGAAAGAACAGTACGGCGGCGTGATTACGGAACAGCTGCGCATGCTCGGCGCCTCCTGTGATTGGTCACGCGAGCGATTCACGCTCGATGCTGGGTATAGCCGCGCGGTTCAAGAAGCCTTTCTCCATTACGCGCGGAAAGGACTCATCTATCGCGGCGAGCGCATCGTGAATTGGTGTCCGCGCTGCGCGTCGTCCATTTCCGATCTGGAAGTGAAGTATGAAGAGCGATCGGGAACATTCTATCGGGTGAAGTATCCTCTCGGACCAGGGGACAGTGTCACGGTTGTAACGACGCGGCCAGAGACGATGCTCGGAGATGTGGCCGTGGCGGTGCATCCGGATGATGCTCGCTATCAGTCGTTGGTGGGAAAAACGGTGGAGGTCCCCTTGACCGGACGCGTCGTGCCCGTTATTGCGGACCAAGCCGTTGATCAGAATTTCGGAACTGGCGTGATAAAGGTCACGCCCGCCCATGACCCACTCGACTGGGAAATCGGCGAGCGGCATGAGTTGAAACCTCTCAATGTCATCGGCGAAGACGGGAAGATGAGGCCACAGGCCGGCTCTCGCTATCAAGGACTCACGGTTGAAGAGGCCCGCGAAAAGGTCGTTCATGATCTGCGAGAAAAGGGCTTTCTAACGGAAAACGCCATGGAGATGAAGCATCAGGTTCCCTTATGTGATCGGTGCGGTACGGTAATTCAGCCGCTCGTGAGCCTGCAGTGGTTTATTCGCATGGAACCGCTTGTGAAACCCGCGGTGCAGGTGTTGGAGCAGCAGTTGATGACGGTGCATCCCGCGCGGTGGGGGACCGCGCTGCATACGTGGCTGCGCGGCGTCAAAGACTGGTGCATTTCCCGGCAGTTGTGGTGGGGACATCCACTTCCTGTGTGGTACTGCCAAACGGGAAGCAGGCAACAGGGAACAGGGAACAGGGGACAGGAGAGCGCACACTTTGTTTTCTCTATCTCCAAGCCGAAGAAGTGCCCGGAGTGCGGAGGAACAGACTTTCTACAGTCGACGGATGTTCTCGACACGTGGTTTTCTTCTGCACTCTGGCCGTTTGCCGTATTCGGCTGGCCAGAAGCAACGGAGGACTTGAAACGATTTTATCCAACGTCGGTACTCGCAACCGATCGCGGCATTCTCAACCTCTGGGTGGCGCGCATGATTTTTTCCGGACTGGAATTTATGAATCCGGCAAAGTTTCTTCCCGCGCGCGTCTTCGGATCGCGTTCTCCTGCGAAGCAGATTCCGTTCCGCGACGTCATTATTCATCCCACCGTGTTGAATCTGAAAGGCCAGCGCATGAGCAAGTCACTCGGCACGGGCGTGGATCCGCTCGATCTGATCTTGGAGTTCGGTGCGGATGCGACGCGCTTCGGTCTGCTCGTGCAGTCACAGGAAGATCAGCAGGCGCTGCGTTTCGACCCAAACGCCGTACGCACCGGGCGGAACTTCGTGAACAAGCTGTGGAATCTGGGGAAATTTGTGGAACAGGCAGCAGGACGTCGTCCTACAAGCTACAAGCTACACGCTACAAGCTTCGACGCGTGGATCCTGTCGCGTTTTCACGAAACCCGCGATGCGGTCACGGATGCGCTCAACGCATTCCGCTTCGGCGACGCGATGCGCATGCTGCACGATTTTGTCTGGGACGATCTGGCAGATTGGTACGTGGAAGTATCGAAAGTGCCCGGCATGGCATCCCCCCGCGTCTTGCAGGATGTATTTCGCGATACGCTGCGATTGCTCCATCCGTTTCTTCCTTTTGTGACCGAAGAGCTCTGGAAGACGCACGGCGATGGAGAGCTCCTCATTGTTTCCGCATGGCCAGCGCCGCGGCGCGGAAAAGGAACGCGAGTCTCCAAGGGGGTGCTTTCGCAGATTCATCACGTGCAAGAGATCGTGCGCAAACTGCGCTCGCTGCGAACGCTTCTTGCGCTCCCCACGTCGCATACGCTCCGCATCCATATTCGCGGCACGGGCGTTCTGATCGAATTCGTTCCGGTGGTGGAATCACTCACGCGAAGCCGTGTTGAAACCAAGGAGGGAGATTGGGCACAACTTCTGAAGAGCGGTGCCACGCAGGTTGATGTCTCGCGTGACGATCTTGCCAGTGTTGATGTGCATGCGCGCCGCGCTGCGGTAGAGCAGCGGCGCACAGCGCTTCGCCAGCACATCGCAACACTCGAAGCGCGGCTACAAACGATGAAAGATCGCGCGCCAGAGGATGCAATCCGCGAGACGGAAATCTTGCTTGCTGCAAAACAGGAAGAGCTGCGCGAGAACGAGCAGTCACTCGACGTGCTTCAGAGTATTGCGGGGTAGCTTTGTCTTTGCGAGCGAAGGCGGGCCTGCCCGCCGTAGCTTCTGTGTCAGTTGTGCGTAGACTACAAAACCTCTCCCGTCTCTTCCCGTCGTGCACTCTGGATAGCGAAGGCGGGATCAATAATCCCGTTTGCCGCGAGCTCTTTGAGTGACTGCGCCATGGTACGCATGCCGTGCTCTGCGCCGGTTTGAATCACCGAGGGAATCTGCGCGGTTTCTCCTTCACGGATGAGGTTTGCAATTGCGGGCGTATTGATAAGCAGTTCTCGCGCGGCAACACGTCCGCCGTTCAGGGCGGGCACCAGACGCTGCGACAAGACGGCAAGAAGCACGAGGGAAAGTTGCAGCCGCACCTGTTGCTGCTGGTACGGCGGAAACACGTCCACGATGCGATCAATGGTTTGTGCCGCGGAATTCGTATGGAGCGTCGAGAGAACAAGATGTCCGGTTTCTGCAAGGGTGAGCACCGCAGCGATGGTTTCCAAATCCCGCATCTCGCCGACCAGAATCACATTCGGATCCTGACGCAGCGTGTGTTTCAGCGCTGCGGCGAATGACAGCGTGTCGCTGCCGAGTTCCCGCTGGCGCACAACGGCTTTCGCGTCGTCATATTGAAATTCGATGGGGTCCTCAATGGTGACAATGTGCGCACGCCGCTCGCGGTTGATCGTGTCCATCATAGCGGCGAGCGTGGTGGATTTTCCGTGGCCTGTCGGGCCGGTGACCAGAATGAGTCCCTGGGCTTGCTGCGTCAGCCGATACTCCTTTTCCCCAAGGCCAAGATCTCCCATGGCGGGAATATGGAGCGGGATCACGCGCGCAACGAGCCCCACGTGTCCTTGTTCCCAATGAATATTCACGCGCAGTCGATGATATGAGGTCTTGTACGAAAAATCGAGTTCTCGCGTGCGCTCGAAACGGCGTCGCTGGTCGTCGGTCAGTACGGCGGTCACCAATGCTGCAACTACTTCTCCCGTCAGTGCGGGGAATGTCGTGACTTCCCGCAATTCCCCATCAATGCGAACGATGGGGGGCTTGTCGGCGATCAGGTGGAGATCGCTCGCACCCTGCTCTGCGGCATACTCGAAGAGTTGGGGAAGAGTGAGCGCGGATGATGCAGGCATGGATGTCTGTTGGTGTGTTGCTCTTGTAGTGTACCCCACTTCGCTACAGCTTCGTGGGGCAGGCCCCACTTCCCCCCGATCCGGTCGGGTGTCTTGACGCTTCGGCACCCTCTTTCCCGCCCGGTGCCGTGGTACACTGTGGACAACGAAGCATATGGCTGACCGACGAT
>CAZVRG010000017.1:5936-21842 GCA_964630025.1 uncultured Candidatus Saccharibacteria bacterium
AGGACATGGTGGAAACGCCCACAGCGGAGATTCCCGTTCGTGAAGGGGAGCCAACCGCCATGCCTCTTTCCGCAGAGGAGCACGAAGGCCAGCTGACGGTGGATGTGTATCAAACACCGGAAACCATTGTCGTGAAGTCAACGATCGCGGGCGTAAAGCCGGAGGATCTGGACGTCTCGATCACAAACGACATGGTCACGGTGCGCGGCACGCGCCGCCATGAGGAAGAGGTGCGCGAGGAAGATTATTTCTACCGCGAGTGTTACTGGGGAAGCTTCTCGCGCTCGATCATCCTCCCGGTGGACATTGTTGCAGAGAAAGCGGATGCGAGCCTGAAAGACGGGATTCTCACGATTCGGATTCCAAAGGCGGACGCACTCGTCACAAAGCGCGTAAAGGTGCGAGGCTTCTAACAGAAGCCGAGCATCCTGAGTCACGCCCCGGGCGGGAGGAAGGATCTCCGCGTTGAGATTCTTCGCTTCGCTCAGAATGACATGGGTGTACTTTTCCTTTTCCTTGTTCTCGCCGCGCTTCTCCTCACCGCCTACGCTGCCTGGCGGGGAGCGCCATGGGTGCCGACACCGCAGCGAGCGATTGAGGCGGGATTCAATGCCGTCGCCCTTACTGCGCGCGATGTCGTTATTGACTGCGGCGCGGGTGATGGGCGCGTGCTGATCGCTGCCGCGCGGCGTGGCGCGCGTGCAATCGGCTACGAACTTTCTCCCATCCTTTGGCTTGTTGCCTGGCTGCGCACCCGTCTCCATCCCGCAGGCTCTGGCGCGCGGCCGCGCGTGATTCTTGCAGATGGTTTCCGCGCGGATCTCTCTTCCGCCACGGTGCTGTTTGCCTTTCTTCGTCCGCCCACCACTCCCCGTCTTGCCGCGGTGCTTGCGCGTCGCGTCAGTGATATGCCGATCCGCGTGCTCTCGTACGCATTTCCTCTGCCCCGCATGCGCCCTGATGCGATCTTGCGTGTTCCGGGCTGTGCGCCATTGTATCGGTATACAATTACTCCCAGTACTCCAAATGCCTGAACGTTCCTATATCGTCCGGGGCGGCACGCCGCTTCATGGCACCGTGCGGATCAGCGGCGGAAAGAACGCAGCGACAAAGTTGATTGTCGCCACGCTGCTTTCGTCCGAACCCGTCCGCCTCTCCAATATTCCGCGCATCGGGGATGTGGACACCACATTAAAGATGGTGGAGAGTCTCGGGACGTCCGTAACCTGGTCGGGAGAGCACAGCGTCCATCTGCTGACAAAGCAGGTTGAGAGTGCGCATGTGTCGGAGACCTTTTCCGGGAAGAATCGCATTCCTATTCTCTTGGCCGGACCGCTGCTCGCGCGTCTTGGACATGCCGAGATTCCCGTGCTGGGCGGTGACGATATCGGAAGGCGTCCAGTGGATTTTCATGCGGACGGATACCGTGCGCTCGGCGCGGAGGTTCTGGAGAAAGGGAATCTACTCGTCTTTCGAACACGGCAGAAGTTGCGCGGCGCCATGATCACGCTGCCGTTCCCCAGCGTGATGGCCACGGAAAATCTTCTCATCGGCAGCGTGTTCGCAGAGGGAACAACCGTCATCAAAAATGCCGCCGCAGAGCCGGAAATTCTCGATCTGGTGGACTTGCTGCAGAAGATGGGTGCGATTATTTCACACGAAGCGGACCGCACGTACATCGTGGAGGGTGTTTCCTGGCTGAAAGATGCCGAGCACGCGGTCATTCCCGACCGAAACGAGGCGGTGTCGTTCGCAGCGGCGGCCATTGCCACCAAGGGCAGCGTGTTTGTGGAAGGCGCGCACCAGCAGGATCTTCGCGCATTTCTGAATGCGCTTCGAAAAGTGGGCGCCGGTTTTGATGTCCGCGAAAATGGCATTCGCTTTTCGCACGTTGGCCCGTTAAAATCGCTCGCATTTGAGACTGGCGTGCATCCGGGCTTCATGACCGATTGGCAGCCGCCCTTCACCATGTTGCTCACGCAGGCGGAAGGGACATCCGTGGTGCATGACACCGTGCATGAGCGTCGTCTTGGGCATGCGGAAGCGCTGCGGCAGATGGGCGCCAACGTCGAATTGTTCTCGACGTGTCTTGGGGGAAAAGAATGCCGCTTTCGTGATAGGGACTTCCCGCACAGCGCGATTATCCGCGGGCCCACGCAACTGCGCGCGCAAGAAGTGCTGGTGCCGGATTTGCGCGCAGGATTCAGTTATCTTGTTGCGGCACTGATTGCGGACGGTGAGTCGCGCATCCGTGGCGTGGAGCAGATCGAGCGGGGCTACGAGAACCTCGTGGAAAAGCTTCAGGGGATCGGCGCGGATATCACAATCGAGGAGAAGTAGAATTTATCTGCGGTAGAAGTCATTGCTTGGGTCCGCCATCGGCGGACCGAAGCAATCTCCGCGCATAGGTATTGATCCCGCACCGCTTTTCCTGCTGCAAAAAGTGGTGCGGGATTGACCCGCGTCCCAAAACGCGGTACGTAGGGTATACGAGCTGAATTTGGTCGGTTCGTTCGAAAACCTACAATCCATCACAAAATCAAGGGGACGGACATGCGCGTCTCGAATGCGCTCGTGGCCCTCCTGTGGTTCTGCACCTTGGGACAGGCGCTCGAACCACGGGGAGAGAAAGTGTCTTCGCGGAAACTTCCTGAGAAGTTTCTGCACTGGCCGTTCTCTCCTGAAGAGAACTGGCGTATTACCAACTCGTACAGTGGCCTCGAAGGCCACGGGAACGGCATTCCCTTCGCGCTGGATTTGCAGCGTGCAGAGGGACGAGCGGCAACGCAACAGAGTGCCGCGCGAGCCGCGGCGTCGGGAACGGTCATCCACGCTGGTCCGCTCGGAGGGTACGGGAATGCCGTAGTCATTCGTCATGACAACGGGTTCGCGACGCTCTACGGGCATCTCGATACGGTGTCGGTAAAATCCGGCGCGGAAGTGCCGGCCCTGGAAAAACTTGGGATTGCCGGCAACACCGGAAAGTCCACCGGCGCTCACATCCACTTCGAAGTACGTGACATTCAAGGAGTGAAACGCTGGCAGGACGGGACCTTTGTGAAGCCCGAACCTATTTTAGGCCACAGCGACTTCGCAGGTGCGACACCGGAGCGCCCATATCCGCAGGCATTCGGGAAGCCGAAAGTGTACTCATACACCCTGAACGATCTCCAGCCGACGCCAGAGGCGTTGGCTCGCGACATCGCGGAGCAACTCAAGGCCTTCGGAACGAAGGATTCGGCGAAGGATCGCATCGCGCGACGGATCGACCTCGACAATTCAGAACCGCGTCCAGAACCGACGCCACCGCGGCCGGATCCGCGCCGATCGCCGGGGTCTGGAACACAACCCGGGCGCGATCAGAATTCACAGCGTTCGTTCAAGGTTTCTGTTCCTCAAGGATGGCTAGAGAACCCGGCGACGGTGAAAGACGTTTCCAATATTTTGTTGCATCCTCCGTATTCGGATCGCCCAGATTCTACGATCATCGCTGTTGGTGAGACGCGTCTTCCATCCGGTTCTGTAGATCCCGCGGATCTTGTACGCGAAATCATTGCGCCTTACAGGAGTAATGATGCGGTTCGGGGTGGATATTCTATCGTCGGTCCTACCACTGAAAAACTCCCTACAACATCCTACACGCGCACGTCGGTGGAGGTCCGACGATCAGATGGTAAACTCGACCATGCGTTCGTTGCAATCAGTGACGGCAAGAAGCTTTGTCTTCTTACATTCAGCCCTGGGTACAAAGGCGAAAAGTACCGCAGTACGTTCAAGGAAGTCGTGAACTCTTTTCGCTTCGTGGGAGATACGACAGGTTTTTCTTCACCAGATCCCCTCCCGGATGTCGGATACAAATCTGAGTACCTCGGTCTCCAGTGGGATGGGAAGAACGACAAGGAGCAGTGCGTCTGGGCAGCCCGGCAATTTGCGGAAAAGCATCTTGGGCACACACTCCCCAAACTCGGCGATGGAGGCGCCGAAAAGCTCTGGCGGATTGAAACACCGGGGTTTCGCAAGGTAGCGAATGATGGAACGAATCTTCCGCCACCCGGATCGTTGATTGTCTGGGGTCGCACCGTGAACGGAGGAACAGGTCACGTTGGTGTAGCTCTGGGGACAGTCGATTCCAAAACACGCAAGGTTTGCGTGATCGATAGTAACTGGGGGCTGGATCAAAAAGGCCAGATCCGCCATGTAACAATCGCTGCCAACATTCAGGGATGGTTGGTGCGCGAGTAACTGTTCTTTGAGTATCCTCAAAGGCTTTCCAGGACGGAAAGCCTTTTTCTTTGTGTGCACTATTGCGTCAAGGATGATTTACGCCTATACTGGCGCCGTCAATCCATTGCGGATTGTGTCCCGTCACAACTTTTTTCTCTCACGCAAAGGAGATGTTCATGCGTTGTGTACTCGGCGCTATTGGCATGCTGCTTGCATGCATAGCATTCGTTCTCCCCTGTCGCGCAGAGCCGCCGCCAAAACCGTCCGTCTATAATGCCGAGAAGGATCCGCTCGCGTGGTTTCTCACGTCGGCGGAACTGCAGAAACTCTCCGAGACGCTGGCGCACGCCCAGCAGGCAGTGTATTTCATCGGCAGTCCGGAACGCGGCATCATTGGTACGGCATTCTGCATCAGCAAGGAGCATCGGCTGCTGGTGACGTGCGCGACCATCATTGATGATGTGTTCGACCGGCACAAGCTGACGTTGGTGGATGCAGTCGGACAACAGGCTCCCATGCGGCGATTTTGGTTCCATCCGGATTTTTTGCGCATGGATGCGAACGGAAAACCGGTACATCCGGACAAAGCGCCGAAAGGAGAGATTGCCCCGGCCAGTCCCGATGTCGCCATCATCCAACTTCGAGAGAACGCTCCTGCGCCACGCGGGGAGCTGACGCTTTTACCACCCGATCACGGAGGGAAGCTTCTCGGGCACGCGGTCGGCGTGCTCCACTTCTCCACGTTCGTCCAGCCGCGATGGCCCACGGAAACGGATCTGGAATGCGCTCCGTTCCGATCGTTCGGGTACGTGACCGGCATCGAAAAGCTGCAGACCGCCGACGCGAAAACGCCAACGCGCCCATGGCATCTCCGGGTCACTGCAGCGACATGGGAAGCAATGGGCGGGGCACCCGTCCTGCTCCAAGATGGAACGGTTATCGGCATGGTGAATAGTTCCGGCGTTCTCACCGCACCCGGCAAGCCCCGTATCCTCTCTCTTGGGGTTCTCGCGGATGCCGTGTGGGATCTTCTCGAGATTGTCCGCCGACAAGATAGTGTTCCGGTTCCCGCACCGGTAGACGCGCGGGTTCTGAAGGCGCCGATCGATCGTGCGGCCATCCCCGTACCGTCGTCATATGCCGATATGCGAAAGGCCTGCGAGGAAGCGGAAGCATTCCTGAAGGAGAAAAAGTTTTCTGCGGCCGTCCGCGTGCTTACTCCTTTCTGCGAACCCTCGACGCCGTGGCCGGACCCCTTCCGGCTTCGGGTAAAAGCATGGACTGCGCGAGTGGCGCATATCTATGAAACGGATGCAAAACACGGGGAAGAAGAGGAACGCATCTACACGCCGCGGTTTCTTGCCGACGCCCTGGCCGTATTACAACGCAATCCGACGGATCCGGATGCGCACGTGAGCGTGGGATATGCGCTCTGCTGGACGGCCAGCGTGACGAAGGATGCGTCCTACGCGCGTGCGGTCATCAAGTTTTGCACGCCGCGTATCGAGTCTCTCCCGGAAGGAAAGCTACGTGCGGATTTCCTCGCGCTCCGCGCGTGAGCGCACAAAGATCTCGGCCAGTTGGCCGAAGCGCTGAAGGACATTAACGTGGCGATCGTGCTCGCGCCCGATACCGCGAACTTCTTCCTCACCCGTTCGATCATCTACACGAAGCTCGGCCATACGGACGAAGCGAGGAAAGACTGGGATCGCTACAAAGAGCTCGAGAAAATCGAGCGGGAGAAAGAGAAAAAATGAACGTTGCACCCGCCAGATACTTGGTGGGTGCTTTTTTCGTACGTTGTCAGCCATATTCCAAAACCTCTCGAGATGTCGTCCTGAGCAAAGCGAAGGACCTCGACGCACGTGCAAACCCGTTCGAGATCTCTTGACAGATTGTCTATGTTCGTCATGCTGGAAGTGGAGGAGATCCTTCACAATTCGGAGATCCACGCGAGAGGAGAACGAGAAGGGAGGAAACGAATATGCCAGCTTCACGCGCGTGAGGTTGGTGCATATCCCACAGTGGTCAGAAAGGAGCAAAAGACCATGCAGACGCTCGTTCACAACCTTTCGCAACTCTGTTTCAATTTTGTGCTGCTGTTCGGTATTCTCTGTTGTTTTGCCTTCATTGTGGGCGGAGAAAAAGCCGTGAAGACTGTCTCGAAGTTCACTGTCAGGAATCTCATAGGTTGCCCGATCCGGTTCTTCTGGAGACAGCTCAAAACGTTCTTTTCGTAGACGCCAGGGTTCGGAGACGAACAGGACTTCTCGGAGAGAAGGTGTCTCCGAACCTCCCGAGCCCCGTGTGCATGACGCACCCGGGGTTTTTCTTGGTACACTGGTACTCTCATGTCTCACGCAAACCTTGTCCCACGGAAGGCCTTCCTCACTGCTGGCGTTGGTCACGCGCGGCATCCGCTGGCGGCGTTCGATGCGGCGCTGCGCGATGCGGGCGTCTCGCACCTCAATCTTGTCCCGGTATCGAGCGTGTTTCCACCCGATTGCGAGCTGATCGATCGTGAAGAAGGACTGCAACATCTTCCATTCGGTGCCGTTACGTTCGCTGTTCTTGCTCGTCATGAAAGCAGCGTTCCCGGCACGCGTGTTTCCGCAGCAATCGGTCTCGCGCGCCCGACAGACAAAAAACAATACGGATACCTTGCCGAGCATCACATGGAAGGGCAGTCAGAAGAAGACGCAAAGAACTTTGCCGAGAAGCTGGCAGTTGAGCTCCTTGCCGCAAAACTTGGCGTCCCGCGCGCGTCCGTCGAAACGGCGTTCACCACCGGCATCGCACGCTCCGCAGCCATCGAAAACGGGGAATTATGGACCTCCGTGGTCGCGCTGTGCGTGTTGATTTTATAGAAAGGGTATTTTGACGCCGGTCTAAAATGAATATACTGAATGTATGAACCCACAGAATACAAAAATTTTCGCTGTTATCGTGCTCGTCGGCGTCATCATTGCCGCTGCATTGGTGCTGAACTTCTCGTCAATACCAAATCTCTTAAAAACACAATGCCCCGGTGGTACTTGCTTTGCCACCGTTGATCGTTCTTGCGCGCAAGCGGAAACTGCCTATAACAACTTCTGTTCCGCGCTCGGAGGGTATATGACGGGAGAGCAACTCAACCAGCTTCACTATCTTTGTCCTTCGCGCTGGCCCGCCGCGCTGTGCAGAAATTGTGCCACGACATGGTTCCGCTGTGGGCCTGAAGGGCTCCTTGGTGAGCCGATTAATGTGTGCGAGAACCCGCCATACTAATGCCTCTTCGCACAGGGTGTCATTGTGAATCGACGCACAGAAGCTCATATCTGGACTAACCGTTTCTACGGGCGCAGAAATCTTTATCTCGATCCGCAGTTTCTTGTTCCTCATCGAAATCTCCGCACATTCATTAGACTGCTTCATCAACAAAAAGCTCGGCGTGTCCTTGATGTCGGATCTGGCACAGGACGCCATGTATTAGCACTCACGCAGGCGGGATTCGATGTCTACGGCATTGATATCGTTCCGCGTGTGGTACGGGTCACCCGCGAACGATTAAAAGAGCATCACCTCAGCGCACATTTGCGTGTTGGGAATATTTATCACCGACTTCCGTATCCGAATCAATTCTTTGACGGAGTAATCTCGACAAAAGTTATTCACCATGCCCGCGTCACGCACATACAACGTTGCATTCGGAACATAGCACGCATTCTCTGCCCAAGCGGGCTTCTCATGATTGAGGTTCCCAAATTGGGGCGGACGAGAGCACGGGCCCGCCGCGGGAAGGAAATCGAACCTGGCACCTTTGTTCCACTTCAGGGTCCAGAGAGAGGTATTCCTCATCACCTGTTTTCCTCGAAACGCGAAGTGGAAAACTTCTTCCCGCAATTTCGTATTCTCGATATCCACGAGTCACCTCGTGACAGAAGTACTCCAAGTCAGCATTACACACTCTTTGCAGCACTTCTCCACCAGCCGCGTCCTACCCGTACTCGAAGAGCATTTCGTTGATGCGTGCTTTATTTCCATGTTGGATTCATACCACAAAATACTTCGCAGGGCAGTCGGTCACCAGGAATTGTTACTTCCTGCAGTTGCGGTTGCGTTGCTAAGTCCTGAGAAACAAGTATTGCTTGTGCGGAAATCAGAGGAGAACATATGGGGGTTCCCTGGCGGTTACATGGAACTAGGAGAGACAATTGCGGATACGGCGGTACGTGAAGTCCGTGAAGAAACGAATCTTGATATTACAGTTACACGGCTTATAGGAGTATGTTCCGGACCGACAATTCGAAAGCAATATAAAAACGGGGATATTGTCTCACCACTGATTATTTTTGTAGAAGGGAAGACAGAGAGTCACGCTCATCCGTCTCCCGATCTTCACGAAGTGCAGGAAGCTCGTTTCTTTCCAAAGAGCAGCCCACCATCACTTGTTGATTGCTGCAAGATAAAGTGGGATATATTACAAGGAACACGGGAATCGTTGGCATAAAAAGCTCCTGTTTTTGCAGAACGCAAACCTTGCACGATTAGTCACACGATTAGTCACCGAATGGAACAGGTATAGGGAAAGGGGTACACTACAGCAAAACCGTGAAGCGTTTTCCGCACACCAACGCACAATTTGTCGCAGTCCTTGTATGCGCGGTTGGAGTTCTTGGCGCGCTGATTGTACTTCAGCGTTCTTCGCTGAGTAACTACCTCAAAGCAGTGCCGGTTACTCCAGACGGGGCCTGTTACATCGGAGGACTCTTCGGTGAAGATGACCCGCGGGCATCATGCACGAAGACAATGACCGCAAAGGAATGCGAGGACCAAGCAAGAGGAAAGCCGTACCTTTTTATCCCAGGACGTGTCTGTCCTCGTCCGGATAGTGCAAATCAGTGTGAAAAAGCGGGTGAGGAACTCGTCCAAGGGCTAGGATTCGCTGAAGCACAAACACGTGAAGAAAGTGAAAAATTGGCAGTGGAAGATTGTCGGGATAGCCTTATTGATGCAAGAAAACTCGTTTGTCCAGTCGGATGTGATTCGTATGCGAAGTACGTTGCAGGGAGAGCAAAGACAGATTTTGATGGCAAGGTATATAAATCTTCCGTCCTTTGTTACGCAATTTTTGCGTGTAGCAAGCCCCAATCTAAAGGAAGTCTTCCCACGCCGATAGCTGCTCCCTTTCCATTCAAGTCGGAGACGGATACAAACACGAGCTCAGTCCAAAAGGAGATAGAAGGTCTCGATCAGCTTTCCTTCTAATACGGGTCCGTCCAAGATTTCTCTTAAATCCGAGTGCAGTATCTACAGCCGCCATATTACGGCTGGTTGCGGTTGCTCTTCGCCTCGAACCGTGCCACGATAAGTCCAATACATTCCCATGCCGGACAGGGCTCTTTCCGTTTCCGCTGCCCGTTGTTCCGCCGCGGTTTACGCCCCTGACGGCCGCTGCGCAGAACCGGAAACTCGCGAGCGAACTCTACCAGCAGTTTTTCTCATGGCCGATAGAGGAATCACGAAAAATTCTTGAAACCACGCCGCCGGAAGTGTGGGAGCAAGAGGGGCAAAAACGCGCCCTTCGCATTTTTCACGAAGCCGCAGAGCGTGTGTCCGCGTACAAAGATTTTTTCTTTCCTACCAAGTTAAGTTGATCTAAGGAGACGAACTTATACTTTGCTTGAAGGGCCTCAATAATCCAAGGTAATGCTTTGATAGTTTGTCGAGGACGCATGGCAAGTTCAGTGTCTCTCTCGCTACCGTCGTGGAAAACCATAATGGATCCATTTTGAGCTCCGGCAATAACGTGATGATATATTTCCTCCGCTTGAATCGAAGGTTCATAATCGTGAGAATCAAAGTCACAGCGTATAATCTTCATTCCTCCAACTTGTCTTAACTCATCCGCTGTAAAATCAAGCCGCATGTACGGTGGACGAACGAAGCATGAATCCTTACGCGTAACTCTTTTAATCAAAATCTCAGCTTTTCTATAATCGCGTTTCTTTTGGAGGTGGGAGTAAGTGTGATTTCCAATGATATGCCCTTCCTCGAGTATCCTTTTAACCAACCAAGGGTATTGCCTCACGCGCTTTCCTAAAAGAAAGAAAACCGCCGGTACTGAGTATTGCCTCAAAATATCCAGGATCCTTTCCGTTGCATAAGGATTCGGGCCGTCGTCAAAGGTTAAAGCAACCTTATTCTCTGATCTATCTCCATGATCGTAGTATGTGAACTTCATTGCTTTTGCAGCAACATGAAATAATCCATACCAAGCCATTTGATCACCGGTAGTTTCCCTAGAAAAAAGAGAGGAAATCGATCAAGGAGTTTGTAGTTCTGGTGAATGAAGGGAAGCCAGATTAACCATGCGTTGAGATAATCTGCGCCGTCCTCGCGTAGTGGTTTGAGGCGTGTTGATCGCAGCGTCCTCTTCACCCGTAAAACAGTTAGCGCATGTTCTGTTTGGCCAGCCGAGTCACCCCACGCGTCCCAATCAGGCCGCTTGAGCACGTACTTCATAAACGACTTGATGGCACCCGCCAAATTTAGGTATGTCTGAAAACTGAGAATGCAGTATCCGCCTTGTTCTAAGATACGCTCTACTTCTCGCAGGGATTGTTCGGGGGAGGCGACATGCTCCAGTACCTCAGTGAAGACCACAACATCAAACGAGGCATCATTGAATGGTAATTTCTCGGCTGTGCCCTGGACGAAATTTACGCTCTTTCCGTCATATCTTTCTCGGCAGTATTCTAATGCTTTTGTTGCAGGCTCAAGAGCGGTTATATTCTCCCCAAATTTTATGATGGTTCTTAGGTTATTACCTACACCGCAACCGAGGTCTAAGTATCTCCAGTCGGGGTAAGCATGAATGGATCCGAGATACTTTTCCAGCATCAGCTGTTGCCAGGGGGCGGAGAAATGGTAAAAGAAGCTATTCGAAGCGCGATTGCCCTTGAGGACACTCATCATCGTGCGGTCTTAGGAAGTAAGGGTGTCACTCCGCTCATTTTGGAACCTAGCAGACGGAACACTCCTAAGTAGGGGCCCAAAAAAGACAGCGAGAACAGAAATGGTGTTGCGAGTATTACGGGAATGTTGGAGAGCAAGCTGTTTTGTATGTCTATGCCGTAGGGAGCCAATAGACGATTAGCATTTTTGAGAATGATAAGAGAGGGTAGCCACATCTTGATTACCACAATGACCATAACCATTCCCAGTATTAAATGATTGTTGGTAACTATTCCCGTAAGAAGGCTGATAATGAACCACAGTCCATAGTTCATCCACACCAAATTTTTCACGATCCGATACGCCAAAATCCAGATAGCGTACGGGTAGTTCTTTGCACCGATCATGCTTTCTACTTTGCGAAAATCGCCAATTACCAAAAATGAGCCAGTGAACCACACGCTGGCCTGCTTTATCCATGACGTAAGATTCGTTGCAGCTTGTACTACGCCGAAAACTGGTAGGAGGCCGATTTTAATCTTTAACAAACTGCACCGAAACCCCAACCGTTGATCCTCGACTACTTCAGGGAAGCCGCGCAACTTTTCCAGTACGCTCCCTTTTACATACAGCCCATGACCCATGCAGTATTTCATTTGGTAGGGAAAGCGATAGGGGCGACGAATCATGTTTAATTCGTATGAGAGCGTATAAAAGGTATGGAGTAAGCAAAATCCACGCATTAACCACCCGGTAAGTGAATTGGGTAAGTGATTGTAGTTTTTAAGCCAGAGATGAGGTTGCTGGAATACCTCTGTTTCTTTGTCGCGGAGATATGCAGACGCCAGTATTTTTAACGATTGTTTTGGCACCAAGGAGTCCGCGTCATAGACGCAGAAGAAAGTGGTCTCCAACTCCTTTTCCGGCAAGTGCTTCCGTATCTCCTTGAATGCGAAGTTTAGTTGGTCTGCTTTGTTCCCCCAAGGATTGGAGTAGTGGATACGCCGGAAATTGGGAGGCGATACTGCTAAGAGAAAATCATCAACCAGTTCAGCCGTACTTTTCTGAAAACCAAGGCCTCGAACCTCCCGTTCGGTGGTGATAACAACAACCTCGTATTTTGTCCGTTCATAATCCAGTGCCCGAAGCTGCCGTAAGAAAGCGGTTATTGTTGCTTGTTCGTTAAGGACTGGAGCGAGTATAAAAATTTTCGGCGATCTGTCCCCATGCTCTTCGCAAAAACCACGAGTTTTATAGAGAGGAAATTCTTTGGTCAGTAATCCCTTGGTCTTGAAAAAATACACCAGCCACAATAACCCGCGGGCTATCGATATAATCCCAAGTGATATCACAATAATCTCGAACCAGGTCATCGTTTTCGTGAATATAAAAACTAGGCTGCATCTTGCAGTCTAGTACTATAGCAAAGAGCGCACCTGTTGCCAAATGGCGTCACTCACACGATCTAGTGGTTGAGTCGCATCAGTAACGTGCCATCCGCTTTTGCGTGCCGTTTCTTGATAGAAGCTCCGAAACGTCCCCCAAAAGTTCTTCATGTCCGCACGATCGTAGAGGATACTTTCGGGGTCTCGCGCCAGAAAGCGTTGAATAGCTACTCCTACCGGTACGTCGAGGAGGAATGTGATGTGTGGTTTGAGATCGCCATAGGCAAGGCGGTCTAAAACTTCCAGTACCTCACGTGGCTCCTTCGCCAGCGACCCAAAACTGGTGTGGTATGCCCAAAACGATTCGCGCCAACGGTCAGCGATTACGATACTTCCCTGCTGTAACGCCAGTTGCGTCTCTTCAAACTGTTTGGCATGGAGAGCCTGGAAAAGGAACATCATCGCCAGAGATCGAGCTTCCAGATTCACTGCCTTGATGAGGAGATCAGCCGCTTGTTTTCGCTCTCGCTCGTAGGCTTTGCTGATAAAGACACTTCGTCCGGTCTCGGTCTCTATCTTGCGCTTAAGTGCGAGCGTTTGAGTACTTTTTCCAGCACCGGCGATACCCTCAAAGCAGATGAAGAGTGCCTCATGGCTGCTCTGTGACATTAGCCGTTCCTCCTACCCAGAAAGGTTTTTGATCTGAAAACCAACTGATCAATGAGCGTTTCAACTGCGCGGGAAGCAGTTTGAGATCAGGCAGTTTTCCCACATCGATGAGCGAAAATTGGATGTGTCCTTCCTGACTAGTGAGTTGGGTGGTATCGGCCTGTACCGAAAACACCAGGTTGATCTCGTGGTGTTTTCTTCCGTTCTCGTCGTACACATTTTCGACGGCGCCCAGGAAGGGCCCAATCACTGCTGGGACACCCAGCTCTTCCCTGACTTCGCGAACGAGCGCCGCTTCTGTCGGCTCACCGAAGTCCACATGGCCACCAGGGAGAAAGCACCAGTCGGCGTCTTTCACCTGACAGACCAAGAGCTGATGCCCCGACAGAATCACGGCTCGGGCGACGATCTCGATGCTTGGGTTATGAGTCATAGTTACCTCCCTAGAATTTCGGTAATAAGGTGCCACTTACAAGTGGCACCGGTGTCTAGTCTGCACGTTAGGAGTCGTGAAGAATCAGGACATCGGCATTTCCAAAGTACGGCGTTCGCAATCCTTGCTCCCATGTCTGTTGGTAGTATACCGCTCGTATCATTTTGCCGATATCTCCATGAGTCACCAGCAAGAGATCCTCAACCCGGTGTCTGTTTTGGAGCTCCGTGAGCACCTGCGCTGCTCGCCGGTATACCGTAGGGAAATCCTCCGCTCCCTCCGCTTCCAGAAAGTAACTGACCCGATCCGTGACAAGAATGCTTTTAGCATATCTTGCGATGTCAGTGAGTGGCTTTCCGGTCAGAACACCAAAGTCCCTTTCAATCAGCAGGGAGTGAGTGATTACCCCAGCAATCCCCTGTTCTTGAGAGATGATTTGGGCGCTCTCATAAGCGCGAAGAAGGGGAGAGGTATAGATGACTCTGATACCACCACCTTTGAGTTTTTGGGCGACGTGTCGTGCTTGTTGCTTCCCGAGTTCAGTCAATCGTGTGTCGCGTCGGCCATTGAGGATACCTTGAGAATTATCCTCATCTTGGCCATGTCGAACCAGAAAAATTCTCGGCATGCCAACCTCCGGTAATTTGGTCTGTTATTCAGTTTTGAAGGGGCTAACCAACTTTGGATGGTGCAAGAGAAGAGAGATGTTTGTCAAGCGGGCCGCGAACCGCAACCGCGGATCAGCGGGGCTTTCCGAGTTGTCATAAAGGAACTCTCGTGACACACTTCTTCCAGGTTTTATGGCGTATTCGGCTCTCCCATTCCCGCTTCCGGTTGTTCCGCCGAGGTTCACGCCGCAAACGGCCGCTGCGCAGAATCGGAAGCTCGCGGACTGGCTCGTGGAGTACAATGCCCATCGTCCTCACGCTGCTCTCGGGTACCGGACGCCGCTTGCAATGGCGTCCACTGGACCCCAAGTGTCACGGATCAGCCCGTCACGTACAACATATTGACAGAAAGGCCGAGATCGGCTAGAGTGTATCCTCGGGTTTGATCGGAGGTTCTTTTGAAAGGGGAAAACCGTGTCCGCGCGGACCACGTTCTTTTTTCTGGTGCTGGTAGCGGCAGTGTTTGGTGCGGCAGGCGACGGACTTGCCAACGCTTGGGTGAAAGGGAAGAGCCAGTGGTGGGGCCTGCTTGGCGGCTTCGCGTGCATCAACATCGCGTTTGCGCTGTTTCTCCGCCTGCAGAAGTACGGCGACTACCTCTTCTATTCGGGGACCCTGTTCTTTGTGGTGAATTCCGTCCTCCTGTACTTCGTCAGCTATCGGTTCTTCCGCGAACGCCTCTCTCTCCAAACGTGGGCGGGCATTGCGATCATCGCGGTTGGCCTGATTGTGGCTGAGCTCGGGCGCGCAACGAAATAGGAATGAACTCGTGCGGTCTTCTCGCACGAGTTTCTTTTTATGCGTAAAGGGGACAGAGTGTGGTACCTTCTCGTAAAAGAGCGCGATAATGATTCCGACATTTCCCAAATTCAAGAAGCTTGAACTTTCCGACCGTGCGGAAATTGAGCGTTTTACAAGTCAGTTTCCGCCGTACTCCGATTACAATTTCACCAGTATGTGGTGCTGGGACACGAAGGGAGAGTTTCGCATTTCTTGGCTGAATCAAAACCTTGTCGTGCGCTTCGCTGATTATCTGACGGGAAAGCCGTTCTATTCGTATCTAGGAGAAAATGAGGAAGACGATACAGCGTCTCGTTTGCTCTTGCGTTCTCAGCAGCAAGGTCTCGAACCTTACTTACGATTACTACCAGAAACTTCAATTAAGAAAATCGCCTCCGGAAGGTTTTTAATTGAAGAGGATCGAGATAATTTTGATTATATTTTTTCGGTCGATAAATTGAGAACTTATTCTGGAGGAAAGTTGGCACCAAAGCGCAATTATGCACGGCGTTTTATGCGAGAGTACAAATCAAGAGTCGAGTACCTGGATTTGAATGACAGGATGGTGCGAGAGCACTTATTGCGTTTGTTTTATATATGGGCCGATCAGAAGAAAATGCCAATATCTGAAATCGAAAACGAGTTGTTAGCGATGTCTCGTTTTTTGGGAACGCTTTCTCATTATTCAACAATGATGGCAGTGGGCGTATACGAGGGAAATTTTTTATGTGCGTTTTGGATTCTTGAAGCATTGGCTAATGGTTTTGCTATTAGTCACTTTGAAAAGGCAGATGTTGGATCTTATGTGCGA
>CAZVRG010000017.1:21852-23365 GCA_964630025.1 uncultured Candidatus Saccharibacteria bacterium
CAGGCAGCTGAATTTCTTTCCCAAAGACAGATAAAGATGATCAATTTAGAGCAGGATCTCGGTATTCCTGGGCTAAGAGAAGGAAAACTTGATTATGCTCCCGATGTATTTTTGAAAAAGTATGTTCTAACGATTTAAGAACCCCCCAACGCCAAAATCTGCTATACTTCTCCCGTGTGGAAAAGTCTTAAAGAGATGATTGTAAGAGACCGAATGGCGCAGGCCGTTCTTGCTCTTTTTGTGGTTTTAGGTGTTTGGTGGGTCTACCTCTCTCCATTTTCACCTCCCACCGACGAAAATCAGTTCAGTCGCTACGTCTGGGGGGCAAGTTATCAGCTGATCGCAATATTGGGAGGCGTATGGGGGTTGACAGTGTCTCGATCTTGGGGTGGTTTCCGAAGCGTTGTCGGAAGGTCAATTGGGGCCTTCTCGCTTGGATTGCTCTTTCAGGCGTTTGGACAAAGTGTTTATAGTTTTTACAATCTGTTTCTTAAAGTTGAAGCCCCCTATCCTTCTCTTGGCGATATTGGCTTCTTTGGAAGTATTCCACTCTATATCTATGGGGCGCTGCTTCTTGCTAAAGCATCCGGTGTAGCAGTCTCTTTAAGAACTTTTGCTAACAAAATGCAGGCAGTGGTTATTCCTTTAGTATTACTTGTGGTGTCTTATCTATTCTTTCTTAAAGATTACGAGTTTGATTTTTCTAACCTTTTACAAGTTTTACTTGATTTCGGTTATCCTCTCGGTCAAGCGTTGTACGTGGCTTTTGCCATTCTCACCTTTCTTCTTTCAAGAAGAACTTTGGGTGGAATGATGAAGGGGCCGGTTCTGCTGCTTATTGTTGCGCTTTTGGCGCAGTATGTTGCTGACTATAATTTCTTGTTTCAATTCAGTCGTGAGAGTTGGTATGTAGGCGGGTACGGAGATTTTCTATACTTATTTGCATATCTCACAATGGCCTTAAGCCTTATCCGGCAACGGCAGGCTTTTCGAGAGCTTGCTGCAGCCTGAATAATTTAAAATGACGAATCTTGAAGAACTTGCTAGTAAGATCATACGCGAGCAGCAAACGGTTATTGGGCCGTTGGCTTGGTCGGAGGCTCGGAAGGTTCGAGGGCTAAAGGTTGATCCGCAGAGTCATTCCGTGGAAGTCGAAGGTGATCCGAAGCAGGCGCTGGAAGGACTGGTTGCCCAATACGAGCGGCTCTTTGGGCGCGCCTCGCGGGAAGTGTGCCGCGATGCGGTGCGGCCGCTGATCTCGCGCGTCCCGAAAGAAGAAGTTCCCGCGGTGCTGCGGTGAGAAGAATGATCAGTGACTTAAGGATGTCGGCCACACGAGATCCAAAGCGTGACGCCATCCTCCGCGCGCTGTCGGGCAGCGAACGTGTGCGGCTCTCCTGCGAGCTGACAGATCTGTGCTTTGCGCTGATGCGCTCTGGCATTGCGGCCACACATCCGGAGTGGGGGAAGCAACAAGTCCAACACGAGGTTCTCCGGCGAATGGGGTACGGCG
>CAZVRG010000018.1:0-2451 GCA_964630025.1 uncultured Candidatus Saccharibacteria bacterium
CCGAAGACTCCTTCGACCCGTGCACGCCCAGGTTGGCTGACCATTTCCAAGCGCTCCGTTCTCTCTTGAAAGAAGGGAGTACACTGCTAACGGGGGTATGCCCCGTTAGAAACCCTTATGGTGCCTCTTTTTCTTCATGCCGTACGCGGGAGCTACCTCCCAGGATGTTTCACGCCCGGTTTCTAACGGGGTATGGCACGCAGTATGCGTAGAGCACGGTACACACAAGCAGTAGTGCTTGTCCTCATTATTGCAACACTTGCGTATCGTGCTGCCGCAAGTCCGGAGGAAGGAGGCGCGCCGATGGGAGCGCCAAGCGAAAACACACCATCGTCTGAGAGCGACTCTTCCGGTGGCTCGCCTGATGCTGGGCCCGCTCCAGCGAGCGATCCGCAACCGGAACCAACTGCAAATCCTACACCCACGCCAGAGCCCACGGCTGATCCCACGCCGACACCGAATCCTTCTCCGTCGCCGACACCCGTTGCAGATCCGTCTCCAACACCCACCGCGTCTCCTACGCCCACGCCCACGCCGTCCTCTGGCGGCGGATCGTCCGATAGTGATACTGGAGGATCGTCCGGAGGAGGCGGGGGTGCATCTGAAGAATCTTCGGAACCAACACCCACGCGAAAAGTCTCTCCAAACGGTCAGGTGCACAGTGCTACAACCGCCGCTCCGCGTGCTCCCGTGACAGGAGCCACGCTCTTCCCAAACGTACTCATTTCCCTTGCGACGGGTGCGGTCGCGTTCGCATGGCGGAGGGACCGGCGCGCATCATAGAACGTGTCAGGAACACTCACGGGTGACTGGGTTTTTGCCGCGAAGGTGAGCCTCACGGTATTTTTCGCATTGACGGCGCTCACGTTCTTTGGCGGATGGTGGTATCAAGACGCGCCGTTTCCCGCACCGGCGATTGTGGAGGCGCAGGAACCCTCTGGCAGCACCGCGCAGAGCACCGAAGGGGCGGAAGCGGAGCTCCTCATCCCGCATCTTGGCATTCGTACACCCATCGTCTGGTCTACCAGTCGCACGGAGGCCGATTTACAACGCGATCTGGATCACGGCGCCATTCATTACCCGGGCACGGCATTGCCCGGCGAGCAGGGGAACGCATTCGTCGCCGCACACTCCAGTGCGCCGTTTTGGAGACCGGGGAGATACGGGCGCATTTTTGCGCGTCTGCAGCGTCTCACCGTTGGTGACGAGGATGTGTTCGTCATCTACAAAAAAGACGGGCGCACTGCGCGTTCGTTACAGTTTACGGTAACAGAAGAAGCGATTGTTCGTGACACGGACCCGCGGTTGTTTGCTTCCACGGATACAAAAGAACTTACGCTTGTCACCTGCTGGCCGGTCGGCACGCGCTGGCGTCGGCTCATGATCAAGACGGAGCTGGTCAGAGATAGTCAACAGGAATAACACACGAGAACTCATGTCAACACTCTTGACATGCCATGTCATTCTGAGCCTGCCTGTCGGCAGACAGGCGAAGTGAAGAATCGCATAGATGGAGAAGCGCTTGGATCCTTCGTCGCGGAGTTTACCCTGAGCTTGTCGAATGGGCTCCTCAGGATGACAACGGCAGGGTTTTGAAATGAGTTCCGGAAGCTCTTGACAGGGAATCCCAGTCGTGAATCGCGATGATATACTGTCTTTTAGAGAAGCGAGATGTGTGGATAACACGCTCGTCACAATCCCGGGAGGGCGGGAGGGTCTCTTACCAGACTCTGCTGTTCATTGTTGTGCGTCTGGATGGAGGGGGGTCAGCATTCCACATTTTTACTTAAATGGTGCATTCCATGACAAGAAAGGAGGTGACTGTGAAAATGAAAAAGTTTTTTAGCAAGGTGTCTCTTTTGAGCGTTGCCGGCATGATGGCCAGCGGCGTCGCGTTTGCGGACGTCGACGTGTCGGTGTCGAACAAGGACACGGGATTCGACTCCACCAACGAGAACACCGTGGATGTCACAGACCTAGACGTTGATGTTGACGTGACGAATAGCGCCGACATTGACAACGCTGCCGACGCGACCGCGACGACCGGTTTCAACACGGCAGACAGTAACACCGGTGGCGGCGACATTGACTCGGGTAAAGCCGAGATCGAAGGCGAGGTCGAGAACGAAGCGAATTCCGCTCTCGTTGACCTCTACACGGAGGTCTTCGGTGACGTTGACGTCGAAGCCGAGAACGACACGACCGGCGCGGAATCTACGAACACGAACACCGTGGACGTGGACCAGACGCTCGACGTGACGTTGATCAACGGCGCGACTCTCCTGAACACGCTTGGGGTCTTGACGGCAACAAGCGGTTTCAACAGCGCCAGCATGAATACTGGCGGCGGAGACATCGGCTCGGGTGACGCAAGCGTGGCAGTGGAAATCATGAACACGCTGAACGTCGGCTCTGGCTACAGCGGCGAGTTCGGCGACGTGGACGGTGACG
>CAZVRG010000018.1:2461-4799 GCA_964630025.1 uncultured Candidatus Saccharibacteria bacterium
GACATCGAAGTTGCGAACCGGAACACCGGATTCGACTCCGACAACACGAACGACGTGACGGCCACGCAGGACATTGACGTGGACATCACGAACACCGCGGACGTGGACAACGACGTTGACTCCACCTCGACGACCGGCTTCAACACCGCCGACAGCAACACAGGCGGTGGCCGTGTGCGCTCGGGTGATGCCGAGACTGACACGGAAATCGAGAACACGATCAACCAGGGAGGCTCCTCGAGTGGGGTCGAGCTGGGCGATGTGGATATCGAAGCCGAGAACGACACGACCGGCGCGGAATCTACGAACACGAACACCGTGGACGTGGACCAGACCGCTGACGTCGATATTCTCAATACCGCTGAGATCGACAACGATGTCGACACCACCGCCAGCTCTGGCTTTAATTCGGCCAGCAGCAATACGGGCGGCGGCGATATCTCGTCGGGCGATGCCTCTGTTGGCATCTCGATCAGCAACACGGTGAATTAACACTGCTGTTGGTGACCTGTGCGTTGCACGGGTCTTTGTCAGGGGTGCATCGAACTTCGGAGGGGAAGTCTCGGTGCGCCTCGATGAGGAACTCATTTCGTAACCCTCTGTATGCAGAAGCTCTCCAAACTCTCGTCGTGCGCGTTCGTCTCGGTATTGATCATCGGTACGATTCTGCTCGTTCCTGTTGCGTATGCGCAGGAAGCGACGGGATCCGGTGATGCATCCACCGCGCAGGGAAGCGGGCAAGGCACAGGTCAAGGAACAGCCCAAGGGACCGGTCAGGGCGGTCCGGATCCTGCTGCAAGCGGTCTCGTGCCAGACGAGGAGGGAAACTACAGCGCCGAGCAACTCGAGGGAAGCACTGTGCAAGGAGCAACACAAGGGCTGTATCAAGGAACAAGCAATGGTGTTGCTCTGGAAGCGAGCAATGCGCATACCGGCGCGGATTCGACGAACAGTACGTCTGCAGATGCAAGCCAGAGCAGCACCACCGCTGTCGATAACCAAAGCACGACAACGAATACGGGTACGGGCGCTGCGACCACCGGCCAGAATGCCGCAAGTGAAAACACCGGCCCAGGCAGCGTGGGTACGGGGAATGCCGGTATCGGTGTGCAGGCCGTGACGGCGGACAATCTGCATACCGTCGGATCTTCAGGAGAAATCAGCCATTCCGCAACAGCAGGCTCACACACGGGCGATTACGTTATTACTTTTGATCCTGCAAGCGGAGAGTTTGTAACGGATTCTTTCCGTTCCACCAATGAGGTGACGGGTGCGGGATCGGATAATACCGCAACGGTCACAAGTACTCGTGAAACAGTCACGGAAGTGCAAAACGATGGGACTATCAATACCACCGTGAATGCTGCCGCAATCTCCGGACGGAACGATGCCACGCAAAACACCGGCAACGCATCCATCACGACGGGGGATGCAAATGTGGCGGCAACCCTGTTGAACTTTCTGAATGCCAACGTCGTTGATGGCACCCTCTGGCTCGAAGTCGCCGACATTTTCGGTGACTTGAACGGCAACGTCGTGATTCCATCAGAAGTGATTGCGTACCTCGAGCGGCGTCAGCGCGAACTCATGATTGCCGCCAACAATACGGAGACCGGCGCAGACTCTACAAATACACTGGATGTCGATGTCACGAACACGGATACCACAACGATTGAGAATGACGCGCATATCACGAACGACGTGATCGTGGATGCCATTACAGGCCAGAACACCGCCACGCAGAACACCGGTGGTTCCACCATTGCGACCGGTGACGTGGACGTGACGGCAAACACCATCACGCTTGCGAACATGAACGTGGTGGACAGCAATCTAGGGGTGATCATCATAAATGCGCTGAACCGCTGGCTTGGATTCATTCTCGGCAGTGATGGGCAGTGGACACAGATCGGGCATGACTACACCACGATTGACGTTGGGAATAGCCAGACTGGTGCGAATTCAGACAACACCGCGGAGGCGGATATTACGAACACGGACACCACGCGTATGACCAACGACGCCACCATCACGAACGCGCTGAACCTTGCGGCGATTACCGGACAGAACACGGCGAATCAGAACACCGGCAATGCCTCTATCACCACCGGGGACGCGCGCGTGAACGCGACCATCGTGAACGTGGCAAACGTGAATGTTGTCCGCGGCGGATTCTTCGTGACCGTGATCAACGTGTTCGGCAATTGGCTCGGTGATCTCCTCTGGGGCGGGCAATCGCTTGCCGCCGGTAGCGGACCTGCCCACCATAGCCTTGGCGAAGGTGGGAGCCTTGGTGTCCAAGCGCAGAACCAGAACACGGGTGCGGATTCCACCAACA
>CAZVRG010000018.1:4809-20451 GCA_964630025.1 uncultured Candidatus Saccharibacteria bacterium
TTGACGTGGATGTGACCAATGATTCCACCGTCACCGTGGACAACGACGCGGATATCAGAAATAACCTGGTGGTGAACGCGGACACGGGACACAACGAAGCAAATCGAAACACCGGTCTTGGTTTTATCGACACAGGCGATGCTGTTGCCTTTCTGCACGCGCGGAATATTGCGAACCTCACGGTTGCGGGCATCGGCGGCGCGTGGTCGGAGCTGACGGCCGAGCTTGGCAATGCCACGACCGGCGCGGATTCCACAAACACCATCGATGTAACCGTGAACGACACGCGTCAGGTGACTGTGTTGAACGATGCCACGGTTGATACCGGCATTGGCGCGGTGGCGAATACAGGATTCAACACGGCAAGCCGCAACACGCTTGGCGGGCGTATTCTCACCGGCGTCGCACACATTGATGCCGTGATCGAGAATCTTCTCAATGAAACATGGCTTGTTGGACAAGACTATGGCGACACGCCGCACGGACTTGATGTGCGCTTCGCCCTGAACAACCAAATGACAGGTCCAGGCTCCACCAACACCACAACCGTCACGCCGAACGTCAATACGGCAGCAGATCTCACAAACAGCGCGAACGTGAGTACCACCGGCGATATTGCAGCCACCACAGGGAATAATCAGGCGAACGAGAACACGGGCGGCGGCGCTGTCGGTTCGGGTCGCGCAGATATTGATGGCGCAGTGGAGACAGAGGCAAACCAGACGGACCTTGCGGGCGGTGTCGGCGGATCCTTTGATCTCGACATTGGTAACAGCGCCGCGCTCCGCAATGCCCTTCTTGCTCGCGCGTCTACAGGAGAGAACGAGACAAACCGAAACACAGGCACGCTGGGCGCTTCGGCGACTGCCTCGGGATCAACGGGCAGTGGTGGCTCAACAGGATCGGGATCATCGAATGCGACGACTGGAAGCGGGAATGCATCAGCGGTCGGCGGCTCTTCGACAAGCTCTGGGTCAAATGGTGGGGAAGCGGCAGTTGGTGGCGGAAGCACCGAAGAAGGCAGCGCTCCTCCCACACACCCTGCAGTGAAGAGCGCAAAGACGACGCGTCTTGCAGGACGTCTGGGACCGGCATCATGGACATCGCGGCTGTCAGATACCGGGCGCGTTACTGGAGCGTATCATCGGGCGTTCGGTGTGCAGACAGCACAGGCAGCCGAACCCACACCCGCAGCAAGCCCGATTGCTGGGCCGCCAGCTCCCTCTGCGTCTGTGATGGCGTCTGCCGCAGAGCGGTCGTGGCTCCAATCGTGGCCCTGGCTGGCGCTCGCCGCTGCACTTGCCATCGGCGTTGGGACAACGCAGCGCGCACGCGTGGTTCTTCTCCGCCTGTTCGGCCGCGGGTAGAGAACAAACGATGATGCAATATTAGAGGCCAACCGCCTCTCGTTCCCATTTCTCTATGCGATTTTCTGCCTCCACGATCAAGATTCCCGCGCTTTCTTCACTCTCGCCAACGGTGAAGTCGCGTCTTCGCATTGGCAGTGTGGTCGTACTCGTTATTCTCGGTGCGCTCGGGATCATGACCGATCTCTTTCGATCACCCCGCTCTGTTGTTGCAGATGCGCTTGCGCGCGTGGGAAGCGAGAAAAACACCGAAATACGTTTTATCGTTGATGTGCGAGCGCCTGCGGATCCGCGGGGAAAACGCTTTCATCACTTGAACTTCCGCGCAGGGCCCGGCCCGCTGGACATGGAAGCCGGCGCGCGGCCGCGATTGCAATTCCCATTTCAACTCGTCCTCGAGCGCCGCGGCGTGACCGTCCAATTTCGCGGGTCAACAATTATCCGCGATGGCGCCGGGTACATTCGCATGACGGAAATGCCCGCCTACGGCGATTTGGGCAAGGCGCTGGAAGGTCGATGGGTGCAAGTCAGTGACCGTCACGAAGATACTCCGAAGACGTTGAGCGAAGAGGAACGCATTCAACTCTTTCGGGGGATCACGGGCTCGCATGTGGTGCAGTCCATTGACCGTGGCGGCAGCGCGCGTGTGCGCACCGTCAACGCACGGATGTACACCATCCGTCTTGACGATGAAAAACTGCGTACGCTCCTCCGGGACCTTCAACAGCAATTTGCCGATCGCCCGGGCATGGTGGGTGTCGTGCACTACCTCGAAGGGCGATTGGAAAACGCGCGTGTCGACACGCTTGTTCTCTGGATTCGTCCACGCACGCATCAGCTCGTCCGCGCACGCATCCAGCTTATTCCGCGTACAGAGAATCCAGGAGAACAACGCACGGTTGTTGATGCAACAATGCTGCCACGCGAAAGCGGCAATGTGCCGGAAGCGCCAGAAAAGGCTGTACGGTTGAAACCAGAAACGGTGCAGCGACTCTTCCAGTTCTAACGTCTATACCCCGTTAGAAATCATGGCTAAGGGTACGTGACTGCGGAAAGAGCACCATGATGATTTCTAACGGGGTATACTGACATCATGCCCTTCTCACGCAGACGCTCCTTCGCAGGTATGCTCCAGGGGGCGCTCGCACTCGGCGTGATAGTTACCCCGCTCATGGTTGATGCGGATGTGCGCGAAGGAGAAACATCGGTGCGCATTACCATCACCAATGAAGAAGGTCGTACGTTGCCTCCGGAACACGCCACGCGCCTTCGCGTGTTTGTGCATACCGAGGATGAACGGAGACAGAGCCACCGAGACCGCGTGCCTGTGTGCCAGCCAACAACGAATGATGGCGTGTCCACATACGCGGTAACAGGATGGCATGTACCGGCGAGCGGGCTTTCCTACCGCGTCAATCCGGAAAAAGCACCGAGCGATATTCGTTCCTCCGCGGCCGGCGCAATTGCGGCTGCTGCCCAGACGTGGAAAAACGCCGATGGTGATAAGACGGTGACCTTCGCAGGCAGCACCGACGTATCTCGTCCGCGCTATGACGGGAAGAATGTCATGCTGTGGCGGTCGCTATCCCGCGGCATCGTGGGCGCAGCGTATATCTGGTATCTCCCGAGCACCGGGGAAGTGCTTGATGCCGATCTGGTGCTCAATACGCGCGTCCCATGGGCGGTGAATGATCCCTCGGCGGGAGACTGCGGGGGCGTTGCCCGAGCGTACGACGTGCAGGCAGTCGTGACGCACGAACTTGGCCACTGGTTCGGTTTGGAAGATCTCTACGACGCGTCCACGGTCGATCTCACCATGCACGGTCGTGTGACGATGGGCGAATTAAAGAAGACCAGCCTTGGGGAAGGTGATCGTCTTGGCGCAAACGCTATTGCGCCCTGAACGGCGCTAGTGACGGACCGGTGCCGCGCGAAGCGGCACAGGCCAGGTAATGGTGATGGTGTCACCGTTGATGCTCCAGGTGCCAATATGCGCAGCAATGCCAGCGGCATCACACAGTTGTCGAGCGCTGGCGATTGCTGATGGTTGCACGAGAATCCAGAACACGCCGCGGCCTTGTATGGCGCGCGCAATATCCAGCCATCGCTGTGCGGTGTCCGGCTGTATCGTGTCTTCCACCTCCACTTCGACAACATGGTCGACAAGAAAGCTCTCTGGATCGCAAATAACGACATCCGGGGAGACTTCCCGGAAGCTTCCTGTCAGACACATCGAGTGGTGTCCGCCAATATTTGTGTACGCCGCATACCCGACCGCTTGCGCTGCAACCGTTGCAGCAACGCGATCATGTATCCATAGATCGAGACTCGGGCGCCGCATGAGCATTCCCTGCCCACCCGGCGCCGCGGTCTCTGTACGAAGTTCCCCCTGCCGCATAAGATGAATTGTGTACTGATCATGCCGTCTGGACATGGCACGGACAAGGTGTCCGTCCTCTAACGCGGTCAGTATGCTCTGACACTTTGTATCATCCTCCGCGTCGTTTTGCGTCAGGATGGCTCAACCTCTGTCGGCAAGAGAAATCTTCTAAAGAAATCTATGTAAGCTCGTACGTAATCGTGACGGTTGCGGTAATCTCGTTTGTTCCCACGGGGATGGGAGGTGCCACTGGTGCGGATCCGTCTCCTCCGATTGCTGCGCGTTCGGCGAATACAGGAATTGGCGGTGTGGGGGATGACACGCTGAACGTTTTTACGCGTCCCAGTCGCACCCCCAGTGCTTTCGCGAGCTGCTCGGCGTTTTTCCGAGCGTCTGCGATTGCCTTTTCCTGTGCCTCTGTTTGCAGGGCGTTGGGGTCGTCCATTTCAAATGTTACACCGCCCACCTGATTCGCTCCCTCGCCGGTGGTCTTTGCGATAATCTCACCGATCTTGTCGAGATCGTGAATGGTTACTTGCACATGTTCCGACGCTTCAAATCCGCGGATCTGTCCGGGAGCGTTTTGAAAGTCGTACTGGGGGCTCATTGAGAAGTTTGTGGTCTTGATGTCGTCTTCTTTAATACCAAGTGCTTTCAATGCAGCAACAATGGCATTAAACCGTTTACTTAAACTGTCGAGTGCCGCTTTGGCGGACGGCTGCGCGCCGGTTTGTACACCAAGAAGCACTCGTGCCACGTCGGGCTTTCCTTGCACTTCTCCCGTGCCGTTCACCGTAATCTCGCGCTTCAACGCTGCTTCCTTTTCCAAGCGTTGCGGCTGCGAGGAGACATATTGGCCAAGGACGTAGAAAAGTCCGGCGATCACCACCACAATAAGCGCAAGCTGAACAGGCGGCTTCACGATGAAGGTACGGCTGTCGTCGGTCATTGCTGTGTACCATACCCCGTGAGAAGCCCACACGGCAATAATCCCCCCGCGTCAACACGTTGCCCTTTGTGTATCCAGCTTCTCACGGGGTATAGCAGAGCGGAGAGCTATGATAGGCTGTTTGTAAAGAGCTATGCCGAGAGAAACGGAAGACTATCGGCCGGAGGAACTCGAGCCGCGCATCCAGGCGTTGTGGGAGAAACATGATGTCTTTCGGACACGCGACGATGCGAAAGAACCGGACGAGAAACGGTTCTTTTGCCTCGACATGTTCCCGTATCCCTCTGGCGAAGGGTTGCACGTTGGGCACGTGGAAGGCTACACCGCAACCGACATTTATTCCCGGTATCTGCGGATGCGCGGATTCGATGTATTGCATCCGATGGGATGGGACGCCTTTGGGCTGCCTGCGGAGAACGCCGCCATCAAGCAGAAAACGCATCCGCGAACACTCGTCGAGAAAAATGTACAGCGCTTTACCGAGCAATTGAAGCGTCTGGGCTTTTCCTATGATTGGTCCCGCGAAATCAACACAACCGATCCGGCATACTACACGTGGACCCAGTGGATTTTCTTGAAGTTGTTCCATCTCGGTCTTGCCTATGAGGCGGATGTACCGATTAATTGGTGCCCCAAAGATAAAACTGGTCTCGCGAACGAAGAAGTGATTGATGGGAAATGCGAGCGCTGCGGAACGCCGGTAGAGAAGCGCAAGCTGCGTCAATGGATGCTGCGCATCACGAAATACGCCGATCGGTTGCTCCACGATCTCGATCAGCTTGATTGGCCGGACGGCATTAAAGAGCTGCAACGGAATTGGATCGGGCGAAGCGAAGGAACAGCGGTGACCTTTCAGGTCACAGAGGGAACAGGGAACAGGGAACAGGGAACAGGGGCGACGATTAATGTCTTCACGACCCGTCCTGACACTCTCTTTGGTGCGACGTACCTCGTTCTTGCGCCCGAACATCCGCTCATTGAGCAGATCACTACGCCAGAACGTCACGACGAAGTGTTACAGTATACTGTAACAGCGCGAGAAAAAAAGGAAGAAGAACGAACAGTACTTGAAAGAGAAAAGACCGGTATAGATACGGGCGCAAAAGCAATCAATCCGGTCAACGGTGAGGAGATTCCCATTTGGATTGCGGATTACGTGCTTTCCTCGTACGGAACCGGAGCGATTATGGCAGTGCCCGCCCACGATGAACGCGATTTTGCGTTTGCGAAGAAATATGGATTGCCAATCCACAAAGTTATTGAACCTTCCGTCGTCATTGCGAGCGAAGCGAAGCAATCTCATCGAGGCAACAGGGAACAGGGAACAGGGAACAGGGAAATAACAGAAGCGTTTGTCGGGGAAGGTGTACTCGTGAACAGCGGAGAGTTCACGGGACTTCCATCAACCGAGGCGCGAGAAAAGATTACTGCGCGGCTTCAGGAACATGATCTTGGAAAGCCATCCGTGCAATACAAACTTCGCGACTGGGTCTTCTCGCGTCAGCGCTATTGGGGCGAGCCGATTCCGATTGTGCACTGCGAAACCTGTGGTGTTGTTCCGGTTCCAGAAGAGCAGCTCCCCGTACTTCTTCCCGACGTAGAAAGCTATGAACCGACCGGGACCGGTGAATCTCCGCTCGCCGCAATGACGGAGTGGGTACATACCACCTGTCCGAAATGCGGAAAGCCCGCGAAGCGCGAAACGAATACCATGCCGCAATGGGCAGGAAGTTGCTGGTATTTCCTCCGGTTCTGTGACCCGAAGAATACGAAGGAGCCTGCATCATGGGAAGCGCTCGAGCGCTGGATGCCCGTTGATCTGTATGTGGGTGGTGCAGAACATGCGGTACTGCATCTCCTGTATGCGCGCTTCTGGATGAAGGCGCTGTACGACGGTGGTTATATTCCAATGGAAGAGCCGTTCCAGAAGTTGCGGAATCAGGGAATCATTCTCGGTCCCGACGGACAAAAGATGAGCAAGTCACGGGGGAACGTGGTCAATCCGGACGAGATTGTCGCAGAGTACGGCGCGGACACATTGCGTCTCTATGAAATGTTCCTCGGCCCGCTCGATGCAGGAAAACCATGGGATCCTCAATCAATTTCTGGAGTACACCGATTTTTACGGCGGGTATGGAAGCTTGGATCCGCTATCATTCATGATAGCACTCGCGCGCATAGCGTGGATGTTCAACGGTCATTACACAAGCTGATAAAGAAGGTTGGCGAAGATATCGAAGCATTGAAATTCAACACGGCAATCTCCGCGATGATGGAATTTGTAAATCTCGCGGAGAAAGAAGGAGTTGCCGTCGAGGATTTCCGGACATTCCTTATCGTCTTGAGCCCTTTTGCCCCGCACATTGCGGAAGCGCTCTGGAAGGAACTTGACGGAGAGGAGCTTGTTGTTACACGGCAGTGGCCCTCGTATGATTCTGAACTTCTCGAAGAAGACACCGTACAGATTATCGTGCAGGTGAATGGGAGAGTGCGCGATCAACTCGCCATGCCACGTGACACATCGGAGGACCACGTGCGCGCTGCCGCGGAGCGCAGCGAGCGCGTACAGAAATGGCTGGGCGGAAAGAAGGTTACGAATGTGGTTTTTGTGAAAGACCGTCTGGTGAACTTCGTGACCGAGTAATCCGTGTTCGGCACTTTCGGGGCGTTTCTCTCCGATCTTTCTTCCGCTGCGCTCTTTGAGACGTGGGGTGCGGCAGGTATCGCGGTGCTTTTTCTTGTTTCCACGTTTTCTTGCGGACTTCTTGTTATCCCGGCACGCATTGCTTCGCCAACGCTGCGTGCATTAGCGGGGTTTCCTCTGCTGTTCTTATGTATTGGGACAGGTGGAATCCTTATCTATCTTCTCGGCGGAACAGTACGCACGGGTCTGTATGCTTTTGTTGTCTGTTCGGTGCTGCTTGTCGTCCTTGCGTTGTGGCGGGGAGTATTCAGAGAACTTCTCCAGTGGAAGTCGCTCGCGGTTCTTAGTGGTCTCTTGGCGATCGCGTTTGTTTTGATGTGGTTTGGATGGGGAGAAACTTCCGACGGCGTTGTTCGCTCGATGAGCGGTGCGTGGGGGGATGGACCGCTGCATACGCTCAACGCGGAAGCGTTTGTACGGCGGTCCCCCACTTCGCTTCTCGCGAAGCTTCGTGGGGCAGGTGGCGGCGATCTTGGATTTCCTGCGTTTGCAGGCGAGCAATTCCATGAGCCGTTCGGATACGACTTCATCGCCGCGATCCTCCGTGCGGCAGGGTTTACAGTGGGTGCTGCGTTTTCTCTACCCGCAGCGGGGTTACCTGCGTGTCTTTTCGGATGGCTGGGTTTGATCACGATGCGTTTAACATCGTCATTGCGAGGGAGCGAAGACGACCGAAGCGACACGTCCGTGTCGTCCCCGCGAATGCGGGGACCAGATTCCCGCTTTCGTGGGAATGACATGATGATGTATGGCATCGTTGGCATTCTGCTTGTCTCTTTTGGCGGATTGCAGTGGGTCGAAATGGCGTCACAAACACATGCATGGACATTCACAAAATTCTTTGGCGTGCACCAGCCGGTGTGGGACAAGGCAGAAGAGATCGGTCTCGTGTGGGCGAACCATCTCAATACGTTTGCGTCCCAAAAGCATCTGCTTTTCGGGACAGCGTTTCTGGTTGTGCTTGCAACAGTTCTGCTCGATACAGTACGTACGCAAGAAAAGCGCTGGTGGCTTTTTCCGCTTGCAGTCGCTACAGGAGTACTTCCTTTGTTCCACGCACATATATTTCTCGCTGCTGGAATCCTGTGGATCAGCGCCATACTTCTGTCACGATCGAGGGTGCTGTTTCTGTACGCAGTACTTGCCGCACTCATCGCCACCCCCGTTGTCATATGGGAGGCAGCACTGTTTACGCGCAGTGGATTTCTTTCTTTCGCGCCGGGCTGGATGGCAGGAAATGGAGTGTTCGGGTGGCCCATATTTTGGCTAAGAAATCTCGGCGTGTTTCTGCCGCTTGCAGTGATCGCAATCGTGCGGGGGTATCGTCGAGATCGCATGGGAACGTTATTGCTTGTGCAGCCTGCGCTGATACTCTTCCTCCTCGCAAACAGTATTCAGTTTCAGCCGTACCAGTGGGATAACTTCAAAATATTCCTCGTGGTGTGGATTCTTTTATTGCCGCTGGTGGTTGCGGAAATGTCACAGTGGCAGTTTTCTAGTGCTGGGATACTGCGATGGAGTCTTGTGTTGTTGATGAGTCTGACAACGCTTTCCGAAGTTGTGACGCATCTCCACTTTCGGGCAACGTATCCTGTCTATACGACAGCAGACCGCGCGATCGGGCGTGAGCTTGATAGCATGCTTCCTAAGGACGCCGTAGTTCTTGCGCGTACGGATATGAACCACAACCATCCACTTACGCTTACTGGGCGAACGCTTTTTGCCGGCTACGGCGGCTGGCTGTGGACGAGAAACTATGAATGGGAAGAGCGCGCAGCGCTTGTGGAAAGGCTTTGGCGGGCAGATGCGGGCATTCTCTGCTCATTCGCGTCACGTATCGGCATTACGCACCGTGTGGATGATACATACCGCGTCCGAGCGATCCAGGATGACTGTTGACGAATTGCTGCACTCTGCGTACAATCGTGCGTACCTTATCAGTCATCTTCCACACCCCATGCAGGTGGTGATTCCTATTGCGGCCCCACGCCGCTCAACTCTTCGAGGAGTTGAGCTCTGCGGCGCAGGGCCGCTTTTCTTCTAGCCTTTCATTCTCTCATTTATGCAAGTTGTTATTCCTATCGCAGGTCGAGGAAAGCGTATGGCCCAGACATACCAAGGTCCCAAGCAGCTTCTGCCTGTGGCGGGAAAGCCGTTGGTTGAATACACGCTCTCTGCGCTTCCGGCAGAAGTGGATGAACTTGTGCTGATTGTTGGAGGGCCATACGAACAACAGATTCGCGAGTACTTCGGCGGTGAACATCAGGGACGAAAAGTCACCTACGCGCATCAGCCGGAGCCGCTCGGTCTTGGACATGCCATTCAGCAGGCGAATACTGCAGTGAGAGGAAAATTCCTTGTCATTCTGCCGGACGATATCTACGCCGCGGAAGATTTGCGCGCCATGCTAGAGCAACCCGATTTGGCCGCGCTCGCAAAGAAAGTACAAAATCCGGAGAACTTTGGCGTACTTGTGTGTGACGATACAGGATGTCTTGTGCGCGCCGTCGAGAAGCCAAAGGAATTTGTCTCGGATCTCGTGTCCGCCGGGCCCTATCTGCTTGATCGCGAGTTCTTTGATGTGAAAGTGACACCATCGGCGCGTGGGGAGTTTGAGCTCCCGGACATGGTGATGGCACTGGTCCGTGAGCGGAATCGCCGCGTCAAAGTGTTGGAAGCGTCCTTCTGGATGGCAGTAAATGACCCAGAACAGCTCTCCGCCGCTGAAGAGGCGATTTTGGAGCGGCTAAAAGTGCAGAAGCCCGCGTAGTCCTAAGAAAGCTACAAGCTAAGAAGCTAGGAAGCTCTCACCATGCAAGCTGTCATTCTCGCCGCAGGACTCGGAAAGCGACTCCGGCCCATTACGGAAACAGTGCCAAAGCCATTGGTGCCTGTGGCAGGCAAACCGGTGGTGGAATACACCATTGGGCATCTTCCAACAGAAGTAGATGAAATCATCTTTGTTGTCGGCTACAAAGGACACATGCTGCGAGAACGTTTCGGAGACTCGACTGCCGGTCGATCTGTTCGCTATGTAGAGCAGGGAGAACCGCTCGGTACCGGGCATGCCGTGCGGCAGGCAAAGCCGCTTGTGCGCGGAAACTTTCTCCTGCTGTACGGAGATGACATTTATGGCGCGGATGGACTGCAACGACTCGTGAAACACGACTGCGGACTTCTTGTACGGCGGGTCGACAATCCGCAAAATTTTGGCGTGGTGGTGACCGACGAACACGGCTGTGTGGCACGGCTTGTCGAAAAACCGAAGGAATTCGTTTCCGACCTTTCTTGGGTGGGCGCCGGTGTGTTCCCAGAAACATTTCTTGATATCGAAACGCCGTTGTCGCAACGCGGCGAATACGAAGCCACAGACATGTTTAATGTTCTTATTCAGCAGGGAACGCGCATCTACACCGAAGTTGCCGACCTCTGGTTGCCGGGGAATACGCATGAAGAAGTGCAGCATGCCGCAGAAGAGCTGCAAGCAGTGAAACACGGCACATAAGCGCATCTCCTGCACATACTCCCCAGTGAGCCTCTGCTCCGCGCGAATACGCGGGACTTTTTGCAGTGCGATAGAGGTTCTTGCCTTTCCTTATACCTCGCGGTACCATACTTTGCGGTTTCTGTACTCTGAACAATTTTAGGGGGGAAGCCATGAAGCGAGCAGTGGCCATTCTTGTCTGTATGTTCTCTGTAGTCTTCAGCGAAGATTCTTGGGCCTCGGAGGGATGGGCGCGGTATCTGGAGGAGCATTACCACTTCTCTATTTCTGATCTCCGGTATGAGTCTGTTCCCACTATCGATAGGACCAGGACTCTTGATGGCCTGAAGTTTGGAGTAGTGGTCACACGTGAAACGGAGGATAGGTGGACGCCGTTCGTCAAGACGAAGATTTCCGGGGTTGTCGTGCATGTGTATGCCGGCGATGAAAGGCCTCGCTGGATTCTCTCGAACCCGGGAGCGGTCATCCCCAACGAGCAGTATCAGGAGAATTTGCTTGTAAATGGGAAGGTGTACCGTACTGTATGGAAAGCAACTACTCGTGCTGTCAGAGATCGCCCAGGGAATCTCGGGGAATGTCAGATGAACTACGGAGTTTGGCGCTCTGACAATCCCGCTGCGGTTGGGGTGAATTCCCCAAATGCGGTAAAGAACGATAAGTTTACTAGCAGCGTTCGGTCTGCTGTCATCGAAGAGAACCGCGGCGGTCTCGTCTACTCCTGGGTGTGCTGGGGCGTCGTGGGGGCCGTTGTTCTCCTTATCTTGGCCATAATCCTTCGCAATAGGATTCCAGACAGGGACGAGATTCCAGACGGAGACGTCAGCCCTCGTATGAGCCCCAACGACCAAGAATTCTGGGATATGTGCCACAGAACTGGGAAATAGCAAGCTTTCTATAAAGGCCGGCCAAAGATTTGGCAGGCCTCTTTTCTCTGGAATTGAGTGCGAGCCTTTCTACCGCGGCCGGCCGATGGATCGGTAGACGAAGCCGAGCCGCTTCATTTCTGCGGGATCGAACAGGTTTCGACCGTCGATCACCAGCGGCTGGCGCAGCGCGCGGTGCACTTTCTTCAGATTTGCCTTCTTGAACTCATCCCACTCCGTGAGGATCAGCAACGCATCGGCGCCTTCAATTGCATCGTAGGCATTCGGCGCGTACTCAATCTTTCCCCCAAGAATTTCCTTTGCTTTTTCTTCCGCAACAGGATCGTAGGCGCGCACATGCGCTTCCTCGCCAACGAGATGTTCGATAATCGGAATACTTGGCGCGTTGCGCATGTCATCGGTGTTCGGTTTGAAGGCAAGGCCCCACACGGCGATCTTCTTTCCCTTCACGACCCACAAAGCTTCTTCAATGCGCTTGATAAATCGTTGGCGCGCCTCATCGTTGATGCGCTGCACGGATTTCAGGAAATCGAACGGATAGCCGAGCTCTTCGGCGATGGAAATAAATGCCGACACGTCCTTGGGAAAACAGGAGCCGCCGTATCCTACGCCGGCACGGAGAAAGCTTGGACCAATGCGCTTGTCCAGCCCCATGCCGCGGGTGACTTCTTCCACATCCGCGCCGACGCGCTCGCAAATGTCCGCAAGAGCATTTGCAAACGAGATTTTCGCCGCGAGGAAGGAATTGCTCGCATGCTTGATCAACTCCGCGGAATTGATATCCGTGACGATGAACGGCGCGCGGATCGGGCGGTACAGTTCTCGCATGATTTGTTCCGCACGTTCGTTTTCTACACCCACAACGATGCGATCCGGTTTCAAGGAGTCCGTCACCGCGGAGCCTTCGCGGAGGAATTCCGGATTGCTGACCACGTCGAAGTCGAGCTTGTGCGGGTTGTACGCCTTGAGCGTTTCCTTCACCTTTTGGCCGGTCTGCACGGGGACGGTACTCTTGTCTACGACCACTTTGTGGCTTTCCGCATGTTCCGCGATTTGGCGGGCGGCGTATGCGACGTGGGAGAGGTCTGCCTTGCCGTCCGGACGCGGCGGCGTGTTTACCGCAATAAAGATGATGTCAGATGTCTTCACGGCAGCAGGAAGGTCGCCTGTGAACTCCAGGCGTCCTGCCTTGATATTCTTCTTAATCAGAGGCTCAAGTCCCGGTTCATAAATGGGGCTGATGCCTTTCTTGAGCTTTTTCACCTTACCCGGGTTCCGGTCCACGCAGATCACGTGGTGGCCGATCTCCGCCAAGCAGGTGCCAGTGACCAGGCCGACGTAGCCGGTGCCGATCACGGCCACGCGTTTACCCCGAGCTGTGTCGAGGGGCGTGTTCCGTACTGCAGTTGCAGCCCTTTCCGCTTGCCGAGGCGCACGTTTCGGAGGCTGCCTCGTCTTCGAGGTCGTTTTCTTCATGGGGAGGAGTATAGGGGGTGTTGGAGAATTCGTCAAAGGGCGATGTTCAACGAACGGATGAGGAGCATTGACGTTCTCCGGCTGTCCGAGTAGGTTCACCCGTAGAGTTTTTGTGGGAGCTCCTCACAGGAACTCATGATCTTTTTTCACCCGCCACCGCGACAGGCGTTCTGTATCGGTGCGAGCCCTCAAAGGAAGTGGACCATGACGACGTCGCCCGCTGAAAAAAGCACTCTCGTTTCGTCCATCCGCTGGATGATCCGTCGCGACATGGCCGAAGTTCTCCAGATCGAACGGAAGAGCTTCGACTATTCCTGGACGGAGGACGATTTTCTCCTCTGTTTAAGACAACGCAACTGCATCGGCAATGTGGCTGAGTGGAATGACACAGTCGTGGGCTTCATGGTCTATGAACTGCACAAAACGAGTCTCCATGTCCTCAACTTCGCTGTTGCCCCGCAGTTCCGCCGACAGAGCGTTGGCTGGAAAATGATCAGGAATCTGATCGGCAAGCTGTCCCGCGATCGCCGCACCCGCATCACGCTGACGGTTCGCGAGACCAATCTCGCCGCCCAGAAGTTCTTCCACAGCATGCAGTTTCGGGCAGTCAAGGTGTTGCGCGAGTACTACGAAGACAGCGGGGAAGCTGCCTACCTCATGGAATACAGACTCCCTACCGCGATAGCAGAGAAGACTACCGAAGAGCTTGAAACCCTTGATCAACTTTCGTGATCGACAGACGCTGAACATTGTGAGTCTTTGGATACCTCCAAAGGCTCTTTTCTTTTGGTGGAATTATACAACTCTACTCGAACATTTTTTGAGCGAATCTGATGGCGCGCCGCCTAGAAAATTAAAAAAGAAAAGGCCTCGTGCAGAGTATTGTACTCCACACGAGGCCGGTACTTCGGGAATCGAGCTGGTCCTACTTGTGCATGTCCACTGCGTGGTAGAAGGCGTGGTCGAGCGCGACGCGCTGCTTGAGGCTGCGCGCAAACTCGCGGAGACGATCCGCCGTCTCCGTCTCGCCGATGTGCTCGGCGAGAGCGGTCGCGATGCCATAGCTCCGCGACTCCTCGGCCTTCTCGATGGCGGCGCGCATCAGGCGCTCCATCGCTGCGTTCGGCTTCTCGTCCGGCTTGCTCGCGTACTCGCTCCACAAGCCGAACCACCTGCCGTAGCGAACGACCATGTAGTGGGCCGTGCCGACCTTGCCGCGCGCGACGCACTGCACGAAGTAGCTCTCGACGAGCTCCCTCGTTTCCTCGTTGCTGCTGTGCCAGGCATAGTCCGTCTGGAACAGGAGGAAGTCCACGACCCGCATAAAGCCCTCCGGCGCTTGCCCGTTCTGGCTGTAGTGCGGGTTGTTCCAGTCGAAGCAGCCATTCACAAGAATGTCGTTGAGCTCGTAGAGCAGAAGCTGACGTGCGATGGGCTCGGCCTCCTTCTTCAGGTCGCGCTCGCCCACCTTGAGTCCCTCCCACCACTCTGTGATGCAGACCGTCTTGAAGCGGTCGCGCTGACGCGTCCGCAACATCTCGGTCCACACCGTCCGAACCTCGTCCTCGGTGCAGCCCGAATCGAGCAGGTAGTTGATGACCAACTGAAGCGCCTTGCCGGGCATGAGCCCAGACAGACGATTCTCGTCTTCGTTGGTCTGCTCGATCCTGGTGATTTCCTCTTGCGGGATTGCCGCTTGAAGAAGTCCGACGGGGTCCTTGCTGTGGCCGCCGCAATGCACGACGGCGGCGAGCAACAGCTTCTTCAGAAGCTCGCGATCATCGGACAGGTATGTCCGAGCGGCCAGCAGGGCAGAGCCCCACATCGAGCCGTAGGAGAACTGCTGGACCTTGGGGGTCGCCCACTGGTCGAGCATGGCTTGCAGCACGCGATGCACGAGAACCTTCGTCTGCTCATCGTCGAGCTGGAAGCGGTTGATCTCCTCGCGGAGATTGACGTCCTTTTGTTCCTCGCCAGTGAAGTGGCGGAGGTGCAGGGTGTCGGGGTCATTCGGTCCGTGGAAGTTGTGAACGAACACAACGCCACGAACGCCTTCGGGGTACATCGTCTCGAACTTCATCTCATCATCTCCTTGAGCGTGCTCTGAGCCGTTAGGCCGAGCGTGCTCCATTATGAAGGCCTCGAGGGCCTCCGGGCCATGGTCCCTTCGCACCATTGCGAGGAACCGAGTTGCTTTCGCTTGCCGACGCGGCCAGCGAACCGACGCGAGTTCGTACGCCTTGTTCGGACTTTCGGTCCTTGCAAGGTTGACCAGCTCCGCATGCCGCAGAGCTGGCAAAGAGAGCTGTTTCAGCTCATCTAAGCTTTGCTCGGGCATTGCGAAACCTCCGTTTGTAAAGGTGCAGAACTCATTGCC
>CAZVRG010000019.1:0-19997 GCA_964630025.1 uncultured Candidatus Saccharibacteria bacterium
GCGGACACCGCTTGTCCGATGAGGGATCCGGAAGGGAATGAGGGAGGATCGGATGTCGCGGCAAGGCGAAGAAACGTCAACACCAGCAGAAGGGGCAATGCGGGTACGAGCATGATCAGTGCGGGAGTGACCACCCGACCCCAGCGCGTGCTGAAGAACATTGCCGGCAGAAGGAGAAAAAGCGTGATGAGATCGACAAGCAGTGCGATGCGAAGAACGCGTGCATGATTTTGCTTCGAGAGCAGTCCGATCAGCCGGGCGTCCTTGGCGAATTTCTGTGCTGCCTCTGGCGTCGGTGCCAGACGCGCGAGTCCGCTTGGCCCTTCGTCGTAGAGCGGCTCTGCCAATGCACGGGCGATCGCAATACGCATTTCGCGCGGCGTGCGATTCCGGAGATCATCAACCGCAATGGTCACATCCATGCCCGAAAATGGACGGATGGTTCCGCCTCGTTCCAGTGCACTCCGTGCTGCAGCAAGGTCCGTCTCGTCATCTAATCCTTTTCGACTGAACAGTGCAGCGATGGCGACGCTGGTCATCCGCACCGCAGGTTCCCGGCTCAAGAGTTGGGCGAGGCTATGCATTGCGAGACTCGCGCTCACACCGAGACAGGCAAGAACCGCGAATGCCCATTTCGCATCTTTGTTCCATCGCAGGTGTACCGTGGTCGGCGTGCTGGGCGCACTCATTGCGTTTCTGCGCTGTGCTCCGGACGGACGTCCGCGGAAAATTCCTTGATCAGCTTCTGAATTTTCGGATCGATAACACGCTGGCAATACCCAGCCTCGCGATTGCGATTGTAATAGTGCTGATGATAGGTCTCGGCGGGGGTGAAATTGGTGTACGGCACAATCTCCGTCACGAGCGGCTGCGCATATCTTCCCGAGTGCTCCAAGCGGCGTGTAACGGCGCGGGCAATGTGTTCTTGTTCCGGTGCGTGGGTAAAGATCACGGAACGGTATTGCGTGCCCACATCCGCACCCTGGCGATTGCGCTGCGTCGGATCATGCGTTGCAAAAAAGATGTCGAGAATTTTTTCGTAGGGAATGATGGAGTGGTCAAAGGTGATCTGAATTGCTTCGGCGTGGCCGGTTGTTCCGGATGAGACCGCTTCGTAAGACGGATGCGGCATCGTGCCGCCTGCATACCCCGAGACCACGGACTGCACACCTTTCAATCGCTGAAAGATCGCTTCTGTGCACCAGAAACAGCCCGCAGCGAGTGTCGCAACTTCCATATGTTTTCCAGCATACCGTGCACGTGGAGAAACACGCGAGTGTTCATAGGAGAGGACAGGGGGCAGGCGGGAAACGTCGGCGTGCGTGCGTGTCTCTTGTCCCGCGACGTGCTTGTCCCCTACGATACGCATGTGGACGAGCACACCGACGATGCGTGGAAAGGAAAACTCACGCCCGAGCAGTATCGTGTACTGCGCCAGAAGGGAACAGAGCCGGCGTTTAGCGGTGCACTGCTTCACAATGAGGAAGAAGGCGTATACACCTGCGCAGCGTGTGGACGGAAACTTTTTGCGTCGAAAGACAAATTTGATTCCGGCACCGGCTGGCCGAGTTTTGTGCGGCCGATGGATCTGGATACGGTTGAACTCCGTACAGACACGTCGCACGGGATGAGAAGAACAGAGGTTATCTGCAAAAACTGCGGCGGGCATCTTGGACATGTATTTGATGACGGTCCGCAGACCACGCCAGACGGAATGCCAGCAACAGGGAAACGGTATTGCGTGAATTCTCTTGCGTTAGGATTTCAGCCAGAAGAGGGAAAGAAATAAAACAGAGACCGGCTCTCCGGTCTCTGTTGTTGTGTGTTCCGTTTTCGTTTTAGCGCGTCACGTTGATTGTCACACCAAGCTCCGGCTCACAGGCGCCAACCGTGACACGGTTGTTTGCGTCTCGGACAACGTAGTAGTCCGTATCAGCTGCGGTCCCCGCTTTGGGGTCGGTGGGAATAGCGGTGATGTATGTCGGCGTCAGCGCCGCGGAGAGGTTAAGGCATCCGGCTGCGGGCGTCACTGCCGTGCAGGTTGCGCCGACTGCGCATGTCCCCAAGACGCGATTTGTCGTATCAATACCCGCGGGAAGGTTTCCGGTGTTCGCCACCGTATATTGCCCAACCGCGTTCAGAACGGCATTCACTGCGCTCTGCCGCGCTGCGTTATTCCCTTGCGCAATTTGTCGGCCTGGGTTCACCGCGATAATAACCACCGCGGCAAGAATACCGATAATCGCGATAACGATAAGAAGTTCGATGAGGGTAAATCCGTGTTGGCGGCGCATATGTGTGTCGGTGTAAAGAGTTATCCACAGAAGTATACACCGGGAGAAGCCTTGCGGGAAAGACGCGTACAGTTCATGAAGCGTTGTCGGGCGTAGAACATGCACCAACATCTTTCGGGCTCACGGGGTGCACCACGACTATCGTGGCACGCGGGCAGCGAGTTCTGAAAGGAGTGCGCGATCCAACACGGGGATGCTGATTTCCGGAGGAGAAGACGCATGAAGACGGCGAGTTTCTCGGCGTATAAACCACGCGGTTCCCAGAATGACGACGACCAGCACGCCGCAGATACCAGCGAGCGTCGTGATACGGCGCAGGCGCGCCGGAACATGAACGCGTACGGGAAGAGCGAATTTCATGGGAGCGATTGGACGGTAATGGCGATGATGAGTTCGGTTCTCGCGTTCGCAAGCACGTGCCCATCCGGCGGTGCGCGTAATTCGGCGCGCTCCACACGAACAACCTCGGGAAGGCGGTGCAGTTCGCGCAAAAACGCTTCAACCTTTTCCGCCGTGCCGAGAAGCGTGAGTCGATATCGCACAACGGGGAGTCCATAGGGTTGGCCGCTCTTGTCTGCCTGCGGGGGGATCGCTTCAATGTCCTGCTCAATAAACGCGCGCGCCGCTGCTCCCTCGAGCCCTTCGACAAAATGCGCGAGCGTGTCAGCTGATGGGCGAAGCGTCTGCAGCGTTGCGCGTTCTCTCTCTGTGTCCTTCAGGTTTTTCAGCAACAGCTCATGTTGGCGGGCAATGCTCGTCTGTTGTTCCACAAGCGCGCGGTCTGCCCGAAGCTGCTCTGTACTGCGATGGAGAAGAAACGCGCTAACGATCAGGACAGCTCCTACCACAACCGTCAGGAGCATCGTCCTTCGAAGATGCGGAGTGCGGATCATTGTCGCGCAAGGGTGAGGGTGACAGAAAACGGCGCGTGCTCTTTCCGGTTGAGATTCGATGGCGGGGAATCGAGTTTTTGCAGTCGCGGAACATCACGAAGGGTATGCTCAAATGCAAGAAATGTCTCTCGGCGATCGGCGAGGCCGGTCACATGCATCGTGATACTTCCCGTTGCTTCTGGCGGGATCGTCACTTCCAAGCGCTGTATGGCGATACCCGCAGGAACACGCGTACGCAACGATGCGATCAGCGCAGACGTGTCCGGCACATCGTGAAGAACTGTGCGGAGGGAAGACACTTCTGCATTCACGCGCCGTGTTTCTTCCACCGCTTTCAAGAATTCTGCTCCGCGAAAGACCGTGCGGAGTCGCTCCGCGTCACTTCGTGTTCGTTGGACATCAAGCGTGCGCACGGTTGCCATGGTGGTCATGGTCATCGCAAGAAGGAGCGTGGCGGCAGCGGTGAGCAGAGCAAGTGTTGCGGTGACAAGTTGGTGTTTCCATCCGGTGTACCGTTCGCGGACAGTTGGTGGAAGAAGATTCATGCCGGCGGATGCGCTATCGGAGGAGACACCGCGCAACGCGAGGCCAACCACCGTGGCAAGCGCCCCGCGTGCTTCCATCATGCGACCCTGCTCCCGCACGGTGTCGGGAATGCGGATTGTGCGGGTTGTCCATGGATCGCCGATCTGTGTCCGAATGCCGGTGTGCTGCGCAAAATGTTCCACGATGCCTGGAAGCTGTGCGCTTCCTCCCGCAAGGTACAGTTCGCTCACCGCGCGTCCCGTGTGTGCCTCATGATACTGTGTGGTACGGCGTATCTCTTGAATAATAGGAATGAGCCCTTCCGTAAGCGATTCGCGCAGCTGGGCGTCCGCTGTGTGTAGTCCTTCCGTGCGTTTTCGTTGCTCTGCCTCTTCGCGTCCACTGCGTACCATCTGGATGATATGTTCTGTCAGCGCGTCACCGGCGACAGGAAGCGTGACGGTTGTATGCACCATTTCCCGTTCCACAACGCTGATCACCGTTGCACGACCGCCAATATCCACAACAAGCACAGGATCTTCGCGCGCGCCAACAATGGAACGTGCAAGAGCGGCGGATTCGACATCCAACGCCACTGGTTGGAGGCCCGCCGCCTGCAGGGTTGTAAGATACGTATCCACGATGCGACGTGGTGCGGCAGCGAAGAGGACATGATGTGTCGCTGCACGCGATCGGTGAAACTGGATATCGTAATAAATTTCCTCCACGGTGAGCGGAAGTGCGCCCTCGGCCTCAAACGGGACGGCACGGCGCACCTGTTCTTCGCTGAGTGTTAGGGGGAATTCGAACGCGCGGAGAAACACGCGGGTCTCTGGCAGGGCAACGATTGCGTGCAGTGTGTGGAATGCGTGGGGTTGTGCAGCTGCAAGCGTTTCCTTCAGCACGGTTTGCAGGCGGGCAGCGTCGAGGATTTCTCCGTTGTGCACAATACCGGGAGCAAGCTCGGCGCGGCTGGATGAACGAACGAAGAGTCCGCTCCGCGTGCGGGAGAGTTCGAGCAATTCTACACTCACGTCGGAAATATCGACGCCAATCGCATGACGCACAGGGAAATAGCGTAGTCGGTTCGTTGGTGTTCGCTCCACCTTCGCAGTATACCTTAGGAAAACTTCAGAATCGCGATGAGATGCACAGTCCTGGACCGAGCACCGAACGAGGCGTATTGGGGATACGCCGAGTGAGGAGCTTGAGGGAAGGACGAGTCCCGCAGGGATTTGGTTCACCGCCACATCCGGCTTCGCCGGGGGGGACCAACAGCTCGCGCGATGATGAATTTTTACTCCGTGGTTTCTTCCCAAGAAGTCAAGGTGCGGGTATTCACCGTGCGACCAGAGAGTATCACCGTTCCAAGTTGTACAACCGCGCGGATATGGCGGGTGATGCTTCCCTGTATCGCGGCAGATTGTATGGTGCGTTGACCGCCGCCGGTATCTGTCACCGTGGTTGTGCACGACGTATTTCCGATCAGCACGGTGCCGCCGGCGTACGCGCTGTTGTCACGCAAACGGCGAAGCGCTTCCGCAACGCATCCGTCTGCGCCCGCGAACGCCTCTTCGCCGCGGTGTACCGTGTCGACGGTTGTGAGCTGTGTTAATCCGCGCAGAGAAAGTCCGGCCGTGATCGCAAGTGTTGCTGCCATAAGAATAACCATGGCAAGTAAGGCAATGGCGCCTTCGCTCTGCGGAGAACGCGTTCCCGACGTTCTCTTAATGGAGGACCACGCCGGTGACATAGGTGTGACTAAACTGGAACTGCGGATCCGTCCCAGAGGTGCGAAAATCTGCCGTCAGAGTGATCTGTATCCCTTCTTTCGCGTTTGCCGGATTGAGTCGCGTGAGGTGAAATCCTGTCACATCGACTGTTTCCGCGGTCAGTGGCGTGGGCGCGCCTCCTCCTTCAGACACTTCTACGCGCCCGGCACTCACCGTAAAGAGTGTGGGAGACCGGAGGGGATCGCGCATCGTCAGAGAAAGTCGGCCAGGAGAAACACCAAAGATCGAGTCCGCAGTATTGATTGCCGTTGCGGCGCGCATGCTTTCCGCGATCTGTGTGAGCACGCGGCTTGCGGACGCATCAACCGTTTCCCGAACGCCTCCGCGTGCCTCTGTTTGAACGAGCGCGCTTGCCAGCGTGGTCACGAGTGTCAAAGACACGGAGACAATGCCGAGATACACCAGAAATTCAACAAGTGTGAATCCCGCCGAGCGATTCATTGTCTGAATGTTACCGTCACATCCTGCACCTCCGGCGTGGCCGCTTGGGTGCCGGCGAATGTCGCTCGCCATTGTATCCAGCGTCCCGGGAGCGGATCGGTAGAATTAGGAAGCGTCAGCGCAGCGGGAGACGTGTCATAGAATGTGTTGACCGTTCCGTCCGGGCCGACAAAGAGTGCGCTTTCCAGCGCCGCTTGCGTATCGCCGCGTCGCAGTTGAAATTGAAGCGTACCGGCGTTGAGTAGTGCGTTCCAACTCGCGCTTTCCCAAACCGTATTGGCAGATCCGGAATCAAATGCAATGGAATCATACGTTCCCGCGGTGGCAAATCCGGCAGCGTCGGACGATTTGAAAATTTGGAACTCGGCGTCGGTTTCCGCGGTCGCGAGGTATGCGTACGTTCCGGCGATGATCACGTCGTTGACGCTTGCGTCTACTTCTTCCACGCCGAGGATGGATGGGGATGCAAGATTCGCGAGGTTCACTGTTTGAAACTCCTCATCGCCGCGGTTCGTTCCCACGAATCCGACCGTGCCCGCCACGTCGAGTCCGAGAATGTCTCCGCCCACGTCGAGCGCACTTCCGCCGCTCACGAGGTGCGGAAGCGCTGGTACGCTCACGTCGAGAATGAAGAGTTCCGGATCTCCGCCGCCGTTGTTCCGTGTGCCGACGTACAGCTCGGTCCCACGGAGCGCAAGGGATGTCGGGTTCCCTGTGCCCACGGTGTCGTAGGAGCCGAGGAACACGGGCGCGGCCGGCACGGTGATGTCGTAGACTTGCACGTCGCGCGCCGCGTCGAGTGTTGCGAGAAACAGGGTGGTGTTCGTGCCGCGTATTGCGGTGACGTCGCGATTCCCTTGGATGTCGATCGTGCCGCGGAGCAACGGGGCTGCAGGGTCCGTCACATCGAGAAGGGTGACCTCCGGGCCGAGCGAGTTTCCGCCGGTCCCGATCGCGGCGAGGTTACCGGACACAAAGACTGACAGTCCGTCCGCATTTCCCGTCGTGTTGAATGACCCAATCTCGGTCGGACTGGCCGGATTTGCCGTGTCGACGATGAGAAGTTCTTTGTCGTTCTTGTCGGTGGCGACGAAGGCGCGATGACCCGAGGTTGCGATGTCGCGGACGGAGTCATTGATTTCCAGTTGCCCGGAGAATGCGGGTTGCCGCGGTTCGCGAATGTCGAACACGATGAACTCTCCGTTCCCCTCCGTTTTTTCCCGCCCGGCATACGCATAGTCGCCCAGCACGGCCACGCTCAAGAGGGGTTTTCCTCCCGACAGGTTGACGCTTCCCAGAGGAGTCGGATTTGCCCAGCCGCCCTCGCCGCCGCCGACGATGGTGAGTTCGCGGTCGTTGCCGGCCGTCGCGAGGAACGCGTAGTTCCCGACAAAGGCGATTCCCTTCGGTTCCGCTCCGACATTTGTCGTGCCCGCAACACTCAAGTTCCCCGGTGTCCCCGCGTCAACGCGCTGAAATTCGTTTCCCTGCTGGCGCGTTGCCGTGAACGCAAAACCGCCTTCGGACGCCACATCGTTTGCGCCATTTCCAAGATCAAGACTCCCTGCGACGGACGGAATGGCAAGCGTACTGATGTCCACAATGACAAAATCGACATCGCCGTCTCGGGTCACGTAGACGCGCGATCCGGAGACAGATACGCCCGTGACATTTGCGTTCCCGGAGAGGTCGAGTGTTCCCACAGTAGTGATATTCGATGGTGTTCCAACATTCACCGTGATGATTTCTGCGGCATCACCCGATGTGCCGAGCACAGCGCTTCCCGTACGGAGCGCAAGGGTATTCACGTCTGGGTCTCCGGACAGATTCAGCGTATCGCGGGATGTCGGCAGCGCGGGATTTTCCAGCGTCGTGGCGATGAGTTCGTCTGCATCGTTTCGACCTTCGCGTCCGACGAGAAGGAGGTTGCTTTCAACGGCAACAGACCGTGCACGTGCCGTTCCTGGAAGGTCGACGGGGACTGCGACGAGCGACGTCAGCGGCGTACGAATATCAACGACCGCAAGCTCCGCGACAATGCCGTCGAGCGCGACATAGGCATATCCGCCCGACACGACAACGTCCACGCCCGGAGAAGGCAACACCGCGCTCGCCACCAATTCCGGCGCGGTAATATCCGACACATCAATAACAATAAGGCGGCCTGTGGGCCCATCATCAGTGACAAGGTAGGCATACCCGTTTCTCACCGCGACTGCGCGACCATCACCGCTGCCAACAGCGTCAAATGTTCCGCGCACAACCGGTGCGGTCCAATCCACGGCGCCCGCCAAGCGCACAGAACCGTTTCCTGTCGGCGGCGGGGGCATCGCGAGCACTTCCGTACTTGCAAGCGTTCCCTGGCGAAAATCCGCTTCCAGTGTTTCCGTCCAGGAAAAGCTTTCCCAGTTCGTCAGCAGTGTTGTGGTGGTGGTTTGTGCTTGCCGTCGTGTGAACCCGGTTTGCCACGTCACGGTAGAGATCACGCGCCGCGTGTCCGGGTCGCTTGTTCCGCCCTGCGTCACAATGTTGCCGTTTGCGTCACGTTGCGCGTCTTCTACCCGCACGACGCGCGACAGAATGCCGCGCGTATCCGACGTGCTGGAAAACGCATACCGCGTTTCTGCGCCGGCTGTTTCGATGGTGACGCCATGATCGCCAAGGGTGAGTGCTGTCCATGATCGGTCCGCAATCTGCCGAGCCGCCTCCAGTCCTTCGTGTGCATAGGCAGACGCAGCCGTGTGTTCCGGTCCCGTCTGGATGGCCCACAGCGCGTCAACGGAGAGTGTCGTGATGCCCACGCTGAAAATCCCGAAGACGCCAAAGGCAACAAGCAACTCGATGAGCGCTTGCCCACTCTGGAGAACGCGTGGAGTACGGAGAGGGAAGGATATGCGTTTCATGCGTCGTATCACTCAATATCAACAACGCCGCGTCCATTCACAGAAACGGTTTTTGTTTGTCCATTCGCTGTGCGGAGCGTCATTGTCCCGGGGGTACTGGTTGTGCCGCGCCGCTCGGTAAAGAGAATGTCCTGCCCACCGCCGGTGAGCGCAACGGTCGTGATATCGACGGAGGTGGGAAGTGCGTGTACCGCATTTTCTGCCGCTCCAGGGACGTACGTGCTGCCGCGAAACAGTACCCACTGATCAGTCGGCGTGATGTCCACATGCAAGCCGTGCGCCGTATCGTTCGTTCCCGCACTCGCTGCGGTCTGTACGCGACGGAGATCTGCTGCAAGCGCTGCCGCTTCTGTGTGCAGCAGTGCGTTTGTCTGAAATTGCTGTGAGACGGGCACGATAAGCGCAAGAAGAATCGCGATGATTGTGATCACCAATGCAGTCTCCAGAATCGTAAAGCCGGCCGATGACGCGATCTGAAAACCATAGCCGGTGCGTCTGCGACCATTCCGCACCACGTGCTGCTCTCCGCGCGCTGGTTGCTGTGTGTTCATTTCGTCAATGACCCGGTGAGTTGATAAATGGGTGCGAGAATTGCGAGCGCAACTCCCCCGACGACAAGTCCGACAAGAATGAGCAACACGGGCTCCAGGGACGTGGTGAGATTCTTGGTAAGCTGCGCCACTTCTTCCTCGGCAAAATCTGCAAGGTACAGAAGGACATCGTGCAGCTTTCCCGTTTCTTCACCAACCGCCACCATCTGGCTGTGCAGCGGGGGGAAAAGCTGCGGATATTTTGCAAGAATAGTCGCAATGGCAAGACCGCGCTGCGTTTGCGCGCGCACATCCCGCAAGGCTTCTTGGAACCGTGCGTTCGATACCGCCGTACTCGTGATGTCCAGCGCTTCGGTAATGGGAATCCCGCTGCGGATCAGTGATCCCAAGATGCGTTCTGTCCGCGCAAGATTCAATTGGCGAATCAGGTATCCGACTACGGGAAGCCGGAGCACCATCCGATGCAGAGACGGGCGAAGAAAAGACAGTCGGAAGACCACCAACGATCCAAGCACCAAGAAAAGCGCAGTTGCTCCGATGCGGATGCCGTGATCAGAGAGTTGTCGCGCGATAAACAAAAAGATACGCGTCGTGAGAGGCAGGTCGAGTTGAAATGATTCAAACACGGTCAGGAGACGCGGGAGCACAAATGTACTAAGGAGTATGCCGAGTACCAGTGTTGCGCCGATGACCATGGTGGGATACAACAATGCGCTGCGCACCGCCCGGCGCAGTTGGAGATCTTTTTCGAGTTGGAGCGCCAATCGTTCCAAGCTTTCTGGAAGAGCGCCGCCCGCCTCTCCCCACCGAAGAATAGAGATAAACAATGGAGGGAACACGTTCGGGAATCGTGCACAGGCCACCGACAACGCTTCGCCGCGCTGAATGTCTGCATGGACAGCGCGTAATGCGCGGCCCAGTCCTGTATGGGTTGTCTGCGCCACAAGAATAGTGAACGCTCGATCAACTGTCAGTCCCGCCCGGAGCATGAGCGCGAGGTGACGTGCCAGCAGTACCCGCTCGACAGTGGACGCGCGCGCCGTTGCAGCGTTCCACCACGCGGCGAAGGACCACGTGGGCATGTGCTCTTGGATACCGAGCACAAGGAACCCTTGCGCGCGGAGAGCGGTGACAACTTCGTGGCGCGACGAGGCATCCCAGGTGCCCCGTCGGAGCGCGCCATCAGTTGTTGTCGCTGTATAGCGATATTTCATGTCATTCTTGTGCGGCGCTCATGATTTCTTCAACCGTTGTGACGCCTTTCAGCACTTTTTCTATCCCGTCTTCGAACATGGTGGTCATACCCTGCTCGATGGCCACACTCTTTATTTCCGCGGCACTTGCTTTGCGCACGATGAGGGGCTGAAGAGCGTCATGCGTCACAAGCACCTCATAGATGCCGATGCGTCCGCGGTAGCCGTTTCCATTGCAGGTGGGACACCCTGCGCCGCGTGCGACAGACACATGCTTTCCGAGCTCCTGTTTGAGAGGAGACTGATCAGAGAGCAGGCCCTGCAACATTTCCCGCTGTGTTTCGGGGAGCGGCGCGCGGGTTTTGCATGCGTCGCAGATGCGCCTGACGAGACGCTGTGCAATCACCACGTTGACCGAGCTCGCGGCCAAGAACGGCTCCACCCCTAAATCAAGGAGTCGGGGGAGGGCAGTCGCGGCGTCATTGGTGTGGAGCGTGGACAGCACCAAGTGTCCCGTGAGGGCCGCGTTGACGGCGATGTCCGCCGTCTCTCCGTCGCGGATTTCTCCAACCATTATGATGTCCGGATCCTGTCGGACAATGCTTCGCAGTCCGCGGGCAAACGTCAACTCTGTCCGCGTGTTCACTTGAATCTGGTTCACGCCTTCAATGCGGTACTCGACGGGATCCTCGATCGTTGTGATATTCACCTCGCGCGTATTCAGTACTTTCAGGATCGCGTACAACGTGGTCGTTTTCCCCGATCCTGTTGGACCGGTTGCGAGAATCATGCCATACGGGCGCAGGAACGCCTCGCGTACTTTTTGCAGATCTGCCGTTCGGAGGCCAAGGCTCTCCAACGTATAACTGCGCAGTTTTTGCGCAAGCAGTCGCAAGACCGCTTTCTCGCCGTAAATGGTGGGAACGATTGATACGCGAATGTCGAGTTTCTCTTCGGACGTGTCAAACGAGAGTTGACCGTCTTGCGCGGCGAGGTGCTCATCCGTCCGGAGACGCGCGAGCACTTTTATGCGCGTGATCGCCAGCATGTACACCCGTGAATCGAGTGTGATGACGTCATGCAGAATGCCATCCACGCGGAACCGCACCGCAACCTCATGTTCCATGGGTTCCAGGTGAATATCCGATGCACGTGCTTGGTATGCGTAGGTAAAAATCGTGTCCACCAGACGAATCACCGGGAGATCCTCTGCGCTGATTTTCGTGCTCGTGCCATCCACCGCAGAGACATGCTCGCCAAGGAGTTTCGCAAACTCTTCGTGAATGGTGCGTTGATATGCGCGCTGCGCCTCCTCGATTGCATGCGCGGGCGCATAGCGAGCAGCCACGGACGCGCCGAGATGTTTTTCGATGGCTTGAATGGTTTCAAGATCCGATGGGTCATGCATCGCCAAGAGCGGCGTCGAGCCCTCCATGTCGTACAGAATCAGTCTCTGTGTGCGTGCAAGCGTCTCCGGTAATCGGCGAACAAGTTCTGGATCGAGACGCTTTTCCCGAAGGTTTGCAAACGGCACACCGTACGCGTCCGCAATGCGCTGTCCCAGCGTGGTCTCCTCGAGAATATTCAAGCTCACCAGCGCGTCTTCGACCGAGGTTCCACTTTTCTCCGCCTCTTTCACCGCGCGCGCGAAGTGTTCCGCGTCAATGATTCCCGCTTCAACGAGAATTTTTTCAAGCGTGGATGGTTCAAGCACGATGTGTGTTCCTCCAGCTGCAGTATACCTCGGAAGAAAACGCAGCACGCCTCTTCACCTTCTCCAAGAAGAACCCGTATACTCTCCAGTAGCGATGTTGGATCTTCGTTCTCTCTTGGAGTGGGCCGGCTATACCGGCATTGCTGCAATCGTCTTTGCGGAGTCTGGGTTGCTGGTCGGGTTTTTCCTGCCCGGTGACAGCTTGCTGTTCACGGCAGGGTTCCTTGCCTCGCAGGGCGTGTTTGATATTCTCCCGCTCACGCTCCTGTGCTTTGTTGCTGCGGTGACGGGTGACTCGGTGGGGTATGCGTTTGGGAATCGCATCGGCCGAAAAATTTTCGTCCGCGAGGATTCCCTGTTTTTTCATCGCGCAAATCTTCTTCGCGCGGAGCAGTTCTATCTGAAGCACGGAGGAAAAGCGATTGTGCTTGCGCGTTTTCTGCCGGTGGTGCGCACCTTTGCGCCTATCTTGGCGGGAGTCGGCGCCATGCGGTATCCGCGGTTTTTTGCCTACAACGTGGTTGGGGGTTTTGCGTGGGCAGTCGGGGTAACGCTTGCCGGATATTTCCTTGGCAGCACGGTTCCTGATGTGGACCAGTATCTTCTCCCGATTGTGCTCGGTATTGTTGTCCTTTCCGTTCTTCCGACGCTCTTTCATCTTCTGCGTCACAAAGAAGATCGTGCGCGCACCTTGCGCACACTGCAGAGCGTTGTGCAGCGTGTGGTCTCGCGCGTATCCTCTCGAAACGCGCCGCGCACCAATTGACACGGCGCACACTATCGGTACGGAAATTCTGATATCATAGGATATGGAGGAGGGCTTTACTTCTTCACGTATTTTTCTATGACGGCATACATCATCGTTGGAGCGATCGCGACATGGATTCTCGGGTGGTTGTGGTATCAGTATCTCTTCCCGAAAGTTCGCGAGGAGCTTGGTGGCGCAGATGCGGGACAAGGAAAAGTGTTTGTCCTTTCCGCCCTTGCGCTGCTGATCTTTGCGGCAGCATTGGGAACATTCATGCGGAATCGTGGGGTCGTTGATATGGCAGACACGCTTCGTCTGGCCTTTAAAACCTGGCTCGGTTTTGTGCTGCCGGTGATTGTGATGACATGGGCGCCGACCAAAAAGTCGGTCAATGTGCTGGTTGCCGGTGCGGGCTATTGGTTGATTGCGGCGGTTATCCTCGCCATCCTCGCGGACTGGATGATTCTTTAAAGTCTGGAAGAGGGAGTGGGCTCCCTCTTCCATGCATCACCCTCCACAAAGTTTTGTATCGCAAAAAGCCCGGGGCCCACGAGACCCGCGGCTTTTTGCGATAGCATTCGTAGACTTCTTACCTCTTCTTCCTTGCTCGGTACTCGCTCCAGCCCTTCGCATCTCATCGCGTTTCTGCGGTTTTTACATACACCCTCCATTTTCCTTACCGAAGGCTCACGAGTTCTGGGGCCCACGAGACTTTAGAACTCGTTCGGTGTTTTTTGGCACTCTACACTGGCGCATCCTGCTCCGTTTTTGCAGTCTCGTCGCGCTTCCCTCCGTTAGCTTTTAGAGCTCTGTTCGCTTTCAGCTCCGTGTACGGTACAGTGTCCAATATGCGGAAAGAACACCTGGTGGTTGCAGGAGTGATCGGGGGTTCCTTGCTCCTTATGGCTGGTCTTGCCGCTCTTGGCGGGCGATCGAGACAGCCGATTGCGGATGTCACAGCGGCGTGTGTGCAGCACGACGGTGTTGGCATGCATATCCATTCGCAGCTGAAGATTGTTATCGATGGATCAGAGCGCGCTATTCCTTCCGTCATTGGTATCTCGCCCGGATGTATGCGCCCGATTCACACCCACGACGACACCGGGAAAATTCATGCGGAATTTCCAACAATACAAGAGGTGGGCTTGGGACAGTTCTTCCAGATTTGGGGGCAGCCGTTTTCCAAAGAACAGATTCTTGATCGCGTGATTGGTGCAGACGACACGCTTCGCGTCACGGTGAATGATCAGGAAACGGCGGAATGGGACCAGCTCCTTCTGCATGACGGGGATGCCATCATGATCGATATCCGGAAAAAGACTGAATAGGCATTCCTGCGGCGCGGTTGTCAACGCGAAAAAACAAGCGGGTGGACATGCATGGCGCGGCGCGTACACTAGCAGCATGCGTACTGGGGGTACACACGGAAACACACGCGTTCCCGCGGCGCAACGTTCAAGAAAGCGCCGCGAGACGCACGAAACGGCAGCGTCAACGCTGTCGCTGTATCTCCGCGAGATTGGCGAGCGGAAGCTGTTGAATGCTGACGAGGAAAAGACGTTAGCCAGGCGCATCCGTACCGGAGATGATGCTGCACGGCAAGAACTTATCGAGTCGAACCTGCGGCTTGTGGTGCATATTGCAAAACGGTATGCGCGTCGCGATGATCCCGAGCTGTTTATGGATCTTATCCAGGAAGGAAACATGGGTCTCTTTCGGGCGGTAGATCGCTTTGATCCGACAATGGGCACGCGCTTTTCCACCTACGCAACGCATTGGATCCGTCAGGCGATTCAGCGGGCGCTCACCAAGAGTCGTACCATTCGCATTCCGGAACACGTGCTCGAAGCGCTTGCACGGATGCGCAAGGCGCGATACCGGCTCTACCAGGAATTGGGGCGACAGCCCACAACTGCGGAACTTGCGGCAGAAATTGGCATCTCCGAACAGGAGTTGCTCCGGCTGGAAGACGCCGCACAGGAAACGGTTTCGCTAGAGAAACCGATTCGCAGTGGTGACGAAGGAGAAGAAGCAGAGCTTGGTACGGTGATTGCCGATCTTGAGACGCCCGAGCCCGACATGGTCGCGCATCAAGGCATTGTCAAACGCCACGTCCGCGACATTGTTGAAGAACTGCCTCCCCGCGACCGAAGGATTGTGGCGCTTCGCTTCGGTCTCGGCAATGGCACGCCGAAAACGCTCGCGGAAGTTGCAAAGGAATTCGGGATTAGCCGCGAGCGCGTGCGGCAAATTCAGGAGCGCGCGCTCGAGCGCATCCGCGTGAAAGAGGCTGCGGAGTCACGATTGCGGTAGAGGTACACGCGCAGTCCCGCCTTGCGCGCCGGGATCTCTCGCGCTGACACTCGCCCCGCCCAGCGTGCGGGGCTCGTTGCGGCTCACCCTCTCGCTCTCCTCGGCCTTTCAACCTCGGAACCATGCCCGCTCGAGGGTTCGACGCCAGCGCGAGAGACCGCCGGCGCTGGCGGGGACCCCAATTAGTCCACGATGGCCCGGAGCGGCTGGTGAATTTCCGCAACGCTTGAGCGCGGCTGTTCCGCTGTAAGAGGGAGTGAGCGCTCCCAAGAAAATTCTTTGCGGCCGAAGTGTCCGTATGCCGCCGTTGGGCGGTACTGCGGACGGCGCAATGCGAGCCGGTCAAGAATTGCTGCCGGCCGAAAGTCCACCGTGCGTTCGAGAAGCGCGCAAATCTCCTCATCCGAACGCGTTCCCGTGCCGAATGTGTCAACAAACAATGAGACGGGGTCAGCACGGCCGATCACATACGCCACTTGAATCTCGCAGCGGTCCGCGAGTCCCGCATCCACGACGGACTTCGCGGCTTGCCTGGCAGCATATGCGCCGCTGCGGTCAACCTTTGTCGGGTCTTTTCCGGAGAAACATCCGCCGCCGTGACGGGCAGAACCGCCATACGTGTCCACAATAATCTTCCTTCCAGTCAAGCCCGAATCTCCCACCGGTCCGCCGATCACGAACCGGCCGGTCGGATTGATGAAGAATTGCGTGTTCTGGAGCAACGCAGCAGGAACAATCGGTGTAATCACCTGTTCGACTACCGCCTCGTGCAACATGGTGGCCGATACGTCTTCACTGTGTTGCGTGGAGATGACGATCGTCGGGATACGCACCGGTACGCCGTCTTCATACTCCACCGTCACTTGCGTTTTTCCATCCGGACGCAGAAACGGCAGAATGTTCTGCTTCCGCACGGTTGCAAGACGATGCGCGAGCTGATGCGCAAGCGTGATGGGCAAAGGCATGCGCTGCTCGGTTTCCTTGGTGGCGTAGCCGAACATCATGCCCTGGTCGCCAGCGCCCAACACGCCGCCGTTGCCGCCCGTCTCCACGCCCTGCGCAATGTCCGGTGATTGCCGGGAGAGCAGCACGCGCACCGCACACGCATCTGCCGAAAATCCAAGAGCGGGATCAGTGTATCCAATATCGCGAATCACCTGACGCGCGAGCGCTTCTGCATCGAAACGAGCGTTTGTGGTGACTTCACCCACAATAAACACTGTGTTGTCTTTCACCATCGTTTCTGCGGCCACCTTCGAACGCGGATCTTCCGCGAGACAGGCGTCGACAATCGCATCCGAGATCTGATCACAGATCTTGTCGGGGTGTCCTTCGGTTACGGATTCAGAGGTAAAGCGATACCGCATGGCTGGTAGCGTACAGGAAGACACACTCTCTGCCGAGCTTATTGTTGTTCTTGAAAGCGGGGGAGGATGAGTCCGGGAGTGAGCGGTGGGCCCGGCGGAGGGGGAGGCGGGGGTGGCGGGGTACCGGAACCTACCTGGATGTTTTTTTGGAATATCTCCCCGAAGTATGTTGGGCCACCTCGTGAAATCATTGACCAATCAAAAGCGTATACTCCGGGAGTCGCAGGCGCTCGCCCGGAGAAGGAAAACGTATATGTTTCTTGAGGTCGGACAACGATGTACGTGAGTTGGCGGATCCACGCCTGCAATTCAGAAAGTTTGGTATATGTAAACGGGGGAATCTCAACATATGCAAGTCCCCACCGCGTGTTTCTCCGCGGGTTTTCTGATCCCAAATAATACGGTTGGTGAAGTGGTTGTGTGGTAAACGGTGGTCGGCGTATTTGATAATGTGCGCCATTCATTAGCCAGCCACGCGTTCCTGTGTTTTTCATGGTGATATTCGCACTAAACGTCTGACCAGGGTCAACGACAGAAGGAACGTCGGATCCCACAACCGCAGCATCGTTATATGAGCATACAAATGTCTGTGGAGATTCTTGTAGGCGTGCGTATCGACGAGGATTCTTTGCGTTGACTGCGTACGCGTACACATGGCGAAGTACTCCATCAGAGAAAGACTCCGGGAATTGAAAATAAAACCCGTGGTGTGTTGTGCCACCGCAGTACCGCTTTACTTCATTCTCGGCGCGCTGATCAGGTGCTCGCTGATCGGCGAGAACTTCAGCAAAAAAATATTTCTCATCGGGAAGCTTTCGTGCCTCTTGTAGAGTAAGTTGGCGATCCACTGCGTAGAGGCGGATCTTCACGGGCTGTCGAAACTTGTCATTGTCACACGCCGCTCCGTATGTGATCGCCTGTCGATCGGTTCCGAAATTCACACCAGGGAGACTTGTGGGAAAGTTTGGATACTGACGTGCGTAGTACTCCTGCGACTCTGTTCTGCAATCCAGCGAATAGTGTCTGCCGAGTGGGTATGTCGGTCCGGCGCATCCGCCTCCCAACAGCGCGAGTCCGCCAATGAGCAGGACCATCCGCGTAACGGGAGAACGCCAAGTGAGTATGTTCGGCCAGCGCATGTATGTTGAGGTCGTCAACCGTATTCTACTTGGTTTCGCGCAGGAAAGTTGTCCACAATGGGAAAGGCCAGAGGCTATAGGCGCGACACGTTCGCCACTCTCGCCTACGGCCTGCCAGCCGCAACGGCCTTGTTGGAGGCGAATCCCTCCAGTACGCTAAGCGATTGCTCAGCGCATTTTCCATGCATCCTCTTCTCCTTCTTGGTGCCATCATTCTTGCGGGTATCTCTGCGGCAGGCGGGTATCTCTTTAGCCGTCGCGATGCATTTCCCGTATCGCCGAGTCCGTCCGAAACAGTTTCTCCATCGCCCTCGCCGAGCATTGCTCCAAAACCTTCTCCCGCTGTTTCTTCTCCAGCAATTGTTCTCTCACCGATCATTCGCGGAGATACAACAGTCGCGCCAGCATCGCCGACACCCACGCCGGCTCCGACCGCGCAACCAACCCCGTCTGCAGACGTACGCGTGGGTTTTGTTGATCTTCCATCTGCTGTGCGTTCTGGTCAGGCCTTTACGGTGCGCTGGCAGGTAGACGGGCCGAGCGGAACGCATATTGAGAAAACAACGCTCGAGACGCGAACGGAGACACCTGCCGGGGGGTCATCCGGAACCTCTTCCTCCAGCGTCACAACAAATACATTTCGCGGCGCTTCTGTGCCGCATACGTTTTCCACGAGACTCGCATTTGGTGGAAACGCGCGTAGCATCACGCTGACGGTTGATGCGACGGTCAACGGCATTGTCGTGACCGCTCCTCCGGTGACATTCCCCATCAACTAACCGCGCCTCATGAGGCGCGCTGCGGCCGAACGGCAAGGCGGGCGGTTTCGACAAGCTCTGCGTCAATCACGATGCGTTGCTCCGTTGTCCAGAGCGGCCAACAACTAATGAGGGCGAGGCGAGGGCGATCTGCGGCAGAATCAAGAAACGGCGTGATGCGCGGGTTGATGCGCCGCTGGCCCGTGACGCGGTACGTATACCGCATGTCCTGATGATCCACAGCGATTGTATCGCCGGCGCGCAGTGTTCCCGCGCGCAGAAAGGCAAATCGGTATGGGCCTTTCCACGGTTCCCCGGTGGAGTGTCCGGCGATCACTACAACCCCTCGTTCGCCAGGAGTAACGCCGTTCGGATAGCGGACCACTCCGACTAACAGTGTGCGCAAGACGTCGCTATCTTTCAGCGATGGCGCAACTGCGAGTGGAAGGCGCAGTGAGAGCGCGGGAATGCGGATCCAATTTCCCCGATCGGCGGTTTCGACCGCGGCAAGAATGCGCGGTGCCGGTATCGATGCCGAGCGAAGGCGGGGAGTCGTACGCGCTTGGTACAGCGCCGTCGAAACAGATCCCGCCACGGGAAGCGTTGGGCGATAGGAGGCGTGAGCGAAGAGATCGCGCATGCCGCGGCCGATGAAGAACGAGAGCATGCTGACGCCGCACGCAGTGAGCAGAAAGCCCATCAGCAATCCTATCGGGCGGGAACGGGCGGAGTGGGACATACGAAAGATTGTTATGGTGGAGCGTCTTGTGCTCTTCGTCAACCGCGAGGCAGCATGCATACGCGGATGCCGTCGCGCTCCCCCCAAGGTTTCGTAAAAGCGTCTATCATGACGCACAAGGGCGTACACCATGGAGGAAACACATCCGCAACAGGCCACACGATCACGCCGCGCGCACACGCGTGCGGCTCTCTTGCAACGGGTGGGGAAGGGGCCGCTGCTCGCGCCAACAAATCGGTGGTGGGAAGACCTTGCCGTCTATAATCCTGCCGCCGTCGAGAGCTCGGATGGTGTCGTGCATATCCTGTATCGCGCGCAAGGAAAAGACCGCGTGTCACGCCTTGGGTACGCCACAAGTCGGGATGGCGTCACCATTGACCACCGTTCTCCCGATCCGGTCTTTGAGCCGGAACTCAACGGAACATCTGAACAGCTGGGCACGGAAGATCCTCGTCTCATCCGCATGGGAGACACGTACTACATGACGTACACGGCGGTGTCGTTCTATCGCACCGCCGATCCGCATGCGGAGTGGATTCCGTCCGCGCCGCCGTCCTGGCGGGTGCGCATTGCCCTTGCGAGCACAAAAGATTTTCACACATTCACGCGCCGTGGCGTGCTGCTCC
>CAZVRG010000020.1:0-18777 GCA_964630025.1 uncultured Candidatus Saccharibacteria bacterium
AATGGAGACAACTGCAAAAAACCACACGCCTTGAGAAATAAAGAACGATTCGCCTCGGAGTCCGAAATTTTTCGGTTCGAGAAACAACCAATGGAAAAATAGAAACAACAAGAATGTTCCGCCGCCGATGAGCAGGATAGGCGAGGAATGTTCGACGGCTTCCATCACGCGTGGATCGTTGCTAAACGTTGCCGTGAGCGCTTGAACGGGACCGAGGCCGGGTGTTGCTATCCACACAATCAGCCATGGGAGCAGGCCGCGTACCAAAAAGACGCCGAGAAAAATACCCCATATCAGAAACCAGCGGCGTGCCTTCTGCCCCATCGTGGAAAGGACTTCCGCATTGATGACCGCGTTGTCGATGCTGCTGACCGTCTCGAAGAGACCCAGACCGAGAATCGTCAGAAGCGACGAGAATAGCATGGAAAAACAATACCACGCTTAGAGGTCGGGAACGGGGAAAAATCCGGGCATGCCGCGATACGGGATGGGAGTGATGCGCCGAACGTCCGTAATGATGTAGCCGTATTTCTCTTTCAGCGTCCAGCCTTCGACGCGAAGCAACTTCTCTGTCGCGAGATGCAATGCGCTATCGCGGAAAAATTCCGCATCGGTTTGGTACCGCTTCACGTCTTTCAGAAACGCTTTGCCGATGATGACGCCGGTAGGAAGTCGCTCAAAGCCGAAATGATACAACACTTCCTGTTGTGTACCGCTGTGTGATGCATACACACAGAACCATCCGCGATAGGTCGTATTCTTTGAACGAACCTCGATGGTCTTGCGACCAGAAACGAGCAGCTCTGCCCATGGTTGACGGAGGGCGAGCGCGTTCATGCGAGGTGTCGGGAGCACAACCCCTCGGTCCTACCCGCGCCCTGGTGTTGCGTTACCGACCAGGCGTTGTGATGGTGGGTTCTCCGCGGCGTCGGAGCCACTGGACGACGTGCTTCAACACGATGAGCCACCACGGGAGCCAGAAGATCCACGGGATCCACCACCAGAACCAACACCACCAACCCCAAAGGCAGAGCCACCCCCACCACCAGCCCCACCAGAGCCAGGGAACGAACCACACCCACGGGATCCACCACCACCAGGGCCACGGCCACGCGAACACCCAGAACTTCCCGCGCCACCACTGCCAGGAAAAGACGAACCACGGAATCCACCAGAGGAAGCCCCAGACGAGCCCCCACCGCCACCACCAAGAGAGCCAGGTTTCGAACTTGTGCAGAAGAGCGAACTTCTCCTCGAGGTTTGCGGGGGTACCAGCATCCGGCACGGTCGCCGGGACCTTCCCCTCGAGGGCGTCCAACCGCTCATCCACACGCTGGAAGCCCTTCGCGATAGAGTCAAAGTAGTGCTGCCACTGCTGGTTCAGTGAGGTCTGCGCGGGGGGAGCTTGTACCTGGTTTTCCTGTTTCTGTGACGGGTCCGTGCGGGTCACGGCGGGCTGCGCGTGCGCTATCTGTGCCGCAAGAGCAAAGAGCGCGGCAACACTGACTGCCTGTCGGACGAGCACACTACCGAACCCGTGCATATAAAGTGACGTAGTAAAAGTATTGCACAGTCCTATTCGTCGGTACAAGTGGAGCGGGTGGGGAGAATCCCTCTTCGCGCCGCTGGCCACCGTATCGTGAAGGACGTTCGAACTGCGGTCAGGGGTAGTTCAAGAAGTATTTTGTAGTAGGTTAATCTCCTGTTATTCCACGGGAAACGTTCCAACATTCGGCAGTCCCGGAACGACATCAAGATTCGCCTTATCTGCGGTAAATCGGAACGTTGAAATGATTTGACTCCAGATTTCCGTACCCAACTCGGAGTCCGTGTCTTTGATTGAGAATATAGTGTAACATTGGCCGGAAGGATTTTCGAAGAAGACCTCACGGAACTTGTGTCTTCCAGATTCGTCATTGAAATCTCCCGAATTCGATACTGCCCTAATCCAGGAGCCAACAGTTAGCGGCATGCGCTTTCGAATGGTATACGCAGAGTACGTTGTCGGAAGAGTTGGGCAAGGACTTTCGTTGTACCACCCTACGTAAATTGGATAATTCTTTCGGTCGCTTAAGTCTAAACCCATATCCGTCACACACTGCGCAATTACTGGAGCAGGAGCAATCACCGCTCGTGTGTCGTCTTGGTCAAATGTGACGTTCCCGCAGCGGCTATTCTCTTTCCAACCCACGGGATATTCAAACGTAAATCCATATTTCGAATTGGAGTATACATTTCCACGCCGCTCGTCATCGAGCGACGGAGGAACGCCTTGAGACATATTTCCAGGAGGCCATTCGGGATTTCTCGCCATAAAGAAGACAGCAAGGATCAACAGAAGAAAGACTCCCGTGCCCATAATGAGTAGTCGAGGATTCGCAGATTTTATCTTCATTCAATGTGATTGTACCACACGCACTACTTGGAGCGGGTAGCGGGAATCGAACCCGCGACTGCGCCTTGGAAGGGCGCCGTTTAACCACTAAACTATACCCGCAAAAAACGTAAAGATTGCTTCGTCGTTTCACTCCTCGCAATGGCCAAAGTACCTACTGTCTCTTGCCTACTGCCTCGGTCGTTCAGGATTCCATAAATAGCGGTTCAGATCAACCCAGTACGAGCCATCGTGCTCTGTGACGTTGACGCCCTCGCGACGGAGCAAGGTCGCTTGTTGTGCTGCGGTGACTTCGGGATTCACGATTGACAAGCGACCTTCACGATTCATCACACGCTGCCAGCCTTCGCCCCTCCAAAGTTTTTTCAATTTGCGAAGGCTGCCCACCGTAGCTTTATGCGAAGGTGGGCCTTTTGTAGGTTTGCGAGAGAGGCTACGGCTGGCCTTCGGCCAGGGAGTCTGAACACTGCGAAAGAGGATGCAGCCCACTTGCCGCGCCGAGCGCGGGGAACCGCACAGTGCGGCAACTTGTCCGTAGGTCGCGACGCGTCCACGCGGGATGGTTTTCACGAGTGCCTCGACCCGCTCGACAAATTGCGTATACCCCGTTAGAAACCTTTTAGTAGAAGAGGATGGGGAAATTTTGGGCATACTGCTTCCCTATGCCAATGTGAGAATTTCTTCGTGCAGGAGGTTTCTAACGGGGTATACGGACGACGCATACGGGTTACCGATTCGGGAACAGCGGAGGCGCCGAGGAGTCAGGAGCTGTTGTAGTGGGAGCCCGTTCAAGGGATGGGAAAAATGGTCGGTTCATCAGTCGGGAAACGGTCCACAAAAGAAACATCATCACGAGAAACGTGAGTACACCGATACTGATTGCCTTGAGCAGCGGGCTCATAAGAGTACTTCAGCAGTATACAGCTTTTTAGAGTGGTCTTTCGCTAGGATTGCGCATGGGAGCAGAGTGCGGTATGACTGTAGCCTTCAGGGTTTATAGAAGATCCCATGAAGAATTTTACGTTGTTATGGCTTTGGGACTCTTGCTCCTGGCTCCAAAGTCGATCATACTAAACGTGTGAAAAGTCGACAGTGTAAGTACTGTCAGAAAACCTACCCAGACTCCTGGTTTGGGATAGCTGTCACAACCCCTGAAAAAGTTTATCGCCGCTGGAAGTGTAGAAACTGTTATCAAGAGATGAAGCAGCGTCGGCGAGTGCGATATCGAGAATGGCTTGTACGCTACAAACAAGGGAAGCAATGCACACGGTGTGGTATCAGCGATTCTCGAGTTCTCGACTTTCACCATGAAAACGGCAAAGAAAAAAGCATCGAAGTTGCCACCGCTATTTCCCATGGTGGCTATGGGCTTAACCGACTTAAGCTAGAAATCGCGAAATGTGTGATACTCTGCGCAAACTGTCATCGGATTGTCCATCATAAGCAGCGTCTCTAGTATTCGGGGCGTGGTGTAATGGCCGCACGCGTGCTTTGGGAGCACGTAGTCCGAGTTCAAATCTCGGCGCCCCGACCAAAGAAAAATTGTTTTACAACAGTCGCGTTTGTTCCGGCTGTGGCACCCATGTTGCTTTGATGTCCGCAACGGTGCCATTGCGCATGGGGAATTTCACGTGCCCATGCGTCAGGCCGTACTCATAGACATCGCGTGTGATGCGGACATCATCCAGACAGTACCGAATCAGGGCGTCCCAGTTTCCCTGCTGATACAATCGAATTGCCTGGAGCCCATCGCCACTTTTCCCTTTTCCGAGTGTTGCGTGCGCAACATCGTCGAGTTTCGGACGAAAACCGAGAGAACGCTGGAGATGATCGAAGAGGTCGATTGTCGGGAGTGTGTAGGGGTCAAGCGCCGAAGCACCGTTCGCGATCTGTGCAAACGCGGGCTTGAGAACGGCGTAATCAAATCCCAACAGGTTGTAGCCAATCACGCGCGGCGTGCCGCGCAGAAGCTCTGCGAGTGCGGGGAGCTCTTCAACGCGGTACGTGTGTTCCGTATTGGTGCGAGCGTCATACACGCCAACAACAGAAATGGTGAGCCGTGCGGGGTCAAACGCGCGCACGTCCTGAAAACTGTCGCGTGTTTCGAGATCGAGAACGATGTAGTCCTTGTTCATCGAAGTTCCAAGCTCCAAATCCCAAATTCCAAACAAACTTCAACTCTCAATAACCAAACGAAACGAAAATCTCTCGTTCTCCCGTGTTCGTATTTGTCATTGTTTGGAGCTTGATGCTTGGTTCTTGGGGCTTTAGCCAGATCGGACGGCGTCCTTGAGATTTTTCCCCACGCGGAATTTCACGACCTTCACCGCCGGAATCTGCAGCGTTTGTTTCGGATTGCGCGGACTCACCCCGCGCCGCGGGCGCCGCGTCGAAACAAGAAACTGTCCGAATCCCACGAGGGATACCTCCTCGCCACGGCGAAGCGTTTGGAGAATATGCGCAAGTGTGGCAAGGAGAATTTGTTCGACATCTTTTTTCTGCCACTTCGTGGTCTCGGCAACCTGGGCGATGAGAGCGTCGCGATTCATAGCCTCACCACTCATACCGCAAAACGCATCACTCACACAAGTACTTCGCGAATGCGGTGGATTTCGCGCGCTTTCCCCGTGCGTTCGTCGGCATCCAGGATGAACGCGTTCACTTCCCATGGCCGCGACTCTTCTGGCTTCGCGCGGGCGGACATTTGCGTGCGGAACGAGCTTAAAATCGGCGCCGTCTCGACACCGATCACCGAATTGAGCGCGCCGCTCATCCCCACATCGGTGAGATACGCCGTTCCCTGTGGGAGGATTTGCTCATCCGCGGTCGGCACATGCGTATGCGTTCCCCAGAGCGCGGTTATTTTTCCATCCAGCGCGAAGCCAAGCGCACGTTTTTCGGATGTTGCTTCGGCGTGCATATCCACCAGGGAAATACACGGCGTGGGCAGCGTGGCGAGCCAGGCCTCCGCTGCGCGGAATGGATCATCGTATTGTGCGCGGAAGAACACACGGCCGATAACATTCGCAATGGCGATCGTCACGGAACCCCGTGTCACGGTTGTCCATCCTTTCCCGGGAAGGCCGGGCGGAAAGTTTGCGGGGCGCAGAAGCCGCGCCGATTCCGCATCGTAGAGGGGAATACCCGCGCGTTCGTCCCATGCGTGATCTCCGGTTGTCGCGACGTCAATCCCGCTCGCAAACGCACGTTCGACGAGTTCGGGTGTGACGCCTTTGCCGTTGGAAATATTCTCGAGATTGGCAATGACGAGATCGGGTTGATGTGTTTCTCGCAGTGACGGAAGAATCTCCCGAACCACGTTGAGGCCCGCGTTGCCGACAAGATCGCCAAACACGAGAATCTTCATGGCGTGGCGGGGAGAAGTGTACGGAGCGCTGCGGCGAGATCCGGTGCGTGGCGAATCGTCGTGAGGCGCCCGTCCGCCGCCACAGAGATCGTTCCGCGTTCTTCGGAGACCACAAGCGCGATTGCGTCGCTCATTTCTGTAATGCCTTGTGCAGCGCGATGCCGCGTGCCGCGTGGCGCGTCCTCATGGTCGGTGAGCGGCAATGTACATCCCGCAGCAAGAATTGTCTCCCCGCGAATAATCACGGCGCCGTCATGCAACGGCGATTCCGGAGAAAAGAGTGCCTCCAGAAGAGGTGCGCGTACTTCTGCGTGCAGGGGCACGCCCGTGTCGGTGTATTCTGAAAGATACGTCTGGCGTTCCAAGACAATCAGCGCACCCCAGCGGCGCGTGCGAAGCGTTTCGATTGCTTGCACAAGCGCTGCGAGGATCGGCTCGTCGAGCGTTGCGGTTGATGTGCCAATCACCGGAAGAAAGCGTCCAAAACGCTCCAATCCGCGGCGAAGTTCCGGCTGGAAAAGCAGCGGAAGCGCAATCACCAGCAATGCGGCAAACAACGTCAGAATTGCATTGAGCGTATTGAGGCCAAGCAAGCGCGCAAGTCCGACGCCGATCAAGATGGCAATGAATCCCCAGAGGATATTTGTCGCGCGCGTGCGGCGGAGAAACCGAATGGCTGCGTAAAAAATGGCTGCGACGAGAAGAATATCGACGACGGCAAGGAAGCGGGCAGGAATCCCATTCGCGAGTGCAGCGGGAGGCTGAATGCCGCCCTGAAAAAGATTTAAGAGCTGTTCGAGCATGAATGTAGAGTACTTGCTTCGCGGGGTACAGGGCTAGTAATGAGTTGAATGCACATCCGGCGAACACATCACGGGTCTCGTGGGCCCCGTGATGTGTGAGCACCATAGGCGGGAGGGGGGAGTCTCGGAGGGGGAACCGAAGCGGTTCCCACCCGAATCATTCTACGCGCCATCCGGTTTCATCGCGGACAAGATGTCCGGCGACTTCGAATCCGGAGGCAAGGCGATGTCCCCCGCCGCCAAATCGTCGGGCGATGGAGGAAACATCCACCGTTCCCTCGGGGTCACTGCGAAGGCTCCCCTTGATTTTTCCTGTTTCGATTTCTGCCAACAGGAGTGAAAAGTTCGCTTCGGGGATCGTGTTAAGCAGATTGACGACACCGGTAAGGTCTTCCACACTCGCGCCACATTCTTCCAAATCTGCTTTGGTGAGCACAGAAAGCACCATGCCCATCTCGGGATGCACACGGAGGCGTTCGAGTGCGCGTCCTGCAATACGAAGGGCGGACAACGTTCGGCCGCCAAATACGGCGGCGGTGATCGCAGGAAGATCCGCACCGCGGTCCAGCAGGCGCGCGGCACTTGCGAGCACGCGCGGAGACGTATTGGCATGCTGAAATGATCCCGTATCCGTCATCATGCCAGCGAGTAGGCAGGTCGCGACGTCCGCGGTGATCGGGAATCCCCATGCCGGAAGGAGTGTCTCAAGCATTTCCGCAGTTGCCGCTGCTTCCGGAACAACAATATTGATGCTCCCCCGACGATCGGCGGTTGCATGATGGTCAATCGCAATCAGCGGCCGTCGCGCTTCCACAAGTTCACGTTCGAGGCCCGTGCGATGCAATTCGGAGTGATCCAGCGCAATTGCGAGATCAACGTCGAACAGTGAGGGAGGTGTTTGTGTGATCGAGGAAAAGCCGGGAAGAAATTGAAGGAATGCTGGCGGCGTATTGGGGGTGTGCGCCGTTACGCGTTTCCCCGCGGCCCGGAGGGCGAGCGTTGTTCCGAGTAATGATCCCACTGCATCCCCATCCGGATGTCGATGCGTGGTCACGAGAATGTCCGTGCTCGTGTGGAACAGATGGCGCAGAAGATCCTGTTCTTCTGCGGGAAGGACAGGCGATTGCGATACGGCGAGTTGGTTCATGCGTTTTCTGCGCGGGTATCGAGAGCAAAACCAATGCGCGGCCCCGGGTGGCGATCAAGACGTGTGTAGATCTCGCCCTGAAGATCGAACAAGGAAGCCTCCGCGAGCGCAAGCGCGCGCGGGCCCTCCTCGCGAGGAAAGACCGAGAGCACAATCGTTGCTGTGCGACCGTCTGCGGGCACGTCTGCACGTGCGACAGTGACCAGGATGCCGTCGGGAAATTCCACGCGCTCCGCGAGAAGTGCTCCCATCACGTCTCGCAGTTCGTGGGCGAATTGTTCCGGCCTGCGGGGCATACGCAAGGGGTCAGGGAATAGGAATCAGGGGACAGTGAACGGAAAAGCGTCGCACAGCACTGTTACCTGTTCTCTGTTCCCTGTTTACTGTAATCCTCTCTTCCGCACTTCCTCCGTGTAGAACCGCACCACATCCCCTTCTTTCATTTTCTTTCCTTCTCCGGTGATGGTCAGCCCGCACTCGCGTCCGGCGCGCACCTCATCCACCGGGACCTTATTTTCCTGGAGTTCGAGAACCGTTCCGGCGCCCAGATGCTCGTCACCGCGAAGCATATCCACCTTTGCTCCTTTTTGCGCATGGCCGTTCTGCACGCGACCCCCGACAATCTGTCGGCCGCGGATACTGAAGAACACTTTGAGCACGAGCAGTGTGCCCATGTCTGTGCGAATGACTTCTGGCGGCACCAGGCGTTCCAGGCGTGTGCGGACGTCTTCCGTGAGGTTGTAAATAATGTCGAACGTGCGCACCGCGACATCCGCAGTATCTGCGAGTTTTTGTACACCTGGCGCAACAGGAACAGTAAAGCCTAGGATCACTGCGTCAGCAGCTTCCGCAGTGCGTACATCAGAATCGGTGATGCTGCCTACATCCGCACGAATGACACGCACAGCTGCCAGTTCTGTGGACATGGCAAGAACCGTGTTCCGAATTGCCTCCAGCGATCCCTGCGATTCCGCTTTCAAGACGAGAGGAAGAATCTTCGGCCCTTTCTCTTCCTCTTCGCGCGGCTTGTGTTCCACACGCGCACGTCCGCGCTCACGCTCTTCCTTTGTGCGCTTAATGGATTTTGGTGCGAGTGCTTGCGGGAGAGAGCGCACCGTCAGACGCGCCTTTTCTCGCGCCGCAGAACGCCCTTCGACTGCTTGGATAATGTCTCCCGCCACCGGAACGCCATCCAACCCAATGACCGTGACGGGCGTTCCCGGTCCCGCCGTCGCCGTCGCGGTACCAGTGAAGTCGAGGAGTTTCCGTACGGTGCCGGTCGTTTGTCCCACAACCAGATGGTCACCCACGTTGAGCGTTCCGGTGTGAACCAGCACCGTTGCAAGCGGACCAATTTGCGGGTCGCGGTGTGCTTCCAGTACGGATGCGAGTGCCGGCCGATCCGGGATCGCTGCTGTCGGGTGCACGGTATTCACTGCAAGAATTGTTTCGAGAAGGGTATCGAGGCCAGTGCCGGTTTTCGCAGAGACGGCAACGGCAGGCGTGGTGCCGCCCCACTCTTCGAGGGTGAGTCCCGCATCGCCAATTTGCCGCTTTGCGCGCTCCAGATTTGTCTCCGGCTTATCCGCCTTGGTGAAGGCAACGACAATGGGAATCTCTGCTTCCTGCGCATGGCGCAAGGCTTCGGTCGTTTGTTCTTTGACGCCTTCATCTGCCGCCACAACAAGAATCGCAATGTCGCCAATGGTGGCGCTGCGCTTCCGCATGAATTCGAACACTTCGTGACCGGGCGTATCGATAAAGGTGATCAGCTTCCCCTTTGTTTTCACTTGATAACTTGTCACGCGCTGGGTAATGCCACCTGCTTCGGTGGAGGCAACGCTCGTCTTGCGAATCGCATCGAGCAGGGAGGTCTTTCCATGGTCGACGTGTCCCATAATCACGACGACGGGAGGCCGTGGCCGCCGGCGTTCCGGCTCCTCCTTTTTCAAGATTTCCCACAGTTTTTCGGGCGTGAGCGTACTTTCTTCCGTTGCCGCGACGTTTTCGTTGGTCTGGTATCCAAGATCGCTGGCGATAATCGCCGCCGTTTCATAATCAATTTGCTCGTTCAGCGTGACGGGGAGGCCGTTTTTCAGAAGCACCCCGATAATTTCTCCCACCGGCAGAGCAAGCTTTTCGGCCAGCTCTCGCACGGTCACCACGCTCGGGAGGGTGACCATTTCCTGTTTTTTCGCGCTGCGCCGACGCTGGTCATTCACAAATGCGCGCAGGCGTCCAGCATCTTTGTCCGGAATACGTTTGACGCCTGTCGGTACTTTTATGCCCACCGTCGCCAGTGTCTGCACCAGCTCGGGTTCGCTGAGCCGCAGTTCACTTGCCAGGTCTTGGAGCTTCATACTCATAGGGCGGCAGCATACCGCGCTCTTCGTATAGATTCAAGCCGTCTCTGTCCGTGAATAGCGAAACTCGCGTCATTGCGAGCGAAGGCACGCGTGAGCGTGCCGGAGCGAAGCAATCTCACGCGGGGATTGCGCGGAGCCTGTCCCGAGCGCGGCGAGGGATCTCTCCTCGCAATGACGGTGAGGAGTTTCGCTATTCACGGGTCTCTGTGTCATTCCCGCGCATGCGGGAATCAATGTGCAGCAGCGTTCCTGCTATGCTCCCTTCTGTAACATAGCGTTCTGGAGCGCACGCTCTTCTTCTTCGGACAGTTGCTGCAGTGGTTGGCCGTCACGGATGGCTTTGGCGTATACCCGCGTGGCGTCGCGGTTATGGAGCGACGTCACAACAGCGCCAGTGTTATGTGCATCGAGTAGAACAAGGGTGAAGCTCAAATTCCCGCCAATGCCCGGAAAAGGGTTGTAGCGTTCGAGCGATACTTTTCGGACTGCGACTTGCAGCGACTGGTGCAGATATTCGGAGGCTTTCACGAGATCGGTGACATGCTCCGCATGTTTTTTCAGCAGCATGTCGTGCATCGCGATGGTGTTCTCCAAGCTTTTTCCGTCTTTTCCGCTGCCGAGACGCTCAAGGCGCTCTTCGAGCGTGCGGATCGTGCGGACGCTGCGCATCGCGATGATCGCCGCGACAATCGCCACGAGCACCGATACCAGCGCAAGCCAGTCGAACACGCTCATGGCGGAAGCGTACCGCGACGGCGCCGTTTGCGCAGCAGTATTATGAGTGATGGTCGGGCCGCCTGACGGCGTTGTGCGCACTCTTGGTGTAAAAACGGGCTGGCGGAGCCAGCCCGCGCGGGGCATTATGTGCGCGTGACGGTTATCGGTTCATCCGCAGGCGACTCAAGATTCCTTGGATTCAGCGAGCATTCTTTCTGGTGACTTTCTATTCTTTCGCGGATAATGCGTTTCTTGCAGTACGGGCATGTTCCGCAGCATGCCACTATATGCACGCCGCCGTCGGTGTGGCAGGAACAGTCGCATTCATCCATATCAACTTTGCAGCAATCGATCATCGGAGATCTCCCTCGCTTTCGGGGTAGGAAAGAGCAGTTCAGGGGGTTTCGGAGCGACGCTGTGTGTAGTGTACAACGTCAGGGAGTACTTGGCATGCCTCTGTGGACGGTTCCGGCTTCCGGCGGTATCATTGCCACGCTCCGTAAGGAAGCGTGCCGGAGTGGTTGAACGGGCCGCTCTTGAAAAGCGGTAGGGGCCAAACACCCCTCGGAGGTTCGAATCCTCCCGCTTCCGCCAACGATTTTTTGTATCGAGAGACCTAGAGATCTATGACTATCAAAGAATTCCTAAACATTAAAAATCCAGCACTACGTCGACAAACGATCTTTGCTCTCTCAAGAGAGAACTCTCAAGAATCTTTTGCATTACTTTGTGCGATTCTGAAGAAAGATGCTTCGCCAGTCATCCGGCATGAGGCAGTCTTCTTATTGGGTACCTCTAGAAACCGCAAGGCCGTTCCTAAACTTATTAGTGCCATTCTACGTGACCCGTCAGACTTAGTACGTCACGAGGCTATTGAAGCATTGGGAGATTTACACGTTAAAACTAAAAGAATAAAAGACTTGCTTCTGACATTACAGAAAGACAAGAATCCCTTTATCAAAGACACAGCCGAAGTGGCGTTAGCAACTCTTTTGAAAAACTAATTTGATTTTTGTGACCGAGACGCCTCAAAATCCCTAGCCAAAATACCTCCAGAAAAGCCCTATGGTTCCCCGTGATTCTGGGTACTGAACCTGGGTGGCCCGCCAGACCAAAAAGAGCCCCGCAGCGGACTCACCGAGGTGAATCCAGTGCGGGTAAGATGAAAGGAGGTTGATAGAAAGACTTTACACTTTCCGCGTGACGAGAACGCAGCGCATGGATGTGAAGTCGGGAGGAGACGAATCATTGTTCCCGAACGACTTCTCGTACGTCAGACCAGCCGTTTCTGTCATGCGAATGAGTTCATGAAGCGAGTACATGCGGAGTGGGAAGGAGAGATCGCGTCGCTTGCCGTCTTTCCAGATTCGGAGGCGGCGTTCGTTCATTCGGCTCGTCGTGAAGTCGAACTTCCTCTTGATGAGTACGACAGACTGGTCGCGAAGTTCACTCCAGTCACTCTCGCGGAACTCGCGCATGATGCGGTCGCGGTTGATAACATCTACCAAGAAACGTCCGCCTGACTTCAGGGCTCTCGCGACTTGGGAGAGTACTTTTTGATCTTCATCGTCACTCTCCAAGTACCCGAAGGCCGTAAAGAGATTGACTACGACATCGAACTCACCTTCGAAGGGAACCTCCCGCATGTCGCTTTGGACCCAGCGCACGTCCACACTTGCTTCCTGCGCTGCTGCCTTCGCCTTGTCTAAGAAAAACCCGTTGAGGTCTTGTCCTGTCATCAAGTAGCCACGGCGCGCGAGTTCCACGGTATGACGTCCATGTCCACACGCAAGGTCGAGGATTCTCATTCCCTTTGCGAGGCTCAACTCCCGTTCGAGGAACTCGATGTCCTCTACTGTTCGCTCTGGTGTGAGGATCTTCTCGTATTCCTCCAGATACTCAGAACCGAAGAGACCGCTGTCTTCGGCGTACCACGGAGCATCGGTGCGAGGTTCATTCATTGATCTTCTCCTGAATCGTACGACGGTGAATAACGAACACTTCTCCCGTTTGAGGGAGAAGAAACTTTACTCTGAAGTATGAGACAGGTCAAGATTCGACTGGCTGCAATACAGGAATCGCAAAGTACTCTTGCGCCGTCCTCCAATAAGTTCTAACGTCGTCCCAGATACCCCGCCAGTAATGCCAAAACTTCCAGTTATATTTCTCGACGAGGAGCCCCTAGCTACTTACATGCGCGAGTATGGGAATGGTTGGGATAGTAAGGATTACGAATTGGCAGTAGCAATCTGGCTAAAGCGAGCATTAGATAATCTGAAAAAGAAATCGCACTGTATAGCTTTTGAGTTGAAAGCGGAATTGTCCAAGTGCGTGCCATATTTCAACGCTCAGGACCCGTCCCACGTCAGGCAGGTACTACAAGAATGTAGAAGTGAAGGCGCCTACGACGCTTTTATCGTCGAAGGTACTGCAGCCCAGCATCGAGAAACGGGCTGGGCTTTCCAATTTAAGCGGCTGATAGGCAAGAATGTGGTCAATCCTAACTTCCTAGGCGGGCTCGTGGACTACATAAAGGGAATGACGCGGAAGTATGCGGACAGCGAGTCGGCATTTGTGGTAATTCCTGAGCCAGATCGGGAATTTGTCCTTCTGCCTAATGACCGTGAGAGGTTGCACGCTAAAATGAGCGAGACTCTGCCGACAAGTTTCCCTTTTAAGAAAGTGCTAATCATGGGCAAGACATCTGACGATAATGTTTCTTTTACAGAAATCTGGCCATCACTCTTCACTATGGAGACGGCTCGGGAGGATTCTCATGTACACTAGCTGTGCGGGATAACTTGCATATAGTGCACCGCCTGCCCAACAAGGAGCCTAGCCCTCCACACAGGTAGCCGAAACAGCCTGTCTGGCATCAGGGGCGGACTCAAAAGAAAAGAGCCCCGCAGCGGACTCACCGAAGTGAACCCAGTGCGGGGCGGAATGAACGTACTGTTTGCTACCCGACAATCGTGCAGATTCTGACGATCCGCACATCTCTCAGGTTGGGCGTGGCTGCCACGAAGCTGTACTCGTGGGAGCGGTCAGTCATGAGGTGAAGATTGCCGTTCCGCACAGCATCGAGGACAAGTTGGCGTGCTTCGTCCTCTCCGATGAAGTCTCCGCGCTCGCGGCTGTAGTACAGGTACACGACGGAAGCGGGCGTGGTGACCCGGGCACTGAACTGGGGGTTTTCGACGCTGACCTTGATCTTCATGATCTCGGGCATATCGTCGCTTGGCGGAAAGCCGTACTCGATGAAGCGATCCGTCATGATGCCGAGATTCCCTTCTCCAACCGCCTGCTGCACAACGGCCTTCGCGTCCTCTTCGCTGATAAACTTCATCTGCCTGCGGTCGAAGTACAGGCTACAACGTGCTGCCATGGGGTATCTCCCTTTCCGAAAAGGTACTGAGTTTTACAGGTTATCCAAAGAGATATGAAAGGTAGCAGAAGTTTTCACTCTCGTCAAGGTTTGCTGGGGTGGAGTATTGGGACGGTGAAGCACTCCGTCACTGTTCTCCAATAGGTTCTAACGTCGTCCCAGATACCCCGCCAGACCAAGGGTAGGTGTACACTGCGGGCATGAAAGTACTAAAGATTGTCGGGTTCGGGATTCTAAATTTTATCGGCCGGTTCATTGTGGGAGGGATTCTCTTCATGGGGCTGAAGATGGACCCCGAAGGCTTCCTGTTCGGTGCGATACTCACGATCACTGCGTTCGTGCTTGCCTATATTCTGTTGCGGTATATCATGCCTCCGTCCACACTCGCGGCAGCGGTGCAGATCGCAATTGTATGAGTGCTCATTGCGCTCGTTCTCGACGTGGTGACGGCAAAACCTATTGTGGGCGTTTCCGTACCGTATCTCTTCTCCGAACTGCAAACTTGGACGCGACTCCTCGCGATTATCGTCGCTGCGCTGCTTGTTCCGCGTTCGCAGACGCTTTTCAGCGCCTGAAGAATTTTACGACTCCTCTCCCGCTACGGCAGTCGTGGTGGAGAAAAATTCCGGTTCCGAGGTGATGCGATAGAAGCTTCGGCTTCCGAGCCATGTGGTGAGGTACGCTTGCGCGGCAAGATCGGCGACCCATTCTTCCCGCCCGGGGTAGGAATCTTCCGCGCGGGACGCGTACGTGCGGCCGTCTGTCGAGCGCTTCTGCATGTCCAGCACACGCTGCGTGTGCAGCGGCTCCCAGTATGCGCCGTTCTTTTTGGCGTTCCAGTCGAAGCCGAACACCTGCGCCTGAATATCCAGAAGGGCAAAATGCATGCGGCGCTGTGTGCCCCAGCGCGTTCCTTGCGGGTAGTGAATTATTCCTTCGTTGGTCTGGTAAATAGTCTTGCCGGCGAACGGCGTGTTCACGAGCGCGGTATACACCGCATCCGCGTTGAAGAAGGCCGCTTCGGGGATGGGGAGCCCCGCAAGCGTGTAGACCAGTGCCGCGTACATGTTGTCCGTGACGTTCGTGAAATAGTCGGGATGGACGCGGTTATGGTTCACCATACTGCCGTCATCGTTGATGTTTGAGCCGTGCAACCATTCCGCGAGTGATCGTCCATGTATCTCGCGCGTGCTCTGCATGTCCTGCGGTCGTGCGAATGCGGAGAGCATGAGGTCAACCATGGTTTTTTGCCATGCGGAATGTCGTGGATGCTCGGGCATCATCGCGGTTGCGAGTTGCAGAATGCGGCCATTCCATGCGTTCTCTTCTGCTTTGGTGTCGCCGGTGAACAGGATGGTTCCGGATCGGTCTCGATAGTACGGCGGACGGTAGCCGATGAATCGGTTCGCTTCCTGCTCCACCATGCGCTGCACATACTGGCGGTCGCGAGGTGCAAGATCATCCCACAGCAACCACCCAGCAGTTCCTGCCGATGAGGCCCACAAAGCGCTCTGCCAATGATGCCCCCACCCCCTCGGCGTGTTCGCAACATGCCGGTATGCGAGGGAGCGAATCAGGCGCAGCGCGCGTTCCTTCGCAACCGCAGAGGACACACCCGTGTGCTCTGCATCGTACGCTCCGGTTTTCAATGCGACGGCAAGCGCAAATGCTTCATGTGCAGAGGGGCGAATCTGCTGTTCACCTGTTCCGCCAAATGACACATACGGTCCTTTCTGGCGGTTGAATCCCTTGCGTTGCCACCAGGTGGTGAGCGCGTACCGATGTGCGTTTCCGAGAATCGCACGAACGCGGAGCGTGGTCGCGTCGGTCGGTGCTCCCCCGCGAAATGTCGGTGACGGGATGGGAACGACATCGTTTCCAGCGGCGTATGCATGCGTGGCGGGAATAGCCCCGAAAGACACGAGGAGCAGTACCCCCGCAGTGCGTCGAATCGTCGTTTGCATATTGTGTCGGTGTGGGTAAGTGCCTCTGTACGATACGAGAAAACCGCGCAGACAGCCATCGCGTTCTTGAGCGATCATCGCGAACAGCATACCCCGTTAGAAACTCTAGGCATGTACTATGTATGAACGCCAGTTGATATGAAACAAGAAATATCCTTCTATTTGCAAAGAGTTTCTAACGGGGCATAGGCTGCAGCAACATGGCTCGGTTCTTCCTCACACTTGTCACGGTAGGCATATTCCCATTCTCAACGGCTCTGGCTGCTCCATCCTCCACGCTGCACACAGACATTCCAGGAATCTTTTTGTTCGCGAGAAGTCGGCTGCAGCAGGCGGCGCGCACGCTTCCGGTCACGGGGTATCCCATCACGACCGATACCGCGGGGAAATGGAAAACCACGAACGCCGGTGCGTGGACGAGCGGGTTTTTCTTGGGCAGTCTCTGGCTACTCTATGAACAGAGTGGCAGTCGGATATGGAGAACCTATGCGCAGCCCCGCCACACAGCTCTGAATATTGAAAAGAACAACAAAGGAACCCACGATCTAGGGTTCATGTTTCTTCCAAGTTTTAGAAACGGCTACCGGCTCACCAAAAACGATCAGTACCGTCGCACCTTGCTCACCGCCGCGGAATCGCTGGCAACGCGCTATAGCCCGGAGGTCGGTGCGATCAAATCATGGGAAACGAAACCCAGTGAATTTCCGGTCATCATCGATAGCCTTATGAATATCGAGTTGCTGTTTTGGGGAGCTGCGCGCGGAGGAGATCCTCTCTGGCGCGATATCGCTCTCAAACACGCCCGAAAAATCCGACGGGAGCATGTGCGTCCCGACGGAAGCACGTATCACGTGGTGACGTATCATCCGGAAACGGGTGAAGTAGAGAAGAAGTCGACGGCGCAAGGAAAATCGAATGAATCGACCTGGTCGCGCGGCCAAGCGTGGGCACTCTACGGGTTTACGATGGTCTATCGCGAAACGAACGACGCATCGTTTTTGCAGACGGCGCGCACCGTTGCCGATTATTTTCTCGCGCATCTTCCGAGCGACGGTATCCCCTTGTGGGATTTCAACGCATCCTCGTCTGAACCGCGGGATAGCTCTGCGGCGGCAATCGCGGCGTCCGGACTGCTGGAGTTGAGTCGGCTCGAGAAAAGTCCTGCGAAGCGCGCACGCTACTTTGCCGGTGCAGAGCGCATCCTTCGTTCCCTGTCGTCACCCGCCTATCTTGCGAAAGGAACGGCGCATCACGCGCTCCTCCTCCACGGCACGTATCACAAACCAACCGGTGACTTCGATACCGGTACTGCGTGGGGGGACTACTATTTCCTCGAGGCGCTGCTCCGATATCAACGTCATCCCCTCGCGCAATAAAATCAGGTCGATGGAGTATCGACCTGACGCGTGTTCTACGGATGTTTTACAACAGTCACACGGCGACCGCCCTGAATGTTGAGTGCCTGCGGGTTGTCCGGCGGAGGAATTTTTCCTTTCCGCCAGAGGAAGGGAAAGCAGGGGCCAGGAGGATTCCCCGCGATACCGACACTGAATGTTCCGTCTTTGTCTGCGGTATAGACGAGAATTGGATACGAGCCGTACTCAAGAACAGTGAATCCCATGTTGCTCCCGAGGGCAGCACGATTATTTGCCACCGTCAGTGCGATTTCATCCTCAATAATGAGGATACCGCGCCATCCCTGCTGAATCGTGGAAAGCATTTCCTCCCGTCCCTCCTGCTTTCCTTCGCGGCGTCCTTGGCGCAGAAGAGATTCTTTTTCATTCCGTCGCTCTGCGAAGCGGCGCGTGTCGAGTGCGGGAGGAGATGCATGGACGGGTTCCACCGGCGGCGGAACGTTCTGCCGGCGCCGCTGGAGAAGCATGCCGCCTGTCACGCCGGTCAGAAGGGCAAGGAGTAGTGCGAGCAGTATTTTCCCCTGCTGCGATTGGGCGAGTCGCCGTGCCCAGTGCCGTCGGCGCTCTGTGCTGACATGCATGCTGGTGCTTGCCAGAGGATCATAGCCGTTGCTCATCGTGTTCTCCAGATTGAGAAAAGGAACACCGCGCTTCCCGCTGCGTGTAGCATACGAGAAATCATTCCACATACAAAAGAGCCCACCGGTTGGTGAGCTCTTTTTCTTTTGTTGAGTGCAGGGTTCCTGGCACTGAGCTACTCTTGCAGGGACCGAAGTCCCCGCTACCATCGCCGCTAGAGTGCTTAACTTCTCTGTTCGGAATGGGAAGAGGTGTGACCACCCCGCTGAAAAGCACCAGGAACGCTGCACTCAAACTCTTGAAGGGAAAATCCACTCGAGATGTTCCCTTCTTTATTGCCATACACTGCGAGCCAATGCGGATTCCAGACTCCAGTTGCCGGAATGCAGACGTTTCCGTCCGGCATCCGGTTTCTGGTCTCTGGCATCCGAAGTTTCATACGCAAACGGATCAATTAGTACGGGTTGGCTCCACGCGTTACCGCGCGTCCACCGCCCGCCTATCAACGTCGTCATCTCCGACGGATCCATGAATGGTGATCTTGGGGTGGGCTTCCCGCTTAGATGCTTTCAGCGGTTATCTCATCCGAACGCTGCTACCCGGCGATGCCCTTGGAAGGACAACCGGTACACAGGAGGT
>CAZVRG010000021.1:0-11296 GCA_964630025.1 uncultured Candidatus Saccharibacteria bacterium
GGTTCAACGAACAACTGCGAATGTAGTGTATGTACTTTTGGGGGGATGTCAATGGAGGGCGTACACAACAGGGTACCGTTCGTCGTGGCCTGATACAGTTGACACCGAACGAACGCTGGGTATGCTTGATTTAGCACTCTCGACTCTCGAGTGCTAAACTCACTCCCACTCCATGGACATCACCGGACGACAGGCGCACATTTTGACCGCACTCATTCGCGAGTACATTCGCGCAGCGGAGCCGGTCGGCTCTGAACCGCTGGTGACGCGTCAGCATCTTCCGTACAGCCCCGCAACAGTGCGGTCGGAATTCAGCGTGCTCGAGGAAGAAGGATACGTGGAACAACCGCACACATCTGCGGGCCGCATTCCGACCGGACGCGGATACCGGTATTTTGTGGATCGCATGGCGACACGCCCGTTGTCTGCCACGGAATTCCGCGCAGTGCACGAGGAACTTCGCGCGCTGCGTGCGGAACGCGAACGCCTTGCGCGGAAAGCTGCAAAACTTCTTGCATCGCTCACCGGGCAGGTGGCGGTCACCGGCATTGCCGATACGGAAGAGATACAAGAAGCAGGGCTGCCAGATCTCTTGGAAGAACCCGAATTCTCGGGGGGAGAGCATGTGCGTGATCTCTCGCGCGTACTCGAGGCGTTTGATGCGCATGTACGGGAACTTGCATCGATCATTGATGACGTGCCGCGCGTGTACATTGGCGACGAAAATCCGTTCGCCGCGACACAACACATCAGTTGTGTGATCGCGCCCTGTCGTTTTCCTTCCGGTGAACACGGATTTCTCGCCATTGTCGGTCCCCTTCGCATGCGCTACGACCGAGCCATGAGTCTCCTTGCATCCACCGCAGAGTTTCTTTCTCATGTACGCGGAGGTTCGCGATGAGCAACGGCATGCATGCGCGCAGCGTCCATGGCGCGTCGGCGGAATTGCTCCGACGGGCGCACGAAGCGCAATCCTACCTTGAAGGATGGCAACGCGCGCGTGCCGACTATGAAAATCTGTCCCGCCGGAGCGCAGCAGAGCGCGAGAACGCGCGCAAGGAAGGTGCACAACAAACGCTTCTTTCGTTGCTCCGCGTGATTGACCACTTCGACGCAGCGTTTGCCGCTGTCCCACAGGACATCGCATTGCACCCGTGGGTAGATGGTATGCGCCACATTCGCTCGGCATTCGCTGCCGCACTCGAGGCAGAGGGTATTCAACCAATCAGCGAGACGCGCATTCCGTTTGATCCGACGCGACACGAAGCTGTTGAAAACGTCTCCGACGACACGCCGGTTGGCACAGTCCTCGACGTCATCTCGCATGGATACATACATGGGGGAACTGTTCTCCGGCCCGCGAAAGTGCGCGTGTCTACTGGAACGCAATAACGGACGTCCACGCTCTTCTCCCGCATATCCGTGGGAGGAGGGCGCGGGCCTCTGACCCGCTTTACTCATATCGTATTCACCCATGTCTAAAGTTCTCGGCATCGACCTTGGTACAACGAATTCCTGTATGGCGATCATGGAAGGTGGCAAGCCGCGCGTTCTGGAAAATCGCGAAGGCGCGCGCACGACACCGTCCGTTGTCGCACTCTCAAAAACCGGCGAACGGTATGTCGGCATTACCGCAAAACGCCAAGCCGTTACCAATCCGGAACATACGCTCTATTCCATTAAGCGGCTTATCGGGCGCAGATTTTCCGATCCCGAAGTGCAACGGGATCAGGAGCTCTTTCCCTTCGCGTTGCGGCAGAGCGCGGATGGAGGCGTGGATGTGAAGATGGGAGAGAAATGGTTCCAGCCGGCAGAGATTGCCGCCATGGTCTTGCAGAAACTCAAGGCGGACGCGGAAGAAAAACTAGGAGAGAGGATCACGGACGCCGTTGTTACCGTTCCCGCGTATTTCGATGATGCGCAGCGGAAGGCGACAAAGGACGCCGGCACCATCGCCGGATTCAACGTGCGCCGTATTTTGAATGAGCCCACTGCGGCGGCGCTGGCATACGGCTTGGATGCAAAGAAGGAAGAGCGGATCGTTGTCTATGATCTTGGTGGTGGAACGTTCGATTTATCCATCCTCGAGGTCGCGCCGGAAACCATCGAAGTGAAGGCAACGCATGGCGACACCCATCTCGGCGGTGATGACTTCGATCAGAAGCTCATTGATTGGATGGCGGACGAATTCCTGAAGCAGTACGGCATTGACTTGAGCAAGGACCCCATTGCACTCCAGCGACTGAAGGAAGCCGCGGAAAAGGCGAAGGTGGAACTGTCGACCGTGCAGGAAACGGAGATCAACCAGCCGTTTATTACGACCGATACGTCCGGACCAAAGCATCTGCTGTTGAAGATGACGCGCGCAAAGCTGGAAGAGCTTGTTGGTGAGTACGTTGAGCGCACGATCGCGCTCACGAAAGAAGCGCTTGCGGAAGCAAAGCTCGATGCGAAGAGCATTGACGAGGTCGTGCTCGTCGGCGGACAAACGCGCATGCCGAAGGTTATTGAAGCGGTGGAAGGCCTCTTCGGGAAAAAGGCGCATAAAGACGTGAACCCCGACGAAGTGGTGGCTGTCGGCGCTGCGGTGCAGGGAGGCATTCTGCAAGGGGATGTGAAAGACGTGCTGCTGCTCGACGTGACGCCGCTCACATTGGGCATTGAAACGCTTGGGGGCGTTCGTACGCCGCTCATCACGAAGAACACCACCGTGCCGACGCGGAAGGCACAGGTGTTCTCGACCGCGTCTGACAGTCAGCCGCAGGTGGAGATTAATGTTCTGCAAGGAGAGCGAGAAATGGCCACCGACAACAAGTCGCTCGGTCGCTTCATCCTCGACGGTATCCCGCCGGCGCCGCGCGGCATGCCACAAATCGAAGTCTCCTTTGACATTGATGCCAACGGGATTCTGACGGTGTCGGCAAAAGACAAGGCAACGAATCGCGAGCAAAAGATCACTATCCAAGGATCGTCCGGCCTTTCGAAGGATGAAGTAGAACGCCTCACGAAAGATGCGGCTGCCCACGCCGAGGAAGATCGCAAGAAAAAAGAAGCGATCGAAACCCGCAACCAAGCGGAAGCGACTGTCTATCAGACAGAAAAGACGCTCCGTGAACTGGGGGACAAAGTTCCGGCCGACGTGAAGAAAGAGATTGAGCCGAAGCTTGAGGCACTGAAAAAGTCAACAGGTGACAGGGGACAGGGGACAGGGGACAACGTTGCGGAAATCAAGCGTGCGATGGAGGATCTGAATCAGACGGTGATGAAGATTGGCCAAGCCATGTACGGCGCGCAACAGCAGGCACCTGCCGGCACCGAAAAAGCCGGTCAAGAAGCCGGCGGGGCGGGGAAGACCGTCGAAGGCGAGGCCGAGAAAAAGTGAGCGATCATCAGGCACGCACAAGAAAAATCCGGCTCGGGGGGTTCCCGGGCCGGAGCAAAGAACATGGACGTGCTACAGCATGGAATGCTTGTCACCATTCTGGAGCTGTTGGATCGTACCAAGCACTCGAGCAAATCCGACACGCGTACTCTTCGATGAGACGGTATCCGCACCGAGCTGCTCCACATGTGCGCGCAAGCAGACTCCTTCAGGCGTTGCGTGTAGCTCTTGACACAAGCGTACGAATTCTTGGAATGGGAGCGCGGCAAGATCTTCAGGGGTGGCGCACAACAGTTTCAGGAGTTCCCCATTCCCATTATGAGAAAGCGCAAGACGGTGTAATTCCCGGTGGACACAGACAAGAAAGTCGTGTCGAGAGCCATCCTCCAGTGCGTGTCCCATCACTCCATCCCCCGCGAGTCGTGTAAGTAAACGAACAATAGCTTCGAGCATAGATGAGATGATGAGCGTGTCAAGAGCAGAAAAAATATTTTTTCAGTACACTCCTCCCCATGCCTTCTGATTACTACCAAACGCTCGGCGTTGATCGTGCTGCATCGCAGGACGAGATGAACCCCGTTAGAGGCGTTGCCGCCTCTAACGGGGTAAAGCGCGCATGATAACTCCATGAAACGGGATTACTACGAACTTTTAGGAGTTTCGAAGAGCGCAAGTCCGGATGAGATAAAACGGGCCTATAGGAAGCTCGCCCTCCAATACCACCCGGACAAACCGACCGGAAACGAAGAAAAATTCAAAGAGATCAACGAGGCGTATCAAGCGTTGAGCGACCCGGAACAACGGACGCAGTACGACCGATTTGGCTCTGCGGATGGGGGTATGGGGCAAGGAACATGGGGTGCGGGCGGGTTTGATCCCTTCGAGGTATTCCAGCGCGAATTTACGGGCTTTGAGGATCTTTTCGGAGGAATATTCGGCGGCTCTCCTCGAGGGCGCCGTGGTCGCGTTGTTGAGCGTGGAGACGATCGGCTTACGAATGTAACACTGTCATTCGAAGAGATGGCGCGGGGGGCACAGCGCGACATCATCCTGGAACGATTGCGTGCCTGCCCAACCTGCTCGGGCACCGGCGCGGAACCAGGAACGTCCATCTCCGCATGCAAAACCTGTACAGGCACCGGCGTCGTGGAGCGACAGGTACGTACGGTCTTTGGCGCGATGGTGCACCGTTCGGTATGCCCGGACTGTCGCGGAGAAGGGAAGCGGCCGGAGAAACTCTGCAAAGATTGCAACGGTACGGGACGCGCGCATCAACGCGACACCCTGCGTGTGAAGGTCCCACCCGGACTCGATGACGGAACGCGCATTCGCATCAGCGGGGAAGGCGAAGTAGGTCCCCGCGGCGGCCCGGCCGGTCATCTCTATGTCACCGTGCACGTGAAAAAGCATCCAGCGTTTACGCGGGATGGAGACGATGTACGTTCCACGCTCGCCATTCCGTTTACAACTGCCGTTCTTGGCGGAACAGCGGAAGCGGAAACATTGGACGGAGAGAAATCAATTGACGTTCCGCGCGGCACAGCTTCCGGAACGGAATTCCGCCTGCGCGGGAACGGTATCGCATCCGCTGCAGGAAGAGGAGAAAAGCGCGGCGATCATATCGTGACTGTCGTTATTGATGTACCGAAACGCGTCAGTACAGAACAAGAAGACCTCCTCCGCCGTTTCGCGGAGATGAAAAAATCCCGCCGGTTTTTCTCCTAAGGCACACCGGAGGTCTCGGGGACCTCCGGTGCTGCCCTACGAAGAGAAATGCTACCGCGTACGGTTCAAGAGCTTGTCTGCCCAGATTGTTCCATCTGCCGATTTGTATTCACCGGCAACAGAGACGGTATCGTCGTTTTGGACCCGCGAAAGCCAGGTCGCTGTAGAAATTTCCTTATTGCTCTTGTTATACGCCTTTGTTGTCGACAGGACGCGGATAATCAGCCGATCACCGCGAATATCCGTTTTTCCTTTCGTTTGCTCCGTGATGCGCATTTCAAACCATTTGTCGGCCGTACTCTTGTCGAGCACCAGCCCTTTGACCGCATATGACGGAACGCGCGCAAACACGGATACGCCCAAGACAACAGCAACGAGGGTGAAGATCGCAACGATCCCAACCGCAGTAAATATATCGTTCTTTTCCATGGAAGGTGAGTGTGAGAAGTTACAGAACGTTTTCGTTCACTGACGTAACCTCCAAATCTGTCCCATTCACCACCTTTCCTTCGACGCGGACTTTTTGATCCGTCGCAGTGACGTCCTCCGCGGATTTTGACTTTCCTTTTGTATAGAATTTGGTGTTCCCGGAAAAGATAAAGCGCGGGGTGCTGCCCACATACGTGCCGGAACGGAAATTTGAACTCTTGACCTCAATCGTCATTTCTTTCCCGGCATTGCTAAACGTCTTGAGCGTTCCGCTCATCACAAATCCTGTATCCACAGCGGTCACAGTCGCCGCGACAAAGCGTTCACTGTTCTGCACGGTCCCGCGTATGCTCACTTCGCTTCCCACACCAAGATTGAGCTGATTAATGCGCCGCGTGACGCCGTTCGCGTCTTTCTTCTCAAACTTTGCGTTCCGGACACTCACGTCTACGGTTGTCCCGAGTCCAATCGGCTCTGCCTTGGTGGAAAGCTGCGTGAAATAGATCTTGATCGTTTTCCCATTCGTGTCATGACCCTTCACCACGCCGCGTCCCGTAAACACAAACTGGCTCGTGCCAGCTGATGTGAGATACGCAAGCGTAAACACACCCACAATGATCGCGGTGATGCCCCCGGAGAAGAGAAATGCGCGCTTCATGTTTCGTGTTGTTATTGCTGTTGCGTATGCGTCAGCACCCAAGCATTGCTCAATGGTAAATCCCGCTGTCCACAAGTGTAGCATGAGTCATAGTGAAACACGACAGGGCAGGCCATTCGACTCCTCGCGTTGCTCGTCGCTCAGGGTCATTCGCCTCGCTCACATAAATCATCCTTGAGGAATTCCAAGGCTGGTTTACCATGAGCGAGCCCTGAACACTGTGAAGGGCGAGTCGAATGGTGCCCCCGCCCAGATTCGAACTGGGACCTCAGCGCTTAAAAGGCGCGTGCGCTGCCGTTACGCCACGGGGGCAGGCACAGTCTAGCCGTACGTGTGGCTCCGAGCAAGATGCGCCAGGGAAGGATGGCGAGACCGCAAAAACACGATGAGATGCGCAGGGCTGGACTGAGCACCGAACGAGCTGTATTGGACATACAGCGAGTGAGGAGCGGAAGGAAGCCCAAGCCCGGAGGGGATGCACAGCAAAATCCCGGCTTCGCCGGGAGACTTGCTGTGCATACAGCTCGCGTGTTTTTGCGGTCGTAGCCGCTTGACAACCGGAGAAGGGCACGTTATATTGCAACGTTCCTGGAAGGGGAATTGGCCGTGCCGCGGTACGCGACATCGGATGCCAGACACCTTTAGGAGCGGCGGTGCTGGCCCTCCACAGCGCCGCCACTCCTGGAGGGGTTCCACAAAGAACACACTCTAGAGGTAGCGTTTGGACTTTTCGTATCCGCACACTACCCCTGGAGTGGTCTCCGGGCAGTGTCATCGAGCACTGATTCTTTTTTCACGACCAACCCAATTTCGATGGATGGGTTGCGGATGTGCGAGGGAAAACGCATGCGAACGGTTACGGTGCGACTGAACGGAAACTCCCGCACGGTTGAGATCCCCGAAAAGGTGCAGGGCATCATCTCCGTGGGCATCAACCTTGATTCGGCAGTAGCCATCATCATGCTCCAAGACCACGGAGAAGAGCTGCTTCCGGGGATCGGGAAGGCTCCCATCATCTGCTGGAAGAGCGGGAAGCCTCCGGACGGGCGCCCACTCCATGAGTGGATTCAGGAAGGATTCATTCCGGTCAACTTCGGCGGATGGATTTTTGACCACCACCCGCACGAAAAGTTTCCGGGTGAATGCGCAGCAACACGCGCGCTGGACTTCGTAGACCTCGGCGGCGAACTGATCGTCCAGCAACTCAAGGAATACCTGATCTGGGACGATACCCGCGATCAGCGGTTCCAATTCGCCATGCCGGAACGCGAGGCATGCCCCTTTGCGCTCGGACCGCTCTTCAAGCAAATTGCGGCGCAGACGCGTCTCGAGGAAGCCTTCGCATGGCTCCGCACGATGCTCACGTGCTACTGGAGCGAGCAGACGGAGTTCTTCGTACAGGGGAAAAAGGCATGGGAAGCCTCATGGAAGGAAAGTATCGACGTGGACGGTCACGCATGGACGATCTGTGCAGGCGTGACGCCATCCCAGAAGTTTCCAAAGTACGCGCGTTCACAGTATGGCTCGCGTGCGGATGTGGTTATCCATGTCCACCCGTGCGGTCATGTCCAGATTCTCGCGAGCTCGCGGCTCACGATGGACGAGCTCGCACGCCTTGTGCGTCTGGAAGAGCAACGCGCGTGGTCTGTGGACAGCACAGCCTCCCGTGCCGATGCGGCCCTTCTCATGACAGAAGGGGAGGGGGAAGGGTGGTACTACCAACGCAGCAAAAGCCAAGGAAGGGCCGCCGGATCAATGCTTGCCCGCGGCACACAGCGCTTTACCGACGTCGCGCCGACCCGCATCGGCGGCAGAACGCGCAAGGATGCAATAATGCTCCCGACGCCGGAGCAGACACGCGCCCGGCTGCTGACGCTCGTCCGCGAGTGGCTCTTGGGACCGCACTCCCGTCCTCCCCGTTTCCGGAAGCCTCTGTCAGGAGTCAATGGACGGGATCGTCTGCGGCACGACGCTCCACACGAGCAGAAAAAGCAGTAATCGCCATTCACCCAACGCATGACGCGTTGGGTGTTTTTCTATTGCACCTCCCGCTACTCTGACGTACGCTCTCTGCGTGGCGAACGCAACGACCTACCGCACGCATACCTGCGGAGAACTCCGGAATGAGCATGCAGATGAGACAGTCACGCTCTGCGGATGGGTGCACGCCAGACGGGATCACGGGAACGTGCGGTTCGTAGACATGCGCGATCGGTATGGGATGACGCAGCTGGTGATACGGGGGACAGAGAACAAGGAACAGGGAACAGGGAATGACCTGCACGACGAAGACGTGATTCGTGTGACGGGAACCGTCGTGTTGCGTTCGGAAAAATTACGGAATCCGAAATTGCCTACCGGAGATATCGAAGTCGCCGTCACAACACTGAACGTTCTCGCGCCGGCAAAAACGCCGCCGTTTGAAATTGCGCAGGAAACGCCCGTCGGGGAAGATGCCCGCCTGCGCTACCGCTTTCTCGATCTCCGCCGCGCGCGCATGCAGCGCAATATCGCATTTCGCGATCGCTTCATTGCGGGCATTCGGGAGTTCCTCCACCGCGAAGACTTTCTGGAGATCGAAACGCCTATCTTAACGAAAAGCACGCCGGAAGGCGCGCGAGATTATATTGTGCCATCCCGTCTGCATCCCGGAAGTTTTTACGCGCTCCCGCAATCGCCGCAACAATATAAGCAACTGCTTATGGTGTCCGGCTTTGACCGCTATTTTCAAATTGCGCGGTGCTTCCGCGACGAAGACCAGCGCGGCGATCGGCAACCAGAGTTTACGCAACTCGATATGGAAATGAGCTTCGTCGACCGCGAGGATGTCATGTCTCTTACCGAGCGGCTGTTCACCCACGTCTTCGATGCGCTCGGCGTTCCCATCGCACGAAAGCCCTTTCCCCGCATTTCGTACACCGAAGCGACGAAGAAATATGGTACAGACCGCCCAGACATCCGCACGGAGGAGGAAAAGGCGTTGGGAGCCCTTGCGCTGACGTGGGTTGTCGATTTTCCGTTGTTCGAAGCAGAAAAGGAGGATGGACACTACGCGCCGTCGCACCACATGTTCACCGCGCCGCTGCCGGATGATCTTCCAGTACTCGATACCGACCCCCATCGCGTGCGCAGCGCGCAGTATGATCTCGTGTGCAACGGATATGAAGTGGGCGGCGGGAGTATTCGTATTCATGATCGCGCACTTCAAGAAAAGATCTTCGGTCTCGTCGGCTTTGATCTCGAAAAAGCACGGGAGCAATTCCGCCATCTCCTTGAGGCATTTGAGTTTGGCGTCCCGCCGCACGGCGGCATCGCGCCCGGCATTGACCGCCTGCTTATGGTCGCCTTGCACGAGCCGAGCATTCGTGAAGTCATGGCCTTCCCAAAGAACCAGGGTGCGGAAGATGTGCTTCTTGGCGCTCCATCTGCAGTAGAGAAGAAGCAACTCGACGAGCTCCATATTCGCCTTGCCGCATGAGCCCCCTTTTCAAACGTTTTGCTATTGCCGGCGTGTTCCTCCTTGTGTTTGCGGGTGGCGTTGGCGTCGGCCGTCTCGAACTGCACACCCCGCAATTCCCCCGCAGCATATCGCCGCGCACGCGCACGAGCGCCAACGGAGACCTGCCCGCAGCGCTCCGCACAGAAAAAATCCAAGAAGTATGGAATATCCTCCACGAAAAGTTTTCCGGACCGCTGGATGACGAACGCCTTGGACGGGGCGCGTTGCGCGGCATTGCCACCGGCACCGGTGATCCGTACACGGCATACGCCGATCCGAAGGAAAGCAAGCAATTCGCGGAAGAGCTTGACGGCACATTTTCCGGCGTGGGGATCGAAATCGGTTTGCGCCGCGGACTGGTGACGGTGATCGCACCGTTACGCGGTTCGCCGGCCGAACGCGCGGGGATCCGCGCTCGTGACGTCATCGTTAGCGTTGATGGGCAAGAGATTGATCACCGCGTGACACTCACGGATGTGGTTGCGAAAATTCGCGGGAAGGCAGGAACCACCGTGCGCTTACGGGTCGCGCGTGAAGGAGCGGAAGAGCTGCTGGAATTCACGCTCCGCCGCGAGCGCATTGAAATTGAGAGTGTAAAACTCGAGATGCGGGATGGCGTTGGCCTCATCACGATGAACGCATTCAACGAAGACACCTCGCGACGGATGGATCAGATCGCGAAGGAGACTCTTGCGGCACGAGCGCGCGGCATTGTGCTGGATTTGCGCAATAACCCGGGCGGGCTCCTCGATGTGTCTGTTGATGTTGCCGGACACTTTTTGCCGCGGGGAACGGTGGTCGTCGAAGAAGTCCCGCGCGAAGGACTCCCGCGGACAACGCACCGCACAGACGGACCAGCAGACCTCGCGTCTGTGCCGCTGGTGGTGTTGATCAATGGCGGCTCCGCGTCCGCATCGGAAATTCTCGCTGCCGCCCTCCACGAACAACGGGATGTCCCGCTGGTGGGCGAACAAACGTTTGGAAAAGGCTCCGTGCAGGAACTCGTGGAATTGTCCGATGGCGCGACAATCCGCGTCACGATCGCACGCTGGCACACCCCGCGCGGCCGTGAGATTGACGAGAATGGCATTACGCCGTCCGTCGCAATGACCGATGAAAAGCCCGGCGAAGATCCTGACGAAATCCTGAATAAAGGACTTGAGCTTCTGCAGAAGTAGCGATCACCGCATGTCACTCGTTCGATCGAGCCATGCCGCGCAACACATGGAACACCGCACCCGCGTAACGTGTCGGATCGCGGGGAAGGTGCATGGTATCGGATTTCGTTTCGGTATCCGTGACCTTGCGACACGTGTGCAACTGACTGGCACCGTACGCAACGTCGCTGATGGAACGGTGGAAGTTGTGGCGGAAGGTCCCGCAGACGCTCTGGAGACACTTCGCGCTTTCTGTTATCGTGGGCCCGATGGAGCGAACGGTACCCGTGTGGAGATATCCGAGGCGCCTGCCACAGGAGAGTTTTCCTCATTTGAGATTCGTTGAGCGCCTATGAAAGTGCTGTTGCTCGGGCGCGTTGAGGGTTTGGGTGAGGCGGGGGATATCGTGGATGCTGACGACGCGTTTGTGCGCGACGTGCTTTTCC